>CASFRM010000016.1 GCA_949297185.1 uncultured Pseudomonadota bacterium
TTTGACCACGCTCGTTGGCGTGGAGCGGTGTTGTTCCAACACCTCGGCATTCAGCCCCGAGTAAACTCGGGGTTTTCTGTAAGGCAACTAATAAAAAAACGCCTTGGGCTCAAAAAGCCTAGGCGTTGGTGGTTTAAAAACAAAAAAGCGACCTAATTATCTTAGGTCACCTCATGATACACTAATGTATCATACCTATATTTGTACACCAGCCCGACGGCTTAGTCAATATCCTGTGAAAAAATAAATTAAAAATTGTGGATAAATTAACTTGTGCTCAATGCTTGTTTTCACCAACTACCCGCTCCGAACCCAATGTCTTCTTCAACTCTGTTAGTATCACCAATAAAAAAGCCTCCACAAGGGAGGCTATTTTATTGGTGATACTGTTAGCCTAGAGTTGCAGAAACCTCCCCTAGTTACAAGTTATTTGTGATCATCACGATGGCTGAATTTATATATTAAAAAAATTAGTAAAATAGATATATCTCGCCAAATAAACAAAAGCCGGAATGGATAGAACTATGTAGGCTTTTTTGAGATTTGTTTTACGCTTCTTCCAAGCATAAACCGAAGGTGCAATTATTATAAATAAATCTATTATCGTAAAAATGGTATAGTTAAACCTATTTTCGTATGCCCAACCTAATGCTTCTGCATTCCATGGCATGCTGTCACTTGTCATATCATCTGGATATGTTACTGCAATGACAAAAACTGCAAAGGTATATAATCCTGACAATAGATAAAACGGTATTAGTTTGATTTTTTTCATAATTGCACCTTCGGTTAAATTTTCTTTTAATATATTCAGCATTTACCTTAAATACAATAAAAATCACCAACAATCTTTATCATATTTTACATTAAGTATCATATCATGCCCATATTTCTTAAATTTATTGGTAAATTCATCCATCTTATCTGTTAAATCAATACACCCTCCTGAGCCATATTCTTTACCGCCATGAATGGATATACCTGTTCTGTTTTTATTATCTGTTCCTTGAGCGGGTTCCAACCAAATGCGGTTATTTCCCCAAGAATCTTTTCCTCCTGGCCATCTTCCTTTTCCAAGATTATTTTTTAATTTGTCCCATACTGTTTGAGTTTGGTCATAATTCTGATGTTGAGATTGTCTTACCAACCATTTTCCCTCAGGCAATGGTCCTTTATCTTTTACGCTGTCATATTCTTTACATTGATAATCTGGCTTACCCGACATTGCTTTCCATGAATTAGTTACCTCATTGTTTTGATGCCAACGTAATTCTTGTCCATTAAAATCGAGATATGCATTGTTGTTTTGCGTTAACGGGACATCGGTTACCTGCTGTTTGAAATTTTGAGCCTGATTTTGAACATTTAGCACGGGCGTGTTTTGCATATTCTCAATATTTGAGGATATTTGCGAAGTACCGAAGCCGAAGTTGTTGTCAGGTGAACTGCCCCAAAAGTTATTGCCTGATTGCGGATAATCTTGGGTTATGCCTTGATTGTTGTAGTTCTTAATAATTTGGTTTTCTCTTTGTTGACGAGCCATTTGATAGGCTATCTCATCACGCAATGTGAACCCGCTGTGGTCAACGCCATAGCTATCAATCTGATTTTCACCGGTTTGATAACCAAGCGGCGATTTATACTTATTGAACATGTCCATTTACTATTCCCTTTCATAAAAAAACGCCTTAGGCTTAAAAAAAGCCCAAAGCGTTGGTGATTTAAAAACAAAAAAGCGACCTAATTCTCTTAGGTCGCCTCATGATACACTAATATATCATACCTACATTTGTACACTAGCCCGACGGCTTAGTCAATATCTTGCGAAAAAATAAATTAAAAATTGTGGATAAGTTAACCTGTACTCAATGCTTGTTTTCACCAACTACCCGCTCCGAACCCAATGTCTTCTTAACTCTGTTAGTATCACCAATAAAAAAGCCTCCACAAGGGAGGCTATTTTATTGGTGATGCTTAACTCACGTTTTACGAACTAGTTTCTTGAATGCATATTCCTTAAAATCATTGACACAGGCAAAGCCTGCTGTTTTTTCTCCGGTAAAAATTGTTTGGTTAAATCAGTATTTTTATTGCCTAGTCCATCATAAACATCAACAACTTCTAATTCTTTGTTTCCTACATATTTAAATGCTACATTATGACAAGATAGCCCCTCTTTCAATAATTCATTATATTCCTTTAAATATCCGTCAGAATGAGTGAACATGTAATCATTAAGAGCTTGTTCACAACCAGAATACAACAGATTTCCTTCATATAATGCCAGTCTGGCATTAGATTTATTAGGTTCTATCAAAATTCTTACGGTACCATATTTTGTCTCATTTGCAAACAACAATTCAAATCCATTTTCGTCAAGATTTTTTAAATCTTCCTTATAATTACAAGACGTAGAAAGTTTCTCCTTATATTTTACAAATAACTTAGCTAACTTTGTACACATCTGTTTTTGTTTTTCATAATCAGTATCGGTAAAGTTTCCTAAAGCCTCATAATCAATTTGCCATTGAGGATATTTAACCTCATCTTCGGGTACTTTAATTTTGCAGATAACAGGATTATCACATTTATATCCACCTAAATATTCTTTTGCTTTTTCTATATTGTTCCAAACATAAAATCCATCACTCTGTCCGCCGGCTCCTTCTCCCCGGCATGATACCGGAATGTTAGCATTTTCAATGCGAACATCTTCTGATTTTCTAAAACCATGATACAAAAATAAATCACCTGACATCAGTATATCCTATTTAAATGGTTAATCTGCAACAATTATATTCTAAATTAGATATATTTTCAATCACAAACAATAACCAATTGAAAAATAAAGAAATACAAACAAACGAGTTCGAAAAAACATCCCAAAATGCAATTTTTGAAAATGAAACATCCGAACTTGATGAAAGCCTTGGAAATAAAAGAAAAAGCAGCCATTTTCATGACTGCCGTTTGAATTGGTGATCCCAACGGGATTGGCTTGTTCGCTTTGCTCTCTGCGCCTCTGCGTCCTCGCTCGGCTAAAGCCTCACCGGCATACTTCCGTCTGCCTCTCGTCCTTGTCAAACCCATTTCTATGGGTTCGAATCAATTAAATTACCAATACAAAAAAGGCCTCCATAAAGGAGACCTTTTTTGTATTGGTGATCCCAACGGGATTCGAACCCATATTACCACCGTGAAAGGGTGATGTCCTAACCATTAGACGATGGGACCAGTGTTAGTGACAAGGTGGTTTATACAGATATTTTTTTTATCGGTCAAGCTTTTTTTTTATTATTTTTGATTTTTTTTATTTTTTATCAAAACTAGGATGCAAAACTTTTATGGCTTCGCTCAAATGTATCAGCCTTATTCCTTTGTTTGGCAAGCTCGGGAGCCATTCTTGAAGTGCGGCAAAGGTCGCTGTTTTCGGGTGTCCTATGGCTATTGCATAGCCGTTCTTTTGTGCCAACTTTTCTACTTTAGCTAACTGTCCTAATACATATGCCTTATCATTATTATTATCTAAAAATATATGACGATGAGCATAGGCTATTCCCTCTTCCGCGGCGGCCTCCTCTGCTCTTGATTTTGCTGATGTCTTGGAATCTAAAAAGAACATACCGCGTTTTTTTAATATCTGCATTATCACCGCCATTCTGGATTTGTCTTCGGTCAGCTTGCTGCCCATATGATTATTTATCCCTTTTATTTCGGGGAAATTATTTAACATATTTTCAAAATTTGCAGCAAGCTCTTCTAAGCTCATCTTGGTGGTTAATACATCAGGTGCCGCATCTATATTGCTAGACGCCTCCATGGGAGTATGCAGCATTATCTCGTGCCCCGCCTTTTTTGCTGCTGCGACCTGCGCATCAAGATTGTTCCCGTAAGTCAAAAATGCTGCAGTCAAAGGATAGTGCAAGCTTATTATATCCGCAGTGCGTTTTTTGCTTATTCCCATATCATCAATTACAATAACAACCTTGGGCTCATCACCCCAATATGCAGGCTTGTGCGGCGGTACAAATGTAACTTCTTTTAAATGCGGCTTCTTTGCTTTGATACTTTCGTCGATTACATCATCAGGAAGCTCTTCTTCATAGAGCTTGTCCAACATTTCATGCATATCGCCGTTAAACTCAAGATTTACATCATAACCATTACCGGCAATTAATGATATCTTTTGTCGTAAGTCCTCATCTATTTCGCCGGTGTCCATCAAAACAACATTTGGTGTATCTTCTTGCGCCTTTTTTTCCTGTGGCTTTGATATCTGCCAACAATTTATATCCTTATTATTGGCGCAAAACAATTCATAAGATGATATTTCTTGTAAAACCGGTAATTCAGGCTCAATTGTCGCTGCTTGGGGCGCCGAACTATCTTTGCCTGTATTAAAGTAGAAAAACAACATCATACATAACACCAACACAACCAAGATATGCAAGCTCTTGATAAGTATATATCTTAATTGTGTCGGCGTTAGTTTAGGCAAGTTCTAGTCTTTTCTTCTCATGGTCGGAAAGGCAATAACATCACGAATGGTTTCGGCATTGGTGAGCAAAATTGCTAATCTGTCTATTCCCATTCCCATACCTCCACTGGGCGGAAAACCATTTTCCAGTGCGTTTACAAAGTCTTCATCCAACATTTGAGCTTCGTCATCGCCTTTTTCTCTGTCGGCACATTGAGCCTCAAAACGTTCTCTTTGCTCTAACGGATTGGACAATTCCGAGTATGCACAGCCCATTTCCATACCGCAAACATAGGCATCAAAATGCTCTACCAAACGGGGATTATCACGATGTGTTTTGGCTAACGGTGATATATCTCTCGGCATATCCATTACCAATATCGGCTGTATCAAATTGGCTTCTACCTTGGCATCAAACACCTCGGAAATTACCTTACCCCAAGAAATGCAGTCAGAAGCGTCAACCCCTACCGATTTGGCCATAGCTTGAGCCTCTTCCAAGGTATTGGCTTCCATAAAATCTACTCCGGCATATTCTTTGACCAAATCTATCATTGATTTTTTGGCAAACGGTTTGGCTAAATCAATCTCATTGCCTCTGAAATTTATCACGGTAGTACCCAAAACTTCTTTGGCAACAAAACGCATTAAATCAGGAATTAATTCTGCCATATCGTTATAGTCGGCGTAGGCTTGATAGGCTTCCAATCCTGTAAATTCGGGATTATGGGTCTTGTCTATACCTTCGTTTCTGAAGTTGCGGCCGATTTCAAAAACTCTGTCAAAGCCACCGACAACCAATTTCTTTAAATACAATTCCGGCGCTATACGCAAGAATAAGTCCATATCAAGCTTGTTGTGGTGAGTAATGAACGGTTTGGCATTAGCGCCGCCCATAATCGGGTGCAACATCGGAGTTTCAACCTCTAAAAATCCGTGTTGTTCAAAATAATGGCGAACAGCCGAGGTTATGGCGCATCTTTTGCGGAATATTTCCTTGCTGTCGTCATTCATGATAAAATCTACATATCTCTGACGATAACGAGCTTCGATATCGGTTAAACCGTGGAATTTTTCCGGCAAAGCTTGCAAGGACTTTGATATTATATCAAATTTTTCGGCGGCAATTGACAACTCGCCACGCGGAGTGCGGCGAACATAGCCAGAAACACCAACAATATCACCGACATCAAGATTTTTTAATAATTCTTGATCTTCTTCTGACAAATGATTTTTATGGCAAAAAGCCTGTATTTTACCGCTAATGTCTTTTATATCTATAAACATACCATTGTTACGAACGGCCATTGCTCTTCCTGCAACAACAACCCTGTCTTCGGTATCGGTACCTGCTGCCAAATCCTTGTATTTATCTTGCAGATCTGCGGCAAAGGCCGTGGGCTTAAATCTGTAGGGATACGGATTGTAGCCCATTTGCTGAAGATTTTTTAACTTATTAAGTCTTGATTCGCGATGAATATTGCTTTCAACTGTCATTTCTGTTTCCTAAAAAAGTTTCTTATAAACAACTATTTCCGATATAAGCATATTCAAAAAATTTTTTCAATAAATATTTGTTATCCATATAATCTTTTATACTTGCTAAAAATCGTTGACATCCTTAAAGAACTAAATTAGAACATATATATAACAACCAAAGGGGAGATTATACAAAATGTTGACACCTAAACAGTATCGTCTTTTGATGTTTATTCATAAAACAACAAGAGAAACCGGATGTTGTCCGTCTTTTGACGAGATGAAAGAAGCTCTCGGCTTAAAGTCAAAATCGGGCATTCACGCCTTGTTAGATGCTTTGGTCGAACGCGGGTTCATTCGCAAACTCCCCCACAAGGCTCGTGCATTGGAAGTGCTGAAACTTCCCAAACTTAAGCCCTCAAGCATTGTTGCGGAAGAAAAAGCCAAAGAAAAACTTTCTGCCGCAAATGATGTAGAAATTCCTCTCTATGGAAAAATCGCTGCAGGAACTCCGATTGAGGCTATTGCAAACGAAACCGATAAAATTTCTCTGCCGGCAGATATGCTCGGAAACGGAGAATATTATGCCCTTAAAATTGAAGGTGACTCAATGATAGAGGCCGGTATTCTTAACGGTGATACCGTCATTATTAAAAAGGCCGATACTGCACAAAACGGTGATATAGTCGTTGCCTTGGTGGATAATACTGAAGCTACTCTTAAACAAATTAAAAAAGATGGACCTGATGTTTTGTTAATCCCCAAAAATGAGGCTTACGAAACCAGAAGATTCCCCGCCTCAAGAGTTAAAGTTCAAGGAATCCTGAGCTCGCTTATCAGAACTTATCACTAGTTGAAAATTTTTAATCAAGACTTATCTATACTTATGGATTTTTTTATAAGGAGATAAGCTGATGAGTTTTTTTCGCAAAATAATGACTGTTGGTGCCGTTGCTACACTTACTGCTTGTGCGACAGCTCAAGACTATGACAATATGCTTAACAAATATATGGGGGCATCAGAAGGCGAAATCATTAAAAAATTCGGTACCCCTTCGGCCATAAAAATTATAAACGATAATACGACAGTATTGGCTTATACTAATATTGATGATGTTTTTGTGCCTTCCGAATATTACACTTATGCCCCTGCCGGTGAGCTTTACGGACAAGATGATGTGTATTACCCGTTTTTGAATGAATATCAGCTTGATGGTCCGTTCTGGTCTCCGGGATATGAAGTGGAGTATATGTGTAAGACCGTATTTTTATTAAACGACAATAAAGTTGTTGCGTGGAAATGGCAAGGAAACAACTGTGTCGCATCTAAATGGTAATAATTATTGAGTATTTTCCTGCCGCGAAAACGGCAGGATTTTTTTTGTAAAAAAATCTTTCGTTAAACTAATTCTTAACTTTAATCTGGTTGACTCATTTCATATTGAAAATAGTGAGCGAGTCTTACTTAAAATAAAAGATATAAAATTTTAAAAGGCACTTAGATATTATGGATTTCGGCTTGGACATTCAAAAAAAATTCAGACAATATTGGTTGATATTAATCAGCTGTTTTATTGTAGTATATTTCGGATTTCATAGTTTTTGCGGAGAAAGAAACATATATCGATATTTTGCCTTAAAAGAAGAAATTGCCCAAGCTCAGAAAACAGCACAACAATACTCCGAGCAACTACAAAGGCTGCAAAGAAAAGTACAGCACCTCTCTGACAACAGCTTAGACATAGACTTGTTAGATGAAAGAGCTCGAGTAGTTTTAAATATGGCTGCCGATGATGAATTTATTATATTAGACAGCGACATTGATTAAGAAAAAAAGGCTTGAACCTAAAGTTCAAGCCTTTTTCGTATCTATATGTTTTTCAATATTTCTTCGTGATCGCTAAATGGCTTTACCTCGCCCTTGATATATTGACCGGTTTCGTGCCCTTTACCGGCCACAACCAAAACATCTCCGGGCAGGAGATTATCTATGGCCATTTGAATAGCTTTGGCTCTATCACCGATATTATAGGCTCCGGGGCATGCCGGAATGATTTCATTTCTGATATCTTCGGCTTCTTCAAAACGAGGATTATCATCGGTAACATAAACGACATCTGCCAAGTCGTGAGCTATTTTTCCCATAATCGGGCGTTTGCCGGAATCGCGATTTCCGCCACAACCAAAAACAACATGAAGTTTGCCTTGAGTGTGCGGACGCAATGCTTGCAATACATTTTCCAGAGCATCGGGGGTATGAGCATAATCAACATAAACTCCGGCACCGTTGGCTGTGGTTGCAACAAGCTCTAAACGACCTTTTGCACCTTTGATTTTGCCAATATAGTTTATTACATCATCGGGTAAACCGGTAAATGCTGCAAGCATTCCCAATGCGCACAAAACATTCATAGCCTGAAATTTTCCGGCCAATGGAATTTCGATGCTTTTTTGTTGCCCGAAATATTCAATATCAAGTCTTTGACCATGAGGAAGTGCTTCGGAATTTAGTAGTTTTATATCTTGACCGCCAACACCGTAAGAAATTATTTTCTGACCTCTTTGTTCGCAGACTGCAGCAATTTTTCCGTAGACATCTATATCTGCGTTTAAAACCGCCGTTCCGCCTTGCTTTAGATTTTGCCTAAATAAAATCAGTTTTGCGTCAAGATAGTTTTCGAAAGTTTTGTGATAATCAAGATGGTCTCTTGTTAAATTAGTAAAACCGGCCACCTCAAAAGTTAATCCACCAAGGCGATTTTGGTGAAGACCATGGCTTGAGGCCTCTAAAATTGTGTAATTAACTCCATCATCGGCTATTTTCTTTAGCTCTCTATGCAAAGCGACATTGTTGGGAGTAGTATTTGGCGAAGGAATCGGCGCCTCGTTACCAACTATAAGTCCCAAGGTCCCGATACTGGCTGCTTTATATCCCATCATAGTAAGAACTTGTCGTACAAAGTCGGCAATAGAGGTTTTGCCGTTAGTACCGGTTATTGCTGCCAAATGCTCCGGTGTTTTACCAAAATATTTAGCAACCGCCTGAGCGTAGGTATAAGATGGATTTTCTGAGTGAATAAACTCCACACCTTTTGCCTCGCCTTCGTAATCTTGTGGGACAATAATTGCTGCAGCACCCTTGGAAACAGCATCGGCAACATACGTGGTATCCGGAACCGCCCCAAACAAAAAACCAGGTGCAACCTCTCTTGAATCGTTGGTTATCCCTTTTATTTCAATATCTGCTAAAGTATTCACCAATTTGTTTAATTTCATTGTAATTCCTCGGTTATGTTAAAGATTATTTTAATAATTTAACTATAAACTACTAAAAAGTATTTAATTTTTGACCATAGCGGAGTAAAAAAATGAAATATGCCGCATTGCTATTTAGCTTGTTTTTAGGCGCTACTTTTAGAACCGAAGCTGCAGAGCTGTACTTATTTTATAGTGCAGCAAGCGATAATCTCAATGAGCTCAACATAACAAAAGAAGAAACATTTAATGTCTTTGACGGAGAATTCGGACCGGCTTCCGATGAACTTCCTAAAGAAGTTAGATTTGAGGATTTCTATGTAGCAAAATATCCTAATCAGGATTTTGTATTTATTCTTAACGCTCCTTTTAACTGCGGTCAACTAGGATGCAACACTTTGGTTTTTGCCAGAGATGATGATGGTGATTTGATTGAAAAAGATGCGGTTATTCCCGTGAAATGTAAAGTTTACGATTCAGATAAATTATTATGTACCGAAGGCGGATATAAACCGGAAATTAAAAACGACAAAAAACCTACAAAAAAAATATTGCATTTTCCGGCCCCAAAACAATAGGATGGACTTACCAAAAATTTAAAAGCTTGATTTTAGGTTAGATATTATATATATTGGATAAAAATTGGAGTTTTTTGGACAAAATAAAATATTTTAGAGGGGTTTTAATATGAAAAAGTTTTTAGGAATAGTCTTAGCTGCCGCTGCTTTGTCAGCTTGTGCTTGCTTTGATTCAAATGATGAACCGGTAAGAACCTACAGAACCGTCACTCAAGCTCCTGCCGATTGTGATTATTTTGATGGCAGAACTTGCTATAGATATACATATAGAAAAGTTCAGCAAGTTGCTCCGGTTCAAGAGTTTCGCTATCGCGAATCGAATCGATGCAGAAATTGCTGTCCGCCGGTTAGAATCGTTTCGGCACAAAACAATTGTGGCTGTGCTTCTTGCGGATGCCCACAAAATAACTGCGCTCCTACAGTCACCGAAACTAAAGAACCTGTAGAGGTCGTATACAAAAAAACAACTACCAGAACCGTATATGAGCCCAAAACTTCTTCGGAAGTTTCTTACGAAAGAGTTTCGTGCGAAGGAGCATCTTGCGGCAATAATCAAGTAATGTTTA
The DNA here is from genome assembly GCA_949297185.1 of uncultured Pseudomonadota bacterium. GTDB lineage: Bacteria > Pseudomonadota > Alphaproteobacteria > RF32 > CAG-239 > CAZU01. The sequence goes on from CASFRM010000016.1 coordinate 10,356, forward strand.
GAAACGGTAATGCCGTTGTGGTTGAAGAAGTAAAATAAAATATAGCAACAAAAAAGCGCTGCTACTTTAATAGCGGCGCTTTTTTGTTGGATTAAACCTAATTTATAATTGAATAAAAATTCTTGTAACGGCATATTAAACTCTGAGGAGGATGCCATATGGAAGATATATACAAAATATTTTATCAGGACAGTTTTGAATTTATGAAAAACACTCCTGATGCGTCTTTTGATATGATTTTTGCCGACCCTCCTTATATGATCTCTAATGTAGGAACGAGCTGCCAAAATGGTAAACTTGTTTCAATAAATAAAGGAAAATGGGATAGTTGCCGTGGTGTTGAGGCTAATTTTGAGTTTCACAAAAAATGGCTTGCTGAGTGCCAAAGATTATTAAAACCAAACGGGACCATTTGGGTATCGGGAACTTATCACAGCATCCACCCTTGTGGATTTGCCATGCAACAGTTAGGCTTTCATATTCTTAATGATGTTATCTGGTTTAAGCCGAATGCAAGCCCTAACCTTTCTTGTAAGTATTTTACCGCTAGTCATGAAAGTTTGGTATGGGCCAGAAAAAATAAAAAAGCCAAGCACTATTTTAACTATCCGGCGATGAAAAACGGTAATTTTCCAAAAGATTTTATAAAAAAACCCAATCATCAAATGCGAACCGTTTGGGCCATAGCGGCAACGCCTCCGGAAGAAAAGAAATTTGGAAAGCACCCTACACAAAAACCATTGGCCTTACTAACCAGAATTATTGAAGCCTCTACACACGAAGGAGATTTGATATTTGACCCGTTTATGGGAAGCGGTTCAACCGGAGTTGCCGCGGTTATGCTTAATCGCAAATTTGTCGGGGTTGACAATAATGAGGAATACTGCGCCCTTGCTAAGCGTAGGATTGAAGATGCCTTAAACAGAAAAGGTTTATTCTGATTTTTTTATTTTTATTCTTAGAAGTGGTATCTGACACCGAAGTTAATTTCGGTTATATATTTCATGAAGTCACCATCAATTTTGGTCCAGCGCCCCATAATTCTAAATGCTAGGTGCTTACTTAGCCATATCTCGGCGCCGCCACCAACACGCCAAGCCCATTTAGAATCAGTAAACTTTTCGCTTGTTGAGCGCAGGTTATTGTGCGAGGTGTCCTCATAGGCCATGACTTTTACCTTGGCTTCGGCATCATATTTGCCGACGCCGACAGATGCTATGAAGTCAATATTATCATTTATCGGAATATAACCCAATAAATCAAGACCATAAACTTTGTAAGAAACCGTATATTCACCACGGGCAAATTCTGGATAATGGCTGTAGCTTTCGGTATAGGTAACCTTGTTATCGTCTAATGATGTTTGATAAAACGCCTCTAACCCAATATAACGAAGCGGGCGCCAACCAATATTAAGCGACAAGGAGTTAAAACTACGATCGAGATCCTTGGTATCAGAAACATAGTCTTTACCATCGGTTAGTGCAGCATCCACCACAAAATCAACTGTTTTGTAAGATGAATAACCTAATACATAATCAGCACCAACAGATATTTGACCGATTTCACGTTGCTTTTTAGGCTGCACCTTATGCGGAGCATAATAGTTTGTACCAGGAACATAATTATTGTTCGCAACTGGCTGCGCAGCACTATTGGCATTACCATAATTTGCTGTCGTCTGTCCGACACCAGCGTAGTTACCAGTATTGTAACTACCGCTATAACTTCCGGTATTATAGTAACCGGCATTATAATAACCTCCGTAGTATTGAGCATAGGATACTACAGGGAACATACTTAATACCGTAATTACTAAAAATTTTTTCATATACTAGAGTTTCCTTTCTTTGACCTTAGAACAAGAAACGAATACCAACCGAAAATTCTTGCAAATATTTGACTGCATCACCATTAACCTTTATAAAGCGATACATGCTTCTTAAGACAACACCTCTGGCGATGTTAAATTGTATACCTCCACCGACACGCCATGCCCACTGGCTTTCACTAAAATCGAAAGATGATGTATCGACCGCTGGTGAGCCGGTACCGCCTTCAAGATAATTCTTTTCAAATGTTGCTTCGTTGTCAAATTCATATTTTCCGAGACCGACGAAAGCCAAAAAATCAAAATAATCGGTAACCGGAAGATATCCGATTAAATCTATACCATAAGCCTGATATTTACTGACGAAAGTGTTGACCATATGGTAATCTACATTGCCTATGGTGTCATTATCGATTTGGGTTACGGTATTTTTGCTATATGAACGATTATAGAATGCTTCAATGCCAAAGTTTTTATGCGGCCTAGTTCCAAGAACTATTCCGATATTATCTTGGTCGTCTAGCATCAAATCATTAGGAACATCCAGTCCATTGACCTGAGAAAATATTATATCGTCAAAATTGGTAACTCCGTCGGCAGCCTTAAACTGAGATTTATTATAATCGACACCGACATAATACTTGAAGCTTTTGGCTGTTTGAAAGGCTTTTTTAGTTTGACGTTCTACTTCTCGCAAATCTTTCTCGAGAGTTTTTTTGTAGCCGTCAAAAGTAGAATCGCAAGGACACATAACTGTTGTACCAAGCACTTCTGCTCCTTCCGGACCGTAGCGGTCATCGGGATTGCATGGACACCATTCGACATGGTACAAATCGCCGTACTCGGTTGCATAAGAAGCCGAATACGGAAGCAAAAAGGCTACTAAAACGAGTAGGAGTCCCAACCTTTTCATTCAAAAATCCCTAGTTAAACCAAAACTTTTTCTATAAGGTATGACAAGCTTATTAAAACTACAAGCGCGCCTTGAGTTTATACACAATTTTTGTGTTACAAGTTTGTTAATTTTGACAAAAATTTGACATATTAATTGATAATTAACCCATTTGATGGTATTATTTGTACATATAACATTGTTTTAGTAGGAGTATTTGAAATGCCCATAAATGACAACGATACATCACCGGAGTTTGAAAATATAAACAATAATCAAGACCGCCGCGAATATGTAGGAAGAGAGTTTATGAGCGGAGAATTTAGCTCCCGAAAAAGCTTTGATTTCTTTTTAGATCAATATCTTAAGGGAGAACTAGTTATTGATAATACACCTGAAAATAAAGAAAAACTAAAAGAACTCTTAGGCGGTGATCAAGGTATTTTGCAAGCACAAGAAAAAATAGCTGCCAAGGCGGTGAAAGATTTTGCTTCCGATCGCAAGGTCAGAGCCGGTGTGGCTACTACGGGTATGGCGGTCAGTGAGAACATGGTCGAGGTAGACGCTAAAGAGCTGACAGATGCAATCTCCTCATATAAAAAACGCAGTAGCAAAGACGATGTTAACGATTTGATTAAAGAAGCTCAAATTGCAACGGCAACATATAGATTTGACGGCGGTTTCAGTATTAATAGACAATTACAACAAACATTGGAAAATAAGAAAGATAGCCTGTCTTTTTGGAAGGTCGGGCAAAAATTAAAACTGGAAAAGGCCATACGCGATATGGATCCTTCGGCATATTGGAGTACGAAAAAAACAAATGCCGGAAATTGGTTTACAAATCAATATTATAAAGCACGAGGTTGGTTCGCAGACCGAAATGATAATGCGGTCGAAAGAAACACTCAAAAACTTGAAGCGGTTATGAAACTCAAAAACATAGATGCGTCAACAAAGTGGATGAGTAAGCAATTTGGTAAAAAACTGGGCGCTAAGTTTAAGTTGTTTTTTAGAGCTTCGGAAGAGCGATTGCAAAAAAGAATATTAAAAAGAGCAAATCAGAGTGATTTGAAAAAATTGCAAGACAAAATTGCCGGATTTACCGCCGAAAACTCAGGTAACCAATATTTTGACAGAAAGCTTCTGGAAGCTCAAGCTAAAAGAGCTGCTCAGCTTGAGGCTATGAGTAAAGCCTGCACCGAACGCAGCTCAGAGTTAGAAAAATTAAAGGAAACAACTCTCGAATCATTGGGTGCTAGAGAATTTAACAGCAAAGATAAACCTTTGGATAAGCTTAATACAATATTGAATGACAAAGTTGCTAAGATTCAATATCAGTATGCCGAGGCCATGGCAAAAGACCCTAAATTACAAGCATACATGAAATTAAACGGAGGTCAGCTACCGGAAAATGAGTTGGTCAATCGCGAGATAATTACGACAGATGCCGTTTTGCAGCAGATGTGCAAAGATTTGGGATTTGAAAGTGCTGATGCTTTCTTAAAAGCACAGGGGCTTTCCGACAATGAAATTGAGAGCATAAAACAAAAAATAACCGCTAAAAAATCTGCTAATGAAGAAAAAACTGCGGAAGAAGAACAAAGCGATAATCAACAAGAAACAATTCATCAAGAACAACAAAATGCAACCACTTTAGAGGCTGAGGCAGCACAATATCAGAACCAAGCCGAAGAAGTAAAAGAAACCGCCCCAGCCGGTCGAGCTTCGATAATGGGGAGTGAGTATAATTATGATGATAGGTTCTTTAACTTTAGTCTTGATGGTTACGCCAAAGGTGATGGTGAGAATTTCTATACTGCCGAAAATGGCAACACCTTGGTTGTAGGAGCCAGCAAAGATAGTAATGATTATTTTATCTCAGCGCGTGATGCCGAGGGACAGAGACGCTCTCCGGAAGGTAACGAAATAGACATCTTGGTAAAACAAATGGTTGCCGATGGAATTACCAATGTTAATCTAAACGGTGATTTTGACGGTGCCACCAAAGAGGCAATGCTTCAAAAATTTGCCGAGAATAACATCGTAGTAAATAATCGCGAAGAGGTAGAAAAAGAGGTTGCTCTGTGGAAAGAAAAACAACCACAAGAAAAGGTGCTAGATCAAGAAGTTAAACAAGCTGAGCCTGAGGTTAGACCTACAAATGAGGAGACAAAGCAACCAGAAACAGAGGCTAAGACATTAGAGGAGCAAGCCAAAAACAACGAAACAAATGCAAATACTGCAGAACAATCACCTAAGGTTCAAACACCAAATGCAGATAAGGTAGCGGAAGAAAAAATGAGCATGGAGAAGGTTATGATTAATGCAGTAACCAATTCGGCCTCACAAGAAGAACAAATAAAAAAGATAAAAATGATTGAGAGTATCCAAAAAGGAGAAAAAATAGCTTTTGCCGAAATTAATGATACATTTGGTGCAAAATCTGCAGAAGCGGTATTTTTAAGAGAAGTTGCCGCGGCTAAAGAGCTTCAGGGATTGAACGAATATCTGGACAATAAAGAATGGATTAAAGACGAAAAAACGAATGCCGGTATAAGGGATGTTCACGATAGTAATAAGGTTACTATCGTTTCGACAGTAGCAAAAATGGCAGAAAAATTTAAGGATAAGGATATAAAAGATGTTGAAAGTGATGATGCATTTAAATTGCTGCCTAAATATGCTCAACAAGGGGTTAAGAATTTGATAAGTGTTGAAAATTCCAAAGATTTGACTCCGAAACAAAAAACTACGTTCCGTGGGCAAATTTTAGGTAAAGTTGTTGAAGGAAAAATGTCTACCATCAATAAAGCTAACTCCGGCAAAAACAGAGCTAAGGCAGCAGAAAAAATTAATTTAAGTGAAGTAGTAAGAAGTCACAATTCTGCTCGACGAGCTTGATAATATCATCAGCGATAAAACTTTGTTTTGAGTACTTTATAAAAGGCCCCGAGTATCCTCGGGGCTTTGGTGTAAATAAGATAGAACAACCTTGCAATATTTTAATGCCTCTTCAATCAATAATATTTAAGGCTTAGTTACAGCAAGTAGTTGACCTAATGATAATATGAACTTACAAAAACCAATCCCCCGCCCTATTGCTAGGGCTGGGGGAAAGATTCTATAATTCAGTGTTGTATAAATTGAAAACCACGGCTTTATATTGCGCATTGAATTGTATTATCTGATCTATACGTACACTGGGTTGAATCTCTTTGACAGTGTACATATTTGTATCCACCTACTGTCATACTTCCTCTGGTAGGTGTTCCGTATGAAACATTCATTTCTGTACCTGTTCTGTGAGTACCATTTTTATCTATGCAGAAGGTCCAATAGCAACTGGCGGCATCAGTGCCATCATATCCTGCACAATATCTAACTATTGTGTCTGTAACAGGATATGTTCTTTTAGAACATGTACATTCGCGCCAATCATAGTGAGATATGTTATCAGAATCTGTACATTTTTCACTGGCATTATTTAATGAACATTTAACACTATCTGTTGTTATCTTACCATTTGTTCCATCTTGGCCTTGTTCATGTCCATATCTGAAGCATACGGGAGCTTCTATTTTTCCTTGCTGTAAACCAGGTGTTTTTAAGTTAGGATCTCCATCTTTTGACCAATTATACGTGTATACATTGTCTATGCAACTCTTATCTTTGTTATACTTCTTTGCATCACAAAGGCATTTTTCGTATAACTTGAATTCACCTCCGACATCACTGCTATCAACCGCACTGCTTGCCCAAGAATTAGTTAAATCCAATACTTTTCCTCCAGCAGTTAGCATACTCTTGCCATTCAAACTTTGACTTAATGTGTAACACTCTGTTTTAGTGCGATAATTAGATACAGCAGTTTTATCGTTAATACATTTTGCATAAGCTTTTTTAGCGCAGTCAAATGTTATAGTAGCATTCATCCAATGTCCACACTGTGTTTGTATTTTGGATTTTACAGCTGTCAGTGTTTCTTTATTTGTTAAATCTGATATCGAATCATATGATCCCGAGAATATTTTTGTATATCCAGTCATCGGCGTACAGCAAAGAGATTTGTTTGGAAAATAAAAACTTCTTATTCCAATAGGACCTATGTTTTGGCAGAAGCGCATACCAGAAGAAACTTCTGTAGAAACACTAGCTCCTTTATTATCACAATATGCTTCTGCATCGGCTGCTATTAGGCCTATTATGCTTGTATCAAAAATAGAAGGATCACAACTACATGATGAGTAAAATTTTTCGCTACTATCAGGAAGCAGGCAATATTGCGATGACTTTATATGTATATTATCATTACATCTACTATCACTAATATTATAGCCAAACGGACATTTGCAGCTGGTAGCCAGACCTGTTTCGGACTCATGTATTGTTCCGTCTGATGTTGCTTCTATATCTCTACAAACATTGCCATCATTTGGTACGGCAACATTATCCCCTCCTCCACATACTACTGTTTCATCTCTGCTACAGACGCACTTTGCGTATAGTTTTGTTCCATTGACATCACAATATGGTATATCTGTTTGATCAAATTGAAAGATTGTTGATTTACAATCTAGTTTATACTGTGGTTTACAAATACATCCTTTGTAAAACGTATCATTAACTTTGAATCCTCCTTCGCTGGTTGGAACGACACCTCTGACCGCACATGCCCCCTCTGCTACATTCACCATAGCTCCGGTTTTTGCATTGCAATCAGCGACAGAAACGGAATATTCCGGTGCACAATCGCAACCTTTGTAAAACTTGGAAGCGTTTATTTGGCAATAATCATTTTCATAGCCGGAGGGGAGAACCTCACCAGCAGATGCTCCTGAACACGAATATTTGTAATCTGCAGCACATTCGCAACTCTTATAGTATTTGGTTCTTTTTTCTTGAGTCGAGGTAGAGGTTTCTCCGGTATCAAGATCGGTGGTGGTTGTAGTTGAAGTTTCTACAACTTCGCAGTAGTCATTGCCACTGGGCGGAACAATTCCCTTATTACCGGTTTCTTCCGCCTGACAGGTGTATTTATATTTAGTGCGATCACACTCGCAAGTAGAATAAACCGTGGTACCAAAACTGCCATCAGAATTCAAAGGTGTGCATTTTTTGCCTTTGGTAGCATTCTGAGTATCGCAGGTTTTGTAACTGCTTGGGCAAGGACATGATTTATATAATTTATTGCCATTTTCATCGACACAAGATTCACCAAGATACGCAGGATCATAACCGGAACATGAATATTTGAAGCCATTGGTCAAACAATTATTTGTATCTCTGCAGGAAGCATATTTAACAACGCTGGTGGAGGTTGATGATCCGTCTTCACCGGTACCGGTTGTGACAGAAGTGCAGCTTCCTCCCTCACCAATTTGAGCTGAAGTACAAACCTTGTAAGTTTCTTCTTGGAACGGTGTACAGGTAGCGGACGAAGCATTGCACTCACTCCAATAGGTAACCTTGCTGCCATCGGCATTAGTTTGAGTACATTTATCTCCGCTACCGCCTTCGCAAGCTTGCCAGTTGCTAGGACATTTACACAAATATTTTATGGTCTGTTTGCCTTCGGAATCGGTCGATACACAAGGAGAATAACTTTCTTGATTGGTATCACAGGCAGTAACATGTCCCGGCGTACATTCGTTGGTTTCCGGCTTGGTGCATTCTTTGTAATATTTTACACCGTTTAGTTCGCAATAGTTGCCAACACCTACCTCACCTTCACCGCAAACCTTGTCATAACCATTGGCGCAGGTACAAGATTCATAATAAGTTGTATTATCTCTGGTACAAGGATTAACTCCTATTTGCAAAGGACCAGAGCAGGTTTCGGTTGCCAAAGATGTACAATTCGTTTGAGGTTTGCAACTCTTATAATACGACACACCTTTGAGGTTGCATGGTTCGCCCTCTCCGACCTGTCCTTCAGGACAAATTTTATATTCTTGAGGACAAGCACAGGCCTTGTAGCCTCCAACATTTCCTTGATTATCTTGGCAAGCCTGACCAACCGGAATTAGCGGAGCATCGCATTTTTCGGTATATTCCCAGGTACACTCAATAACCGAACACTGGTAGTATTTCTTGCCACAACCGTTATCTTTCCATACACCGGTGGGCTTTTTGCCACCGGGGCATCCATAGTAGTTATCAGCCCAGTTTTCGGGTAATTCATCGGGCACACATTGACAAGACTTATACTTGCCGTTGCAAGCGGTGCCGACGCCTTGATAACGACCGCTGCCGTCTTCATCACAAACTTCGGTATATTCGGCTGAGCATTCACAATAAGGATACAACGGTAAGCTCTGTCCTAGTTTTAGATATCCTTCGTTAACCGCTTCGTTAACCGAAGAATCTCTATTCATAAAGTCTGAGGTTATTTCTTGCTGGCATGCATTGCCTGAGAGCAAACCGCCACAGTTGTACTTATGATGCTTATAAGCACTGGCACAAGAACATTCTTTCCAGGTCTTTTTACCATTAATTATTACATAATCGCCGGTCAAATCATGACGGACGCCGCAGTTTGCTGTGGTATATTTAAACTCGGTCGGGTCATAATAGCAGTTGTAGGCTCTCTTATATCCGGTATCGGCTCCGTATTCGCACAACTGAACCGAAATTCCGGGACCATGTTTGGAAGTACATTCGTTTTCGCTGTTAACTACTGATGCAATAGATAAAGAAGTAACTTTTTCTCCGTTTATCATAACATTTTTGCCGCATTCACTCAACTCTTTGAGAATTTTGCAAGCTCCGTCAAGATAATGCGGACGACCGTTTTTCATCAGTGTCGAACCGTCACCGTATTTGCAGAAATTACTTCCATCCGGTTGATCATAAGGATAATCACAAGGATCGGAATAGGTTGAGCTATCACAACTTACTTGCCATTTTTCTGCACCATCTAAGGTGCATTTCTTTATTTCTGCTCCGGAGCCATAGGTGTTTACCAACTCTTGATATTCTTTTGAAATATCCTCAATAGCTATGGTTGAGCTTTCGTCTTGGCATTCGGCAAAGCTACATGCGCTGTAATAGGTGATATCACCGGAGCGGCATATGGTAGCATTTTCGGCCGGCAATTGATTATCTTCCGAACACCTTTGAAAATATTTAGGACAATAACATGGATAAACTAAGGTATTATTTGCAGAGCAGTAAGTTTGACTTTTGAAACCAAATTTGGCGCCATTTCCCATCTCCATCTTGCACAAAGCAGCGGTTGGGGTAGCTTCTTCGGAACTTAGATATCTGTAGGCTCCGGTTTGGGCGGCATCAGCCAATACTGCCTCACATTTGGCAACGCAGTCACGATATTTGAGATTATCGTTGCCTTCCAAATCACAGGTTATTCCGCTGGGCTCGGCAGTATAATCATTTGATTTTATTTCTTTATTGTCATCTTCAATAGTAACATTTTGAATCTCGCAATAGTCCTCATCTCCTTCACTCGATGCTGGATCATAATAAGTGCTTAAGCATTTGCAAACTGCACGTTGGTTGGCGTTTTCATCATTACAGATATAGTCAAGTTCACCACCGATAAACTGACAGTCTTCCTCACTATAATAAAGTGGGCGGTCAGAAGGGCAAAGACGCATATAATCAGCATATTTGTAGTTGCCAATATCATAGCGACAAACAGTACCAGATCCTGTATAATTTCGAATACACTCGCTGTACTCTTCAGTCATACTGCCATCTTCGTTAAACCCAAACTTGTTACTACACCAATCAATTAGGGTTTCAAAACCTATTGGGCATGCACATATATACCTTTCGGACTTATCAGATGCCATTACGCACATTTCAGGATTCGTCACCCCTCCCCTGATTTCTGCAGGATAAGCTCCTACATTAGGGCAATCATTGATTGTCTCAGAATACTCACGAGCAAAAGGAGAACCGCAAACATAATTACAATTAGAGTATTTTGCAATGTAGTTGCCATTTTCATCTCTATCGTACTCGCATTTTAATCCACTACGTTGCTTATTCTCATCATCACATGTAGCTCCGTAGCTTTCAGGACATTTGCAAACATATCTCTTTCCGCTTTCGTTATATACACCGCTTTCTGCATCTGGTATATAACATTCATCGGCCACGGGCGCAGATACTTCATCTCCCTCTACTTTACAGTCATCTAATGTAGTAGCCGTATTTACTCCTTCTGGGCATTTGAGAACAATCCCTCTATATTTTTTATCGCCCTCATCACCAGTCTGGACATATAAAACATCGCACGATTCTCCTGATCCAGCATAGTCATCACAATTTTCAATATTTTTTTCCGCACAAAATTCGGTCTTAGTCTTATAGTCGAATGGACAATCGAAACTTTCGTATACCGTTTCATTATATTCACTATTTGCCGGATAAGTTTGACAAGTTTCTCCAACTCCGACAACAAAGCCGCTAGCGCATCTATCTATATCTTCGTGGCCACTTGTATTTTTGAGTCCGAACGCATGGTTTTCATAGCAAAAATCTTTTTTAGTTTTCCAACCCGTCGGGCATGTACATCCGGCATAGGTACCTGTTGTACTATTAGCACCACTTTGAAATGGACATGAGCTTGCTGTTCCATTTACTAAGGCACAAGCTTCGTCTGCCGAGTTTTTGTCTGTGTAATAGTTTGGGCAATACAAACATATGTTTTTTAATACATTCTGACCCGAGGCATTTTTTTCCACACAGCTATCAGGCTTTGGAGCAGGACTACCGGCAAATGATTTGCAATTAGGAGAACTTGTATAATAATAGCCAACCTTATATTGATCTTCCAAAGATTTACAGGTTTTTTTTCTAGCCCACTCACTTGTAGCACATTTGTATATGCTATTGCCGTCGGTATCTTTTTCTATTGTGCACGGATCTGAACCACAATAAGCCTGTTCCAAACATTGGTCATAGTCTGGTTTTCTTGCACAGTAATCTTCTTTGGTTATAAAATCTGAATCACATGTGCATTTATATACGGTTGTTGTATCCCCCCCAACGCCAATATCATTGTCGTATTCACAGCTCTCATATTGACCACATTCCGCTGTTGTCGGTGCGTCATCAAGATTGAAACCTTTACAATAAAAACCTACATAATTTACTTTATTAGTCTCTGTGTTTTTACATGCTATAGGAGCCTTTGTATTATAGCTATCAACTGGACCAAATACTTTTCTTGCATCTTGATTATTATTTATCAAATCACTACATGAAGACAATGTTGATCTAACATCGCATGTGAAAGCCAAATAGAGATTATCGTCATTTCTATTACCTGGATCATATGTAATACACGGAAAATAATTAAAATTCTGATCTACACCTCCATAATCCATATCATTTAATACACCGTTGCAACTTTCATTCTGTATGTTATATCTTGCGGCTGTTGTTTCTCCTTTACATTGTGGATATGTAAGATAATGTTTACCTTCTGATGGATCTTTATACCGATAGTAAACGAGAATATCGGAACCCTTAATACAATCGAATTCATCATTATAAAGTCCATTATACCTATCTATGTTGCTCGTAGTATAATTTGCGAGGAATGAAGCACTTAACCCTGTATCATCGCACTCAGGAGTTGTGGATTGAGGTTGGGCGGGAGATTGAGATGCCGGAGGCGTAATTCCGGAATCTTGAGAGCTACCGCCTGGAATCGGGGTTTGGTTATAGGTGGTGGCACGAACAACATAATTCGTGTCTGATAACGAGGTGACTGCTGCATAGCCTATGCCGTGCAGACTTATTAATGCAGAAATACCTAAAACTATCTTCCATATTCTCGACATTTTGCCCATAGTACCCCTTTAATTGTATTTTATTTTAAATGCAATCTTGCTACATGTTAGCATAACTTTACAAGCTTTGGCAATGCTATTTTTCTATTTTTGCAACATTATTTCTGAAATATAGACAAAATTAAGCCCTCATCTTTGGGGATGAGGGCTTTGGTTGTTTAGACAAGATTTACTGCTGTGATTTGCGCTTGCCTACCGTTATCTGGTACAAGCTCTCAAATAATACATAAAGCAAAGGTATTACTATCAAGCCAAGTGCCGTTCCTAACAGCATTCCGTAAAATACCGGAACACCTATCGCTACACGGCTGGCTGCACCGGCACCGGTGGCGATAATCATCGGGAACACACCTAAAATAAAGGTAAAGGCTGTCATCAATACCGCTCTGAACCTTTCTTTGGTGCCGACCATTGCCGCTTTGACCAATGTTGAACCTTTTTCATGCTCCTCTTTGGCAAACTCGACAATCAAAATCGCGTTCTTACTGGCAAGACCAACCAACAGTATCAAACCTAATTGAGCGTAAATACTCAAAGGTAAACCGGTGATAAACAATCCGACCAGAGCTCCCAACATAGCAACCGCAACCGAGGTTAACACCGGCAGAGGCGTAATCCAACTCTCGTACTGGGCGACCAAGAACAAGTATCCGAATATTACAGCCAAAGTTATCAAATATCCAATCTGACCTTGTGAGGATTTTTCTTGGTAGCTGATACCAGACCACTCATAACCGAATCCTTCAGGCATGGTTTTAGCCAATTCTTCAACAGCAGCCATAGCCTCACCGGTACTTACCGCCGGATTTTGTACCGCGGTTATCGAGGCCGACGGATATTGGTTATAACGGCTTACTACACGCGGTGATAATACTTTGCTCAAGCTTAGCACGCTATCCAACGGTACCATCTCGCCATTTTCGCTTTGGACATGCAAATTCTTTATCGAATCGATATCTTTGCGGTTCTTCCAGTCAGCTTGTATCATAACTTTGTTAACTTGCGTACCGAAGTTTACATCGTTGATATATGCAGAACCTAAGTAATACTGCAAGGTTGAGAATATGCTACCGACACTTACTTTCATGGCTTCGGCTTTTACTCTGTCTATATCTACGTAGATATTCGGGGTTTTGGCCGTATAGGTCGTATAGGCATAGGAAATTTCCGGCAGAGCATTCATCTTACCCAAAAAGGCCATCAATGCTGCTTCAATCTCTTGCGGATCATCAGTATCCATAGACTGTAAACGGAAATCCATACCACCGCTCATACCAAGACCCATAATTGCAGGAGGCTCAAACATTTGAACATCAGCTTCGGAATATTCGCTTAATTTTGCTCTGAGCCTGTTCATTATGTTGGTGGAATAGAGTTCATCGCCCTTTCGTTCGTTCCATGGTTTTAACACTGTAATAACCATAGCAACGTTCTCACCGGTACCACCAATCATACTAACACCGGTAATTGTCATTACAGCATCAACACCTGGTTCATTTTTGATAACGGGTATTATCTTATCAATAAATGCTTTAGTACGTTCTCTTGATGCACCTTCGGGAAGTTGAATATTACCCATAATCATACCTTGGTCTTCTGAGGGTATAAACGAAGTTTGACTGATGTTTAAGATACCGGCAATTACAATCAATGCCAAACCATAAACGACGGCTACTACTCCAATCTTACGACCAAAGATACCAACAATTCCAGCATAGGTATCACGGCTCTTATTAACGACATGGTTAAACCAGAACAAAGGACCATGTTCCACCGGCTTTAGCGGACGCAATATCGTCGCGCAAAGTGCCGGAGATAGGGTCAGAGCATTTAGTGCTGAGAAAGCAACAGATACAGAAATCGTAACCGCGAATTGTTGGTATATCTTACCGGTAATTCCACCCATAAAGCCAACCGGTACGAAAATTGCCAACAGAACCAAGGTCGTTGCCACAATAGCTCCGGAAACTTCGCTCATGGCTTTAATAGTGGCTTCTTTTGGTGTGAGGTTCTCTTGCTCCATAAGCGCCAAAACGCGCTCGACCACCACAATAGCATCATCTACCACCAAACCGATTGCCAAGACCAAACCAAATAGTGTCAACATATTTAAGCTGTAGCCCAAAGCCAGCATTACGGCAAAAGTTGCAAGCAAAGATACCGGAATGGTTAAACTCGGAACCAAGGTTGAACGCCAGTCTTGTAAGAAAATATAGCAAACAAATATAACCAAAGTAAAAGTGAAAATTAAGGTTAATACGACTTCCTCAATTGAAGCAGTAATGTATTTGGTTGAGTCATAACCAATCAAATAGTCTACCCCCTCGGGAAAGTTGGCTTTTAAGCGTTCCAACTCGGCTTTTAGATTATTCATTGCATCCAAAGCATTGGCTCCGGTTAATTGGTTAATTGCTATTGCCACATTGGGAACTCCGTTGTATTTTGAGGCAGCACGATAGCTCTCTTCACCAATTTCAATTCTGGCAATATCTTTTAGTTGTACCAAACCACCCTCTTCGGCCGTACGAACAATAATGTTCTTAAAGTCTTCAACCTCATTGATACGACCTTGGGTTTGCAAAGCATATACAATTTGCTGTTTGCCGTCTCCGGGCATTGAACCTACTTTACCTAATGAAGGTTGGTAGTTTTGACCTTCAATCGCTGCAACTATTTGCTCCAACGGCAAATTAAGCGCCGCAATCTTGTCGGCATCTAACCATACGCGCATACTCAATCTGGCAGAATATACATTTACTTCACCAACACCATCTACACGTGCCAAACTATTCTTCATATTGTTTTGTACATAGTCTGCCAATTCAGAGCTGCTTAGGCTGTTATCGGGTGAAAATACCGAAACAAAGCCTAAAATATTCGATGAACGACTACGTACGGTCAAGCCTTGTCTTTGCACCTCGGTAGGTAACATTGAAGTGGCTTGTTGAATACGGTTTTGAACCTTTACTTGTGCCATATCGGGATCGGTTCCTACCTTAAAGGTAATAGTCAACTGATATGAAGAGTCTTCTGATGAGGAAGACATGTAAATCATATCCTCAACACCGTTTACCTGCTCTTCCAACGGAATACCGATGGTTCTGGCCACAACTTCTGCCGAAGCTCCGGGATAGGTTGCCGAAACAACAATCTCCGGAGGAGTAATCTCTGGATATAACGCAATCGGAAGCGAAAATACCGATATCAATCCGGCCAATGATAAAACGATGGATATTACCATCGCAAAACGAGGGCGTTCAATAAAAATCCTTGAAAACATTCTTATTTAGCCTCCTCTGTCTGATTTGAGACCAAGCTGGCTCTTACTTTAGAGCCATCTTTTACTTTTTGCAAACCGCTAACTATAATCTTTTCATTACCTTCAAGACCTGATAAAACAATTTGCTTATCTTCAAACAATCCGTCTAACTGTACTCTCCTTTCGCTGACATTGCCTTCTGAATCTACAACAAAGACATAAGAGCCGTTAGTATCTTGCATTACTGCCGCCGGTGAAATAATTATTGCCGGTGTCTCTTTGGCTGATGATAATATTACATTTACATAGTTACCGGCAACCAACATTCTGTCTTGGTTTGCGTACTCCAAATAAATCGGAATGGTTGCAGTATTTTTATTTACTTCGTTGTTTACGAAATAAGAAACCATGTTTTCGTTTAGAATACTACCATCAGGCAACACCAAACGTGTTTTTAGACCGCTGGAACCCAATTTTTTGAAAAACAGATTGTCTTTATCAGGAACCGAGAATGCTACTCTTATCGGCGAAGCTTGAATGATGCGAGCCAAGGTTTGGGTATTGGAGCTTACATAGTTGCCTTCGGTAACCTCTGCTTTACCTATTAAACCGGTTATGGGGGCTTTAATTTCAGTGTGCTCCAAATCAATTTGAGCTAACTCTAAATTGGCTTCGGCTTGAGCAACTGCGGCTTTGGCTTGTAAATAAGCACTCTCTGCAGTATCTAAGGTAGATTTAGATGCATATTGTTGACTGCTTAGGGCTTTTTGTCTTCTGTAATCCCTTTCGGTTTTAACCAAGTTGGCCTTGGCACTGTCGAGTGCAGCTTTACTCAAATCTACATTGGCAATATATCTATCTTGTTCGATGACAAACAATATATCGCCTTCTTTTACAACTGATCCTTCTTGAAATAAAACTTTATCAACATAACCTGAAACCTGAGGTATCAGGTCAACACTCTTTATAGCCTCTACCGATGCTATATAATTTCTTTGCGGAGAAACATCCGTCTTTACGACATCTTCTACCAACACATGCGGAACGGTCATTCCTGCCCCGCCCATCATTGAGGTTACAGGTGTAAGTTTAGCTTTTAGGTACCAACCTATGCCGATACACAACATTATAACCACAAAATTTAGTATAATTTTTCTTTTTTGAACCTTTACTACTTGCATCTTTTATTTCTCCACTCTAACACCATTCATAATCATATCAAAACCTTGAGTAATCATATAAGAAAGCGTCTTATTTTGTTTAACTCCCGATATATATTTATCGATTGTACCTTTCCAAAAGGCGGTAAGGACTTCTGAAAGTTCTTGAATATCGGTATTTTGCTTTAACTCACCATGTTCTTTCAAGAACAGTAGAACTTCTCCCAATTTTTTATCGGGAAGTTCACATAGTTCTCCCACCTCGGACCATACTTTATCAAATACGGCTGTAGACCATTCCATACGGTAAACCATAAAAAACAGAAATCTCTTAAAATCAACATCCTTTTCAATAATGTTGGCACGACATACAACTGCTTGTCGCAGTTCTTCAATCGTTGTGGGCATTCCTTGCGGGTATAGCTTCCTTTGAGAGGTTATTTTTTGCACTATAATCGCGCTTATTAAGTCTGTTTTATTACGAAAATGCCAGTAGACAGCTCCTTTGGTTAGGTTAATGCGACGAGCTATCTCGTCAAATGTTGTCCTTGAGAAGCCTTTTTCGTAAAAAGTCTGCAAGGCAGAATCGAGAATCGCCTGTCTTGTCTGTTCGGCATCTTCTTTGGTTTTTCTTGCCATATCGATAGTTTCCGTCCTAAAATTTTACATACATTCGGGTGGTATGTATATACTGATTTTATTAAAAATCAATAAATTTTTTATATTTTAGTCACAAAAAATTGTTCTAACCGATAATATGGCCTCTTTTGTATCATGGTAAATATAATCACAAAACTGTGTATTTGCAGCACTTATTTTATCACCTATTCCAACAGTAATAAAACCAAGTTTTTTTGCTGCTTGCAAGTTATCACCGTTATCTTCAAAAACTATACATTCCGATGCAGATAAACCGTACTTTTGCAAAAATCTGTTGAATCCTACTCCTGTACATTTGAACGAGTATTTCATATCATGCCCGTCAAAAATTTCTTTAAACAACTCCTTATCAACTTTAATCTGAGATAATACATCTGTCACATGTTTTTTGGTGCTGTCGGTGATAATATATTTTTCATTGGGCAAATTATGCAGCACGGCATTTAATTCTAAATCTTGAGGCAAAGTACTTACATCTACATCACAGATATATTCTAAAAATTCTTGCTTGGAAAAAGGATATTCTTTTCCAAGAGCATCTGCATCATAATAATACCTCTCCCGCAAATTTTTTATAAGCTCAACGGCATCTTTTTCATCTATTTGCAATTTGTTTTTAAAAAAACTAACTACCGCTCTATCAACAAGCTTTTCTATTGTTTCGGAAGCCTTATATAGAGTACCGTCTAAATCAAATACAAATTTCTTTGCACTCATTTCTTATCTAACCGTAGAAATTGCCGTTACGCAGCGCTTGTAGCGTTCGTCATCTTTCATATCTTCCAAATCAAGCGGCAGTTTGCGCCTCCAATTTGGGTATTTATCGCGATCGGTTCCGGGGAAATTTTGCAACTTATCGACGCCGAAAATATCTTCAAGTTGAGCCAAAAATACCGGAGGGTTACTCTTTGCCATAAACTTCATTACAGCTTCTTCTATCCCTTCGGGATATTGTTCCCCATATATGTAATCACCACTACGAGGTTTGTCTTGCGGCCAAACTCTTGCAACATCGAGTGCTGACAGCAGATATTTACGGTCGTTTTCGCGTTTGTGATACATTTCGGCTTTTTCGTTTAAATCACTTAACAGACCAACCTCGTAATTTAGCTCTATATCATAGCCAAACCACCACATCTTTAGCGGTGCGATATCGTGAGTGCCTACCGAAACAAAAGCATTTGACGGATAGGCGTCAGGCTGTCTGAAATCACCCCAACCGCAATCCCATCTTTCGGCCCACAGTATACTTAAAGCATATATATTTTTTGATGATAAGGTACTTAAAAATCCTTCTGGGACATTACCTATGCTTTCTCCTACTATCATACATTTATTTAGCCAACTCTCAATCGCTACAATATTCAGCATATCGGCAAAATTATAATACACATATGAGCCGCCTTTCGTAGTATCCGGTATGATGTATAAGCGCATTAGACTCATTACATGATCCATGCGCAAAGCTCCGGCATTTTGCATATTGGCCCGCAAAATATTTATAAACGGCAAATATTTTTCTTCTTTTAGTTTCTGAGGCAAAAATGCTCCCAACTCCCATCTTTGTCCGGCAGGGAAAAACGCATCAGGAGGAGCTCCGGCACCGGCTGAGGGAATAAATAAATCATGATTGCCCCAATATTCCGCACTATCCTTACCTACACCGACTGCTAAATCGCGATATAAGCCTATCTTCATATTGCATGAATCAATAACTTCTTTTACCAAAGCAAATTGCCTGTCGGCTTCAAACTGCATAAATTTAAAAAATTCAACCCTGTCTTTGTGCTCTGACAAAAATTCTTTAATACCTGAGGCCTTGGGCGAAGAATATTTTTGCGGCCAAGCTTGCCAGCCACCCCAGGCTTTGTCTTTTTCGGCTTCGTATATAGCTTGAAACAAAGCCAAACTTTCCAAACTTTTACCTTTGGCATTGCAGTAGTCCTTATATGCCTTTTGGCGCTTTTTATCATCACCTTTTTGAAAACGCGCAAAACACAATTCTAACATTTTTACTTTGAGCGGATATGCTTTTTCATACAAAACCAAATCGGAATTGCGTAGCTCTTGAAGAAGTTTTTCCAGTGGCTTTTTGTCTTCTGCCGTAAACTCGGGAACCTTTTCTACATCAATATATATCGGATTTAGAAACTCTCGCGAGATTGAAGAATACGGACTGGCATTTTCGGGGAAATCGTGGCACAAAACATTTAACGGATTAAGCCCTATAATATCCGCACCGGAAGCAGAACACAACTTTACCAGCTCTTCCAAATCGGTAAAATCTCCAACACCCCAATTACGTTTACTTCTTATTGCATAAAGTTGAACTGCATAACCCCAGATTTTTTTGTCTTGTGGCAAATTATCATAACACTTTTCCGGAGCTATGGCCAATACGCTATCATACTTTTTGCCGCCTAAGGTAATTTTGATATCATAATAGCCCACTTCTAACGGAGTGGTGATACGCAGGCTCTCTTTGTACAGATTTTCGTGATTTTGCGTATCTCTCATGTATTCGTAGGTAAGTTTTTTTATCTCTCCATTGCTATCTTTTGCTTCTATCTCTATATTCGATAAATCCGGTGAAACGACATCGATAACTACATCATTTTGCACCCTTACATATATCGGCTCGAGAGCTTTTTGCCAACGCAAATTATCAAGCTTGTCTAAAGACTGATTTATTTCATCAGCAGAGCTTGCCGGATAACCTAAAGAAGAAGCCAAAAAACTGATTACTTTTTCATCGACCTCATATTTTTTGCTCTTTAGTCCTCCGTCAGAAAACTCTGTTGCAATACCTAACTTTTCTGCAAGCTCTGATAATTTTGCATTCATATCCGTTTCCTTATCTTATCTCTACTAAAATCACACACCATGACGGAACAGATATTATTTTTCCGCCACCTAATTTTTCCGTATCACTAAACCGACCGGAAGAATCCAAAAGCAATCGCCATTTACCTCTGGCTAAATTAGACGGAAGTTTCCACTGAGTTTCGTGATAATTGGCATTGAATATTGCCAACACAAAGCCGTCACCGTCTTTAACCAAATAAGAAATACTGTGACGATTGCCGTCATGCCAATCCGAACTCCCGAATTCTTTGCCGTCTTCTTTGTACCATGCCAAATCTTTGTGGCCTTTGTTGTCAACGACTGCTCCGGTAAAAAACATGTTGCGTTTGAACATATCCAACCTTTTACGCAACCTGACTAATTTTCGGAAATATGATATCAGTTGTTTTTGCTCGGCTGATATTCCTTCCCATGTAACCCAAGTTATTGCATTATCCTGACAGTATGGATTGTTGTTACCCATTTGGGTGCGGTAAAATTCATCGCCGAAAACAACCATCGGAGTACCAAACGATAGCATCAAGGTTGCCAACATTGCTTTTACTCTGTCACGACGATTAGTTCTAACCAACCGGCTATCGGTCTCTCCTTCGGCTCCTGAATTCCAACTCCAGTTGCTGTTGTTGCCGTCGCGATTGTCTTCACCGTTGGCACTGTTATGCTTGCCGTTATAACTTACCAAATCATAGAGCGTAAACCCGTCGTGAGCAGTTACAAAATTGACACTTGAAAATATACTGCGGTTATCGTGGTTAAATAAATCACTGGAACCGGTCAGTCTCGAAGCAAGCTCAGCAATTTGATATTGATCTCCTTTCCAAAAACGGCGAACATTGTCACGATATTTATCATTCCATTCTGCCCAGCCCGGCATGAAGTTTCCGACCTGATAACCGCCAAAACCTACATCCCAAGGCTCGGCTATCAATTTTACTTTTTGTAAGATTTCATCTTGTGAAACCGCGTACAGAAATCCGCTGTCCTGCGAGTAATTTCCGTTGCGGCGACATAGTGTGGTTGCCAAATCGAATCTAAAGCCGTCAACATGCATTTTTTCAACCCAATAACGCAGGGAATCCATCACAAGTCTTAAGACATCGTGATTTTGCAAATTGAAACTGGCACCGCAACCTGTAGTATCTACATAATATCTCTTATTTTCGGGATTTAGAATATAGTAAGACTGATTATCTATACCGCGATAGCATAGTGTCGGTCCAAGTTGATTACCTTCTCCGGTATGGTTGTATACCACATCGAGTATCACCTCCAAACCGTGGGCATGCATTTTTTTGACCATATCCTTAATTTCGTTGATATCACCACCAGAAAGATATGATTGCTCGGGGGCAAAGAAACTAAAGCTCTCATACCCCCAGTAATTATCAATCACATACCCCCTTTTATGGCGATTGCCGAAAAACGCATGTATGGGCAAAAATTCTACCGCGGTAACGCCCAAATGTTTTAGATAATTGATTGTCGAATCATCACTAAAACCGGCGAAAGTTCCGCGTTTGGAATCGGGCAAAAACGGGCTTAATTTAGTAGCGCCACGAAGATGAGTTTCGTATATTATGCTTGATGATAAATCATAGTTTGGCGAAGCATCGTCTTTCCAATCATAGTCATTGTCGTCAACCACTACCGACTTGGGAACATAAGGTGCGGAATCCAGTTCGGAAAAAGATAAATCTTTATCCGGACTATCAACATCATATCCAAAAATAGCCTTGTTCCAAATCAGCGTTCCAACCAACTTTTTACCATAAGGGTCTATAAGCAATTTATTGTGATTAAATCTCTGTCCCATTAGTGGATTGTATGGGCCATAAACTCTGTAACCATATACCGTACCAGGTTTTGCACCTTCTAGATATATGTGCCATATGTTATTCTCGCTTGAAGGAATGGTATAGCGCGATATTTCTTCCGAGCCACTTTGATTGAAAAGACATAACTCCACCTTAGTTGCATGCGCCGAAAACAGAGCAAAATTGACTCCCTTTCCGTCATAGGTGGCACCCAGAGGATACGGCCTACCATTCGAAACCTTCAAACCTGACATAAACACTCCTTAGCGAATAGGTTTTATTACTATGGTTGCAAGCGGTGGCAAACGAAGTTCGATTGAAAACGGCTTGTAGTTGCACTCAACATTTTGTGCCTGCATAAAACCTTCGTTTTTAACACCGCTACCCCAGTAGTTTACATCATCACTGTTAAAAATTTCTTGATATTGGCAATCTTCCGGAACACCCAGACGATAACCTTCTCTAACCACCGGTGTAAAGTTGCAAACAACAATCATATAGTCTCCGGGGTTATAGCCTTTTCTCATATAGGCAATAACACTGTCATCGGCATTGGAATGATCTATCCATTCAAATCCTCTGTAGTCAAAATCCTGCTGATAAAAAGGTGCATTTCCTTTATACATCAAGTTTAAATCTCTGAGACAGTTTTGCATACCTTTGTACATCGGATAATCAAGCAAGAACCAGCGCAGTCCTTCTTCGGAATTCCACTCATAATCCTGACCGAATTCGCAGCCCATAAACAGCAATTTCTTTCCGGGGTGAGTGTACATAAAGCCATAGTATGCACGCAAATTTGCAAATTTCTGCCATTCGTCACCGGGCATTTTTGAAAGCATTGAACCCTTGCCGTGAACAACTTCGTCGTGCGAAATCGGCAAGATAAAGTTTTCATTAAACGCATACAACAAACCGAATGTCAGCATGCCATGGTGATATTTACGATGAACCGGCTCGTGAGAAATATAACGCAGAGTGTCATTCATCCATCCCATATTCCACTTATAACCAAATCCCAATCCACCCATTGAGGTCGGACGAGAAACCATCGGCCATGCAGTTGACTCTTCGGCAAAAGTTGCGGCGCCGTCAACCTGTGAATATGCAAGTTCATTCATACGACGCAAAAAGGCAATAGCTTCGATATTTTCATTACCGCCGTACTGATTGGGAATCCATTCGCCGTTTTTACGCGAATAATCCAAATAAAGCATTGAAGCAACCGCATCTACACGCAAGCCATCAATGTGATATTCTTTTAACCAATACAAAGCACTTGCACACAAGAAGTTTGATACTTCGGCACGACCATAGTTGTAGATTTTTGTACCCCAGTCGGTGTGTTCGCCTTTTCTGGGGTCGGCGTGTTCGTATAAATGCGTCCCGTCGAACTCGTTTAAACCATGACCATCTTTGGGGAAATGCGCCGGAACCCAATCCATAATCACACCTATGCCGGCTTGATGGAATCTATCGACCAAATATCTGAAATCATCAGGTGTTCCGAAACGAGATGTCGGAGCAAACATTCCTATAACCTGATATCCCCAAGAACTATCGAGCGGGTGCTCCGCAACTGGCAAAAATTCGACATGAGTAAAGCCCATATTAACTACATATGGAACCAAAGTATCGGCCAATTCGCGATAGGTTAAATATTCGTTATTTTCTTTACGACGCCATGAACCCAAATGTACTTCATAAACCGACAAAGGCTTATCAAAAGAATTGTGTTCGCGACGATAATTCATCCACTCGGCGTCGTTCCAAATGTAGTGATTTAAATCATAAACTATGGAGGCGGTATTAGGTCTTTTCTCGGCAAAAAATGCAACCGGATCAGACTTCAAAAACACATTGTCATTTTGAGTTTTAATTTCATATTTATAGAGTTCTCCCTCACCTATTCCGGGGATGAAAATATCCCACACGCCGCAAGAGGGATGCTTGCGCATAACATTGACTCTGCCATCCCAATTATTGAAAGCACCGACCACGCTTACTCTCTTTGCATTGGGTGCCCAGACAGCAAAACTTACGCCTTTAACTCCGTTCATTTCTCGGATGTGTGCACCGAGCTTTTTATACATCTCGAGATGGTTACCTTCTGCCAACAAATATATATCCATATCGCCTAATGTCGGCATGAAGCTATAAGCATCATCTGCTATGTAGGTATAGTCTTTATCGTTGGTGATGCGAAACTTATAATCAAAATCATCGGTACGACCTAATTCTATCTGGTAGAATCCTCTTTCATCAAGCTTGGTCATCATACCTAACGAGGCTCCGTTTTTATCAACA
Organism: uncultured Pseudomonadota bacterium; assembly: GCA_949297185.1. GTDB lineage: Bacteria > Pseudomonadota > Alphaproteobacteria > RF32 > CAG-239 > CAZU01. Next base: position 34,968 of record CASFRM010000016.1, read on the forward strand.
ACCTCTACCGTTTTTGAGTGGGGTAAATATGCGCGGATAAATACCTCTTTTGAACCTTTATTTTTGTGAATTCCCAAGACCGCAAAAACATTGCCGTGATCGCCGTTTATAACGGCTTCCATTTCTTCTTTTGATAATAAATTTTGCATGAAAAATTCCTTAAATTTAACAACATAATCTTTGGTGTTTTTTTTGCCTTTTTTTACACCATGTTTTATCTATAAAATCTTATCTTTTTAAATGCAAGCTTTTAATTAAAATCGTATTAAAATTTTTACTTATTTTTGTTTTTTTCTGCAATATGTCGGATTAGCTATTGACGGATAAAATTTTGTATGTATATTGAATAATGTTTATTGAAATTTTTATTTGGAGTTAGTGATTATGGTAAACAATGAACAAGCAATCAGAGAAGCTGCTTATTACATCTGGCAAAATGCCGGTTGCCCGTCTGGTCAAGACGAGTATTTCTGGTCTATGGCCGTAGAGCAAATCTCTAAAAATTGCAACAAATCTTCTTGCTCGAAGAAGTCATCTTCTTCTTGCGCTAAGAAGTCTTCTTGCAGCAAAAAATCTTCTACAAAAAAATCTAAATAAGTTTCTTTTGTAAAGTAAAGAATCCTCGCTCTTTAGCGAGGATTTTTTTTACATCTTTTGCGCTGTAATTATGTATCCATAAACATCTTTATCACCTTCTTTGCGAAGGCAAATTTCTTCTTTTTTTATAGTAGAAAAATTAGTATCTTTAAGCAGCTTTGTAATGTATTTTTCGGAATGTATAAAACGAGATGATGTAGTTAAAAAATAATCCATATTGTTGATGATATTTTTTGTTATAGTGAACACAAAAATTCCCTTAGAATCCAGCGCATTATAAACAGCAGAAAAAATTTGATCCAATGCTCCAAAATAGGTAAATACATCTGATGAAACAACCGCATTAAAACTAGAATCAAACTTGGCAAAACAATCTTGGATATCACTCTTAATCAAATCATCGTATATACCTTTTTGTTCTGCTTGCTTGAGCATTTGTGCAGATATATCAACTCCGAATATTTTACAATCTGGAAAATTTTCTTTGATATATTTTCCGCACAACCCGCTGCCGCATCCCAAGTCTAAAATCCTCAAAATAGAAGTCTTTTTTTCTGCATTAAAATATTCGCTCAAGTAATCACTGATTAATTGCGGAGAATGATATTCCAGTTCGCTTAACACCGCATCAAAATCAGGAGCAAAAATATCAAACAAATTTTCGACATATTCTGCCTCGGAGCGAGTGAAATTTTTATCATAAAAAAATGATTTATAACATTGTTTGCAAACTGCATTATCGGGATATTTTTCGTACCATTTTTTTATCTGCGGCAAAACAAACTCTTTTCCCTTTTCATCGGAAACTTCGTATAAGGTATAGGCTAAGTTAAGTTGATGCTCCATAGCCCCGTTGCTTAATGTTACTGCCAACCACCCTTCATCCAATGCCTCTGGAAATTTTCCTTGTTTTTGCAAAGACTGAGATAAATAGTTATGCCACCATGGATTATTGTAATCTTTTTTGATAACCAAATAAAATTTTTCTGCTGCCTTTTCATATTCTCCCAATTCAAAATATGAAACTGCCAAATTGGCCAGTGCCGCAAAATGATTTGCATCTTTTTGTAAAATTTTTTGATATAGCTTGGACGCTTCGGCAAATTTTTCTTTTTCATATAATAAATTTGCTTTTTGCAAAAGCTTTGGAATAAGGAAACGATTACCGAGTAAAAAATCAAACATTATCTGTAGCACCTCATGTTTTTAGAATAATCTTTTTTGGTTAATAATTATATAATTACATTTTGCCTCCGCGTATCGTTATTTAGACAAAACAAACGCCCGATTTTGTTGTTTTTCAAAGTGTTATTGCTAAGATTTGTAATTATTTTTAAAAAAAATCAAAATTTTGACAAAAAAGTCTTGAGCTTATCGAAAAAATAGTGTATATATAAGGCATTCATTTTTATTCGGTGAGGTTTCAAATGGCAGAAAACAAAGACTTTTTTAATGAATGGCTGGAAAATTCGGCTGACGAAGAAGACAGAAAAATAATAGATCTTATGACCCTTTTTAATGAAAAAGGTTGCTTCTATTCGAGCTCTGATGTTGAAAATATATATCAATCGCTCAAAAACAAGTCTGTAAACGGTGAATTGCAAGATAATTTTGATGTTTTAAATGAAAAACTTAATAAATTAAACATCAAAAAAAGTTTGACCGATAAAATCGAAATTGTAAAAACAGATGAGTTTGGCAGCGAATTGCTTGATGCCAGCGGAAAAAATGTTCTTGTTGAAGGTGAAGAAAAAGAACAGTATTTTAAAACCGTAGCTGAAAACATCAGAATGAAGATTTTGTTTAGAAATCTTTTGTCTTCTGATTTTTCACGGCTTCAAGATGCTTCTCAAAACGATAAGTTAAAAGATGAGTTTGACAACGAATCCTCGTTAGAACTGGCTATTATGGCCGGCGCCGAAGGCTTAAAAAATCCTGAAGAACGCGATTTCTTAAATCCGCTGTCTTATGAAAAAGCTCAAACTTCCGGCGTATTTGATAATGTAAAGTCTTTCTTTACCTCTAATAAAAAAGTCCGTATATCAGATAATATGTTTGTGGCTTCTCATGCAGACCATTCAACCAGATTTAAGGGCTTGCTGGATGTGTTCTCAAATGTATTGTCTAAGGAGACAACAAACAAATTAAAATTAAAATTAGGTAACTCAATCAATTTTGCTAAAAAACTTTGGCAGAATAAGTATGAGATTACATCTAATGTAGCCGAGAGCCTTGCTAATAATTCACTGCGTACCGTTGTCGGTATAGGTGCAAGTTTGGCAGTTACTGCATCGGTCGGAACATTTTGGGCTATACCTGCCGTAGCTGCTTATGGTGCTTATTCTTGGGCTTCGGGTAAAATATGGCCGATTGTTCAAGAACGCCAGAAAATGATGAAACAAGAAAATGACGGTAAAAAGCTGTGGGGCAGTTGGCTATTTAAGAAAGACCTGTGGAATAACAAGCAAAAATGGCAAGAAGCCAAAAAAAGAGCATTGGAAAAACCGGGATATAAAGCAAGAGTTGTTACCGGATACATGTCTGCAGGTGTTGCTTTGCTAACTTGCGGCGGATTGTCATTATCATGGAGCGATGCTTTTACCAATGGTATTAAAGCAAAAGTCGGTATGTCTTTGTTGAATACTTTTGGTGCTTCGGCCGCTCAAGTGACTGAGGTTGCTCATTCTGTGTCTGATTACAGAAATAATAAAAGCGAAGAAAATCGCAAAAACATGAATTCGGCAATTTATGGCGCAGTAGCCGGTTTGGCCGCTGCTGGTTTAGGTACATATTTTGCAATCAACAGATTGGAAGGAACTCAGGCTGAGTTGCAAAATGTGGTTTCTGAAAAAACTTCTTCAACCAATACCGTTAACAATGTGGTAGATACTGTAAAGAACCAAAATGCAAACCAACCGCTGGTAACTGATACAACAAAAGTTGCCGTTGACACAGTTAAAACCACTAATGATACCACTTTAGTCGAAGGTCAGCCGAAGGCGGCTCCGCAAACCGTGATTGAAGAACAACAGCCTAAGGCTGCTCCGAAGTCTGTTGTTGAAGAACAGCCTAAAGCTAAAACAACTGCTCCGAAGTCTGTTGTTGAGGAACAACCTAAAGCTAAAACAACTGCTCCGAAGCCTGTTGTTGAGGAACAACCTAAAGCTAAAGCAACTGCTCCGAAGTCTGTTGTTGAGGAACAACCTAAAGCTAAAACAACTGCTCCGAAGTCTGTTGTTGAGGAACAACCTAAAGCTAAAGCAACTGCTCCGAAATCTGTTGTTCCAAAAACAATTGTTGAAGAACAACAGCCCAAGGCTGCTCCGAAGACAGTGGTCGAAGATAAGTCGGTTGCTGAACAGAAAATATCTGAGCCGATGGTTGAAGAAAAAACTGAAGCGGCTGTTGAACAAAAAGTTACTCCTAAATCTGATACTCAGACAGTAAGTAAAGTTGTTGAACCTGAGTTTGTTTTGCCGGAAATGAACGAAAAAGAACAAGCTCTGTTTGATGTTCTAAAAGGCAGATATGCCGAGAGCAATCCTGATATGGCTGATAAATTGGCAGCACAAACTTTAATGACTTATAAGCAATCATTGGGAAATGCCGAATTTGATGATGCTAACGACTTGATGGTCAAAACCCATAACTACTTTGAAGAAAACGAAGTAGATGCTGCCAGAAAAGAAGCTTACACTGTAGAATCAGGTGATAATAAACGCTTAGCAAAACTCAAAGGTCTCGCTAAATCGGCCTTTAATGATGCCGAAAATGCAACCAAAAAATTTGCAGCAATTGATAAGAAACTGCAAGAGTATATTGAACAACATCCAGAGTCCGTTCCGGCGAAAGCGGTATCGGAAGAACTGAGTAATCAACCAACTACAGATGTTGCTGCCGAAGGAACCTCCGCAGCGGCTGAGAATGTTGAGACCACAACATCTACCGAGGCAGTAACAGAAAATACTCAGAAAACTGATGTACTTGATCCGTTGAATGCTGACCATGAACTTTTGAAACTACAAAAGCAACACAGTGACTTGATGAAAGATATGGTTGAAAAACAACTAAAATCATCACAGTTGGATCTTGATTTACGTAAATTGCAATTACATCAAGACGTGATTGATGCTGGTAAAGATGAAGCTCAGTTGAAAAAAGACCTTAAGCTTTGGGAAAAGCTGGAAAAAGCAATTAATAAACTTGATGCTGAGTTGTCTAAACTTCGCCTTGGCGAATTTGATAACGATGCAAAAGAAAATTTAAGTGATGTTCCGGTTGAAAATGTTGAACCTTCGGACAAGAACTTAATGACCGCAACGGAAAACTTGAAAAAATATGAGCATGCACAGTTGTTGGATAAAGAAAAACAAGGATTATTGAAGCAACAAGATGCTATCGTTGACAAGGTTGTTAGAGAAGAGGATATAGAAGTATATAAAGAGTTACCAGAAGGTGAAGCTGCTGAAAATGCCGTACCGGAAGAGAAGACCGGTAGAGAAATTTTGACGGAAGCTATAGAAAACAAAAAATCTGAAATCAGAGAGATGAAAGCTGAAATCAAATCTATCCGCAGAGGTACTCAGACCGAAGTTGAAATCTTTAATGTAGATGAATATGAAGGTTCGGAACAACAAAAGGCCGCCGGAGATATGGCTCAGGATTATCAGAAAGAGACTCAAACAGTTGAGACTTCTGAGAATGTATCTGAGACAGAGCCCGCTACAGAAATTGATAGCACGGCAAGCCAGGCAGAAAATTCAGAAGAAGTTAAGGCTGAAAACACTGATGCCGGAAAGACTATAGAAGCCGAATTTGCCGATAATCCGTCGAAAGAATTCCACAATATGGAAAAAGAACTCATCGAGAATGCGGTTAAAATCGATAGCAAGGATGAAAACGGAGTGTTTACCGTTATGTTCACGATGGAGGATGGCTCAAAAACTTCTGTTACCAGAACTCCCAGCGGTAAAGCTATTGTATTCCAGGGTAATAAGATTACTTCTTTTGCGGCCGATGGCGCAAAACAGGAATATACCAATACCGGTAAGGAATTTGTTGATAGTCAAGGTAAAACATACAATGCAACTGCGTTGGTAAAAAATCTGACAAGTCAAAATAGCGGAAGATAATGCTTTACACATGAAACTCCACCGGCTAATGCCGGTGGTATCATTTTAGTTCAAGCCAAGCTTGCCCCATATCTTCGCGCCCTTGGTGTTCAATGTAGCGTTGTATC
>CASFRM010000017.1 GCA_949297185.1 uncultured Pseudomonadota bacterium
TATATTACCTGTTCCATATCTTCTTTATAGCGCGAAGATATGGGTATGTCTACATCTACCTGCTTACGCAGGTAGTGTTACGTTCGAATCATAAAAAAAAGAGGTGCATTTTGCACCTCTTTTTTGAAATTCGGTAAAAACCGATTATCTCTTTGAGAACTGGTAAGAACGACGAGCTTTAGCACGACCATATTTCTTACGTTCTACTGTTCTGTCATCACGGGTCAAGAATCCGGCTTTCTTCAAGCAATCACGCAATTCCGGCTCGTATTCGTTCAAAGCCTTGGAAATACCGTGTTTGATAGCACCGGCCTGACCAGACAATCCGCCGCCTTTTACAGTGCAAACAACATCAAATTCATTTACACGATTAGCTACTTCAAACGGCTGATTGATAATCATTTTCAATACCGGACGAGCAAAATATTGATCAATCGATTTGTCATTGATGGTGATATTGCCCTTACCAGCTTTAATCCATACTCTGGCTACAGCGTCTTTTCTTTTACCTGTGGCATAAGAACGACCCTGTTTGTCTTTTTTGGATTTGCGTACAACAGACTCTGCAGCTTCAACTTTGGCTGCCTTCTTTATATCTTGCAAAGATTCTAATTTCTCAGCCATAATTATCTGCTCCTTTTATTCTTGGGGTTCTTAGAGGCAATATCCAAAACTTCGGGATTTTGTGCTGTGTGCGGATGAGAAGCTCCGGAATATACCTTCAATTTGGTCATTTGTTGACGACCCATCGGATTGCGAGAAATCATGCGCTCTACGGCTTTAATGATAACTCTTTCCGGGAAACGGCCGTTCAATACTTTCTCGGCTGTGGTTTCTTTGATGCCACCAATCCAGCCGGTGTGTTTGAAATATTTCTTAGCTGTGAGCTTGTTGCCTGTCAGCTTTACTTTGTCGGCATTGATAACTACTACATAGTCGCCGCAGTCAATGTTGGGAACAAAGTTAACTTTGTGCTTACCGCGCAAAATCTTAGCGATCTCGGCAGATAAACGACCCAAAACTACTCCTTCTGCGTCAACAACATACCATTTTCTTTCAATGTCAGACGGTTTAGTTGCGTATGTGTTCATCTATTTTCTCTCTTTGGTTAGATGTTTAATGTCGGGTTGAATATACAGGAAAAGTTTTTGTTGTCAATAAAAAAATTTCATTATTTTTCAAAATATTAGCCAACGGTACTATTTTACCGTTGGCTAATACACTGTTTTTACTCATTTTTGACTAATCGTAGTAATCAGGCTTGCCAAAAGGATGGAATAATTGCGGCTGTCTAACCCTGTATAAATTGATATTGGTTATTTCCGGAATATCGTGTGTACGATACCAATATCCCTTTCTTTTCATGCAATCGCGATACTCTATCGGATCCATATCTTTGTCATCATAACGAGAATTTACTATCAGAGGCTGAGCTCCCGGATAGGGAACATAAGTCGCCCAAATGCCACGGTTTGCGTTCCAATCGGCTCTGGCATTAATTTTGGTTTCTTCGGTATAAAACCACGAACGATAATCAGGAAAAAACTCTATTGCTTTGGCCGAAAGTAAACATTCACCATGGTCTTTAGCGAATCGCTCAACTCCGGTATGTAACCTTTCCCAGTGATAGACCACCTGCCCGCTGCCTCCTCCGAAATAGGCGCATGAACTAAGAAATAAACTCAAAAACAATATGTGTTTTTTCATACTAAAAATCCAAATTGGTGTAGTTGCGGGAAGGCAAGATGCCTCTGATGGTATCTTTAAGCAAATCTTTGAATGACGGACGAGACTTTATGCGAGAATACCATAATTTTGTGGAAGAAAATTCATCCCACGGAACATCTCCGAGGTAATCTATTATTGACAGATGTGCCGCAGCCGTTAAATCTGCCAGAGTTAATTCGTCTCCTACGATACATGGATGGCTATCCAAGAGCCATTCTATATATTCAAGATGATACCCCAGATTATTCAACCCAATCTTTAATATTTTAGAATCGGGAGCAAGTCCTTGGGAAAACCTTTTGTGGACTTTTTCCATAACTATGTTGCGATAAACTTCGCGATAAAACTTGTTATCGAACCAGTCAATCATGCGTCTTATTTTAGCCTTTTGCTTGGGACTACCATATATAAGCGGAACCTCGTTTGAGACATCCTCCAAGTACTCAGATATAGCATAGTGCCCAGGAATCACATCGCCGTCATTTAAAAATACAGGAAGCTCTCCGGCAGGATTAAGCTTATATAAATCGGACGATAAATGCCACGGCTCTTCTTCTTTTAAGATGAAGAGCATTTTCTTTTCGCTCATTTGCAGTCTTATCTTGCGGGCAAACGGCGATGTCGTGTGATGAATCAATAAAACCATAACAACCGGAATATATCTGTTCTTTTATTTGTCGTCAAGTTTCTTATCTTTGTTTTCCGCCGTCCCGTTGTTTTTGTCGTCAGTATTGCTTTCAACACCAAAATCAGGCGGTACAACTCCGGAATATTTAACCTGAAAATCATTTATCATTTGCTGCAAATTTTGTTGCAATATATCTAGGTTGTTTTTGTCGTTTAGATATCTGGTTAGATATCTGGATATCATATCGCGGTGTCTTGAAGTTTTGGATACTCCGACAAACATCGGTATATTCCACAAAGCCTGCTTAGCCGGTGAAACTTGGTATTGGATTCCCATCTTTATTGCTTCAAGCATTCCATAATAATAGCTGGTTATGGCATAATCGGCTTCGCGGGTAAACAGCTTTTGAAACATTTCGTAAGAACTTCCAACCTCTATAGGATTTAGTTCCGCTACCTTTTTATCAACAAAATCACTGAATAGTTCATTGGTGTTTCTAACACCTTTAAATTTTTTCAAATCTTCGGTGGATTTTATGTCATTTATTCTATCCGGCAACATAAACACTGTTATCGGATTGTATAAAGCTGCCGGATAAATTAAGTGCAACCCTCTGAACATCTCGGTTTGGTAATATGCCCCAACCAAAAAATCTATGTCACCTTGTCTGACTTTTTGCGCCAAATCATCAAAAGTTTTTTGCTGAACATCATATAGCAGTTTTAGGTTCGCTTCCTTTATGAAAGTATCAAGCATCGGCTGGAATACCGTATGAAACTCACCATAAACTATACCTCCCGGATTATCTACATAGCCGAACGGAGCATAATCTATGTAACCGGTCATTTTTAATTCGGTTACTTTTTTGGGATTTTTCTCTTCGTAGCGGACAAAAGCATTGCTTTCATAAGAGGTTATTGTCATTGCCGCCAAAATAAAAATTGTGAGCAGTCTTTTTTTCATAGTTGCTTTTATCTCCGTTGTTATCTATATTGACCTCAAGTTTATTACGATTATATAAATTTAGAGTTAAAATTTTTTATTGCAAGGAATCTTTGATTATGGACAGTATTGGCGGATATAATAAAGCCGAAATTGCCGGAATGAGTGAAGCTGAGTTGGAGTCAAGAGCCTTAATTAAGGCTGCATCAGCTCTTAATCGTGTGAAAGAAAATTGGGAAAGCGCTAAAGAGGAATTACAACCGGCTTTGGATAAGAATCGCAGGCTTTGGAGTATTCTGGCTGCCGCAATGCAAGAGCATGATTGCCCTCAACCTAAAGAAGTTAAACAAAATATACTTAATCTCGCCTCTTTTATATTTAAAAGGACTATTGAAATAACAGCAAAACCCGAACCGGAAAAGTTAACAATTCTGATTGATATCAATATGAATATTGCCAAAGGGCTATCCGGAAAAGCAGATTAGCCTCACAATATCTTATTTTTTAAGAAAAAAATTATTTTTTTTGATTTTTTGTAAAAAATGTGTTGACTATAAAAAATAAATAGATTATCAATTCACTCATTCCACGGGGGTGTGGCGGAACTGGTAGACGCGCTAGACTCAAAATCTTGTTGCCTCAGGCAGTGGGAGTTCAAGTCTCCCCACCCCTACCAAATAAAAAAAGAGTGATTGAAAATCACTCTTTTTTTATTTGCTCAGCCCCGTATATATCTAATGTATGATACCACAAGAGCCAGTAGCGGAAGAATCAATCCGCACATCATTGTTAAGGATCCCATAATCCACAACACGTCAACTCCAGAGACGACACTGATGATGGACAATATCACTCCAGACAACACTAAAATACCGGAAAATAAAACAATTTTTTTCATAACATCAATAATAAAAGTAAATAATTTAATCTGATAATCGTGTATACCATATTTTGTCAAACGATGCAAGCTTTTTTGTCTATTTTATGACTATGGATAACTTGTTAAAAAAAAGTTTATTTTTTCAAAAAAAATGTTATAACCGATAAACATGATTAATTGAGATTGATGACCTTATGAAGTATAAGAAAAAATTAAAACTGAAAAATACTTACTCACCGCACTACTCGGAGAAAAAGCCCTTCTTTTCCGAAAAAGAAATTATTTTTCGAAGTTCCGGTAAAGCTATGGTATTCAAAATATCTTCAAAATTACAGCTGTTTGTTTTATCTCTGTTCGTTTTGATTGCTGTATGGTCTTCTTACTCTTATTATATGTATAACAAATCAGGAAGAATCATCCTCAACAAAGACATGGAATTAGTTGAAACCAGAGATGCCTATGTCGATTTGATGAGTGACTTTGTCGCAATTCAAAAAAATATTGATGAAGTTCTCACCTCCATGAACGATAATAATAACAAAAAAATCGATAAATATAAAAAACAAGCCATGCTTGTCGAAGATAAAATAAAACAAATAACCGCCGAAAAAGAATGGGCTGACGGCAAAACCATTTCAGATAAAGCCAATATAACAGAAGTCATGTTGCAAAGAGATTTAGCTGCAGCAGAGCGTGATGCTCTTAAAGAGCAGCTGGCTCAACTAGAAATAGCCGTACAAAACATTAAAAAAGCAGAGCTGGAAGTATTTAAGAAAGTAGAATCTATTGCCTCTAGCGAAATACGCAAAATTAAAAGTGCTTTTTCTAAAGTAAATTCTTCGCTAAAACAGCAAGGACTATATTTTAACCCTCTAGCAAATTCAAAAAAACGCGACTCTAAAGGCGGGACTTTTATTCCAGATTCTGTAACGGATTTGCAAGATGAGATGATGAAGCAAAAGATAGCAGATATATTTAAAGCTACAGACGATTTGGAATACTATCGTGAGGTGGCGAAGTATGTTCCGATCGGAAAACCTGTGTGGAGTTATTGGGTAAGCTCAAAATTTGGAATTAGAACCGATCCTTTTAATAAAAACTCCGCAAGGCACAAAGGAATTGACCTAGCTTCGAGACAAGGTAATAAAATCAAAACCATGGCTAAAGGAAAAGTCATAAAAGTAAACCATTCCAATAAAGGTTATGGCAACTTGGTTGTGGTTGATCACGGAAACGGTTTTGTGACGAAATATGCTCATATGCATAAAATTTATGTGAAAAACGGTGATTATCTGGAGGTTAATGATGTGTTGGGCGAAGTTGGTAATACCGGCCGCTCAACCGGCCCGCATCTCCATTACGAAATATTGTACAGAGGAAGACCTGTCGATCCTCTGCCCTTTATGCAGGCCAAAATTTCTTGAGATTTAATAAGGGGGGGAAATTATGAAAAAACTTAAAAGACTTATCTATCTTAAATTAGCTAGACGCTTAAGCAAAAGTACAACCGGTGCTCCTGTGCCGACCATAGTCAGCGAAAACACAAAAATCACCGGCGATATTATGAGTGATGGTATAATTCATGTGGATGGTGCCGTTGAAGGAGATATTTCTTGTGATGAACTTATTATCGGTGTCAAAGGTAATGTTGTAGGAGCTGTTACCGCAAACTCATTACAACTGTATGGTGCGTTGAAAGGAAAAGCCATAACGGACAACTTATTTGTTGCAAAATCTGCCAAACTTTTTGGTGATGCCATTCACAACACAATTGCTATTGAACCGGGAGCTTATATTGACGGCCATTGCATCCGTCAAGGAGGCCCTATTCCTGCAGAAGCGGCCAAGCCTGATCTGATGCTGGTAGATAAATCTAAAAAATAATAAAGTAAGAAACTTGATTATCCCGCCTTCTTGGCGGGATTTTTTTTATGCTTTGAAAACCATAAACAAATCAACCATATTTTGGCACAAAAATTGCATATACTATAGCAGATTAATCTTTTTTAATGAGGTTTAACATGACTATTGCCAGCTTTATTCCTTCAGTTACCGGCATGAATGCCATGAGCCACGCTCAGCAAACCGTGGCGGAAAATATTGCCAATATGAATACAACCGGTTACAAGCAAAATGAAACTTTGTTTTACAGCTTGCTTGGCTCATCCGGGCTTAATGCCGGTGCTCAGAGCGGACTGCATTCTTCAAGAACAGCAATTGACGGCGTTGGATATTATGATAGGACTAATGTATCTATTGAAGGAAATGTTAAATCTACTGGAAATGTCTTTGATCTAGCTATTAACGGAAACAGCAATGCATTTTTCAGCCTAAATGACGGTTACGGCAATATCTACTACACCAGAGCCGGTGATTTTACCAAACTGTCACAGGATGATGTGGTTTATCTGGTATCACAAAACGGTTTTCATGTGCAAGGTTTTGCATCTGTTGACGGTAAAAACGAATTTGCATCAACCCCGTCAGATATTATTATTGATGCACCGCAAAAGGTTCCTCAAAAAGAAACTACCGAAGCATCTATTATTGCTAATGTTCCGGCAAAAGATGTTGATAGCAGTGCATATGCAATAAGAATATATTCGCAAAATTACGATGGCGCTAATCTTAATATGGTCTTTAATAAAATTGAGGGAAAAGAAAACGCCTGGAACATATCTTTTGAATTGGAAGATGGAACTGCCGTGGGAAATGCAACAGAAGTAATTTTTAATACCGATGGCACCATAAAAACTCCGGAAAATATTGATGTTGCTATTACTTGGGATGACGGCTCAACAAGCAACGTAAATGTTGACATCTCGAAAATTACCCAGTATGGCGAAAGCTCACAGATTACTAACATACAGCAAAACGGATTTCCTTCCGGCGATTTAGTCTCTATTGGCTTTGATAAAGACGGTGTCTTAAGAGCTCATTACAGCAATGACAGCGATGTTGCTATTGCAAAAATTGCCCTAACCTCTTTCTCTGCTCCGGAGAACTTAACGCCCATAAACAATACACTGTTTGAAGCCAATGGTGAAACCGGAGAAACTTATTTTACCGATCCAGACGGTGTAATTGTTCCGGAATCACTGGAATCGTCGGCGGTTAATTTGGAAGAAGAGTTCTCGAGGATGATCATTGTTCAAAGAGCATATTCACTAAATGCACAAAGCTTTACTACAAACAATGAAATGTTATCGGTCTTGGTTGATCTCAAGAGCTAAATTATGAAGTCGATATTAAAAATATTTTGGGCCGTGTGGAATTTTTGGTTTACCTTACCAGATAAAATAAGATTCTTGCTGGTTGGTGGTTTTAACGCCACAGTATCGTATCTTATGTATGTTGGTTTTGTGCTTTGGCTTGGTGAAGAAAAATATTGGATCTCAATGACCTTAGCTTGGATATTTTCTTCTTTTGTTTCTTTTACAACGCAAAAAATTTTTGTGTTTCAAACCAAAGGTAATGTTATTGACTGGTTTCATGAATATATAAAATGTGTCGGCGTGTGGATTATTGCATACCTGATTAACGCAGTCATGTTGGAAATATTTGTAAGAATCGCAAATATAAATGTTTATATGGCTCAATTTTTGGCCATTGTTTGTACTACGGTATCAAGCTATATCTTGTTTAAATATTTTGCTTTTAGAAAAAAATAAGGAGCCTGAGACAATTAGCTCCGGCTCCTTATTTTGGAATTATTAAACCCTATTTTGTTTTTTTAGAAGTCTTTTTTGCTGTGCTTTTGATTGCAGAAGCAGGCTTTAAGATAATTGATTTAGCGCTGCGCAAAGCCGGCTTGCAAGTAGCTTTTTTAGGCATAAGCACTTTAACTGACGAAGATTTTTTTGGAGCCTTCAAAGAAATAGATTGTTTGTTGTAGAGTTGATTAATGGCTGCATCCCAGTCGCTCAAGCTAGAATTTGCAGGACAACCGTTGTTTTTCCAAATAAAGTAAGCAGCTTCTCTGATGGCATCTTCATTAAAATTGTACATTTTAGTTCTCCAAAATTAAGTTATCACATACTGTCGGATTTTCTTTTATCCGTAATTGGTTAAAAAAAAGTTTAGAATCTTAAATTATTTGAAAAATTTGCGGCTTCGACCGCGTTCTCCTTACGCCACAAAAAAAACCGCCCTTACCGGCGGTTTGTTTGATGGCGGGAGTGGACTAAGGCTCCTCCAGTTTGATTTGTAACACTCGCCGGTGGCACTGTCGTTGCCGGCTCGTTAACAATTCTACACCGCAAAGGCCTCGCAGCCAAACTGTTGGCTGCTCCTCACTTTGCGCCACGCGACAAGGTCGCGGCTTCGACCGCGTACTCCTTACGCCACAAAAAACCGCCCTTACCGGCGGTTTGTTTGATGGCGGGAGTGACGGGGCTCGAACCCGCGACCTTCTGCGTGACAGGCAGACGCTCTAACCAACTGAGCTACACCCCCAAACTTCGTGTTACCTTATAAACAACAAAAATTATAATTGCAAGCTTTTTTTTTATCTTTTTGTGAATTTTTATTTTTTTATGCACATCTTTCACTGTCCTTTTTATGCACATTAACTTTTTTTTACTTTATTTGATGTAGTCTAAACTATATAATGGTGCGAGTTTTAACTGTAGGGAGATCACCGTTTTGAAAGCTCTTCTCAAATCTAAATATAAACACAAAGTTATTAACTTCTGTTATTTTGCCGCCGTATCCGCCGCTTTTGTCTTGTCTTTGGCTCATAATAATAAAGTTGAGGCTTCTGTCGATACTAAAGATTATTTCTCTTATTTGATGATTGAAAACACCGTTAATTCGAATTTTAAATCATCTGATGATTTTTCTGAAGAATCGGTAGAAAGCATCAGACAAATGTTTGATATGGTAGATAATCTGGTCAAATATCGCAATGTGGAGAAGGAAGTTGTGCTTAATTCCGGTGACACACTCATTTCTGCCCTTAATAATATCGGAATCTCCAGAGATGAGGCTAATGATATCTATTATTCATTAAAAGAAGAATTTGATCCCAGAGATTTGAAAGCCGGACAAAAAATTAAAGTTAATCTTGCTTATGATGCTCAGACCGACAAAATGATTAACCTTAATTATATTATAATTGAGCCTCAAGTTGGCGAAAGAATTATAACCGCGCTCAAAGATGGAACTTATCAAACTTTTGTTGAAAAAGACGAATTTATTGACGAAGTAAACTCCATCACAGGTGAAATTGACGGTAATTTGTCGGTTGCCATGCAAAAGCACGGAATTCCTATGCGAATCATCAGCAACTTTATTAATTTATTTTCTTATTCCGTTGATTTTCGCCGCGACATAAAAAATGGCGACCATTTCGAAATCGTTTATGAAAGCAAAGTATTGCCCGACGGTTCTTTGGTGAAGAGCGGAGATATCTTATATGCAGGCCTTCTGCTTGGTAATCAAAAGTTAGCTCTTTACAGATTCGAAAACGATAATGCTTCCGCAGATTATTTTGATGAAAAAGGAAGAGCTTTGAAAAAGACTCTTGATCGCAAACCTATGGCTTTCAAAAATGCTCGCATATCCTCACCTTTCGGAAAAAGATATCATCCTATTTTGAAAAAATATAAGATCCATTGGGGTGTTGACTATGCTGCTCCTAAAGGAACTGCCATCTACGCCGGCGGTGACGGCGTTGTACAAGTGGCTAAATATAATGGTTCTTATGGTAACTATGTTAAAATAAGACACAATTCCGAATATTCTACAGCTTACGGACATATGAATGGCTTCGCCAGAGGTATAAGACCGGGAACAAGAGTTAAGCAAGGTCAAATAATCGGTTATGTCGGATCAACAGGCCGTTCTACCGGACCTCACCTCCATTATGAAGTCATTAAAAACGGTCGACGCGTTAATCCAAGAACAATTAAAGCCGCAACCGGCGAAAATCTGGCCGGAAGCAAATTGGCAAAATTCAAAAAAATCGTAGCTCAGATTGATAATAATTATACTAAAGATTTTGCTAAAAAACGCGAAGACACTAAACTGGCTCAAAAATAATAATAGGCCCCGATATTTCGGGGCTTATTATTTATTGCCGCATATCTCAAGTTGCTGCCTCAGCTTATTGATTCTAGCCATCCATTCCCAGAAGGCTACGCCTTCAAAATTTGATAATTCTAAAGCTACTTCCTGCCCTGCTATTGGGTATACGGGGCAGACTTCATAATTTGTTTGCACGCATGAGCTCAAGAAGCTTAAGCTTAGAAGCATGAGGACGAGATAATATTTCTTCTTGCTTAGATTTAACATATTTTATCACCTCCACTTCCTTTATTTTGGTATCTACTTGACAGTGAGAACGCCCCAAAAAATAGCTAAACAACAAAAGTATTGCCAGCAGAATAACCTTTCTAAACATTTTCATATTATTCTATGTCCCTTTATAACTTAAACTCACCGTTTTTTATGGTATTAGCAACCCTGATAGCTCTTTTTCCGACATCTTTGGCATATTGCGAATTAAGGCATTCGTCTGCTGCTTTTATGTAGTTTCCTGCCGCAATATAACTCAACATTTTTTTGAATTTTAACAATCCGTTGACACCTAAATTGAAAGCCATATCTATCAGAGCATATTGCCTTTCTCCATCCAATTCCTTAAAAAAGTCTATTTTTTTTGCAAGCTCGCGATATATCCTTTTGATATCATTTCTTAAAAGATACATAGCGGCACATTTGGTAATTCCATGGTGCCAATCACCAACCACTTTTTCTTCTTCTTTGGTTAGAGGATTGGTATCCAAACATCTGCCGACACCTATGGTCTGTTTCCCTTTGGTACAAAAATAGGGCTGCAAACGCAGCCCCTCGTGTAACAATATTCTTTGCGATACTTTATACATATCTATCATACTATTAAACTCCTATTAACAATAATAGTCCATTTATCAATGTTGACCAACCTTTGCCTACGGTTTCGGCGTGTTCGGGCCAAATAAAACAAACGGTGGTATAAATTACAACCACCGCCAGTATCAGATATTGTACATACTTCTTTTTCACATCTTTTTTCCTTTTTTATCAAACAGCATGTCTAACTTAACCTTAACTTCCGTCAACAAGTCGTTTTGTTTACTTAGAAGATTAGTGAGATTTTCCATGCGAATATCGTGACTGTCATATATTTTTTCCAAGGTAGAAACTTGGGTTTCTATTTTGCCTTGCCAACGGCCAAAACGGATAAAATTGGTAATAACACCGCCAATGGCCGCAAGTCCGGTAATAACCCCCCAGTCCATTACTTCCATCCTTTTATATATTGATATATATTTATGCTTATTTTTGCTATTTGGGCCTTAAATTTATTTAGGCCATTTTCCAACCAAAGCTCAATCAAAATATCGGTTGCTTCTTTGCGTTTGTATTTATCTTTGTTCCGGCACATAAAGTCATGAATACAACTTGCTTTTATACCTTGTCTTAAATCTTTGTTAGAAAAAAGCATGGTAAATGGTGCCGGAATGGTCACTCCGTCAAAAGTAAAACCTTTGGGAACAACTATATTGCGATATGTTATCTTTTTTAGGGTAATATAATTAATTCCTACAACGGCAAATTCCGGTTTTTTGTTATTTTCCATATTACACCTCGCCGTTCCATGTAATTTTAGCCAAATCTTCTATACTTTGGCAATTTTCTATTTGCTCTTTTAATGCGGTTGCTTTGATATGACAGCTGTTTGACCAAGCAGCCAAAGCTCCGACAAGACCCAAAAGTTCTTGAGCATTAAGATCTATCGTTGTGTTGTCTTGGCAAGTCCAGGTAATTTTATTGTCTTCGCTTGCCGGAAGAACACTCATGGCCTGAGCCGCGCAAGACATGCGTTGACAAGAGATGGGATCGGAATCAAAAACTTTCCCCATATATTCAAATCCGCTTTGCTCGGCGACATCTCTGGCTGCGTTTATTTCAGCCCGCTTCTCAATTTTCAATTCTTCAAGTGCTTTTTGCGGAGCATATCCTTTTAGGTACCACCTGCCATCATAGGATTGCTCTACATCTTGTTCAATCATCCCAATTGTCTGATAAAAAACTTTGTTGGTGCCTGTACCGACCTCACAAAGTTTGGTTTTATCATCTATAATTTTTGCAAATTTAAACATTATTAGTTCCTTTCATCGGATAAAAATAAACCGTTAAGGCTCCACTTATTTGTTGTCCTGCATATCCTGATATTGTGTCACCTTGTGATACAGGTAACATTTTTCTTCCTTGATAAGAGCTTCCACACGCCTCTTGGAAACCAACTCCGCCAACTGACACTCCTGCAGCATTGTTAGAAAAAGATGTGCATACTCTTATCCATCCATTAGCCGGAGCTATATAAGGAAAACTTACTACAGATATCTCTGCGGTATAGTCTGGTAATCCCCAACCAACAGACATGTCCTTAAAAGACTGTGCGGGGGTTACATTATCTAAGCCAACATTAGCCTTGCCGCCTAAAACTGTCATAAACTCTTGAGCTTGAGCAACACTTGCTTCTGCTGCACTTGCATAAAGAACTACATAAGCTCGATATACTGCATATTTTGTGGTGTTTTCTGCAACAATTCCTGATTTTGTCGGGTCTGAGGAAAGGCCTATGGTCCCGACGGTTGGTCCTGTTCCGAATACAGCACTACCTTCAGGTGTTCCGTAAGCTGCCGCAGTCCAGTTTAAATCGGCATTATTCCCTGCTGTTGTAGTTAGACCTGCCGTCAGTTCTTTCTTTTGCAGTCCTATTGTAGTTCCATTGCCTTTAACAGGCAACTCATCGTCAGATAAAACAACAAACTTAGCGAGCAACTTTGGAACCTTAAATGAAGAAGTTGATGTGTCTAATCCAAATAAATCACAATATCCATTTGCTGATATGCTTTCATCAAATCTAGTAAAATCTGTTGAGTTTATTTTACCATCTACCAGCATTTGGTATATATCTGGAAAAGCCGTTTTAGTATATTCTGCACCGTCGCACCAAGCACCGCCGTTGGGAGCATCAGTGCGAGTGGTGTATTTTATATCGCCGATGTTGCCGTATGATGATTTAATAATTGCCAAAGCCGCACTGTCTGCTGCGTCTTGAGCCGATGCGGATGCTGATTGCGCTGATTGACTGGCCTCGGCTGCCTTCTGTGTGGCTTGAACACTCTGATTTGTTGCTTCTTGGGCATGAGCTTCGGTGTTAATGGCATATTCCTCAACTAACGCCAATTTTTCATCCATTGCCGGAATTATGGTTGTAGACATATATGAATCTATCTCACCTTTGTTGATAGACACAAAATTATCTATCGTGCTTTGCGCCGACTGTGCCGCACTGGAAGATGCTTCTTCTACGCCTTGAGCTATTTGCTCTGCCATATCTGCTTGAGCATTAGAAATAACTGCGTCCAAAGTTGGCTTTGAAACCTCATTCACATATTGCTCCACTTCCTGTTTACCGGAGGCTATATAACGAAGTCCGCAATCTATATCTAAACTCACTTCATCGCAAAACAAGACTTCTATCTTTTCTCCGGAATTTAATACTATCGTATTTTCCATTGTGTTACTCCTTTATGGTGGGACTTATTACAAATGAAGCCGTTTTTGAAATATCTGACGGATAAATGGTATGAACCTCGCCTTGAGCAAAAGTTATTTGAATATTAGTTGAATAGTCTCCCTCAACAGCCATATTCTCACTATCTTCCGGTGTCAGTGATATGCTGGCTTTGCCTAAAACTCCGTCATCAATACTGCCTGACTTGCTTAAGACGATTTTGCCGCTTTCGTTGTCCTTAACATACAAATTTACTTTAGCTCCGCTGATATCAATAAACCCGTCTTTATTCTTAAATTGAAGGGGAATAGTAAAACTATCCCCCTTACGAATTTCAATAAAATTAGGCATTATTCTTCCGACCATTTTATTCCTCCTTTTTTGCTTTTATAAACCAATAAACCGCGTAATTTTCCGGTGTTACATGTTCTGATGCTCCGTAAATTTCGTTTGACTTTGAGGCATCAAATGAAAATTTTGCCTGTGCACCAACAGAAGTATAGTCACCACCATTGCTATTGCTTGTGGTTAGATCAAAAGCCCCATCTGCAGAATAATAGCCGTGTCTTTGCAATAACAAGTTTATGTTACCTTCAATATTTGGCAGTCCTTCTTCTTGGGCGGTATAAATATCTTCGGCCGAATTATCACCTAAACCACGCAAAAATTTGCCGCGGTAGTCCGGAACATTAAAAGTAGTAACCCCGTTACCCTCGCCAAACTTATCCCCTATTACTGCAAACAAATCGGCATAATCTTCGCGAGAAACTTCCTGTCCGTCGCACAATAACCAGTTATCGTGATTTTCGCTGATAGTTGAAGCTTTGATGTCGCCGACTTTTACCATAGCGTTCATCAACTCTTTGATGGTGGTTGCCGAACTTGTCGTACTTTCTTCAAGTTGGCTCATATTTACCGCGTCATCGGCTAATACTCCGTCGGCTAAATTGGTAATTTTGAAATTGCCGACATTGAAATCACCTTCCATTTTTGACTTGCCGTTGCGTAATAAGCACTGACTTAAACCATCGGCAAAATTATCGTCTTCTTCGTCCATATGATCGGTTACGATATCAATATCGTTAATTCGATCATCTTCCCAGTTGTGTAATCTGGAAAACATTCCTTCATTATCAAATGGCATTTTTATTCTCCTTGTTGCTCTTTTAGCTTAACGGCTTCATCATATTTGACCATTAAAAAGCCGTCTTCATTTTCGCTAACAGCCTGAGGGTTAACTTCTCTGACTTCTTGGGCTATCAGCCCAATTTGTGAAACCGGTGAACCTTTGAAGTTGAAACAATAAACCGTCAATCCGTTGTTCAGTTTTCCAACGGCCTTAATGTTTTCCTTTAGTCTGATGTCTGACAACATCAACCCTTGCAACGCTCCTCCTATAACCTGATTTCCAAAAGCAGCCTGTGCACTATCATTATAACTTTTGTTCTGTGATATGCGGTTATCGGCTCCGCTTTGAATGTTGTATTTGTCCATAGCTATGTCGTAACCGGAATATGAATTACTCAAGGCCTTGAGTAACTGACTGATATAATTGCTTTGTGCCTTATTACTAAAATCTGCGGCATTAATTGAATCTTGCAAGCTATTGGAATAAGCATTTTGTCCGTTTAATACCGATTGGTATGCGGCCTGATTTAATGCTGCATTTTGACTGTCTTGCAAATCACTCATGGCTCTGGAATATGCATCGGAACCTATGGTTATGCCTTTATTGGCCAGTGAGGCTGCCAAATCCGAGGTCTGATTGGCAAACTGAGGCTGCAACTTATCCAAATAAGATTGATATGTAGCCTGCTCAGCTCTTTGTCTTGCCGCATCAGAGGCGGTTACTCCGAAATTATAATTGCCCATATTGCTCAACTGTTTTGAGGCGTCGGCAGCATATGCGGTTAAGTTATTTAAAGTATTATCATAATTTGTGGTGTTGTAGTTATTCAAATAATTCAATATCTCTTTTTCCGAATCAAACATTGATGTATCGGCGCCGCCGGCTCCGAATACTTTTCCTATTGCTTTACTCATTTGTGTTTTCCTTTCCATTTGTTTTCTGTTGTTAACATGCCATAAAAATAACAATCCGCTCCGTCATCTCTAAAATGACGAAGTTTTCCTTCGCGTACAAAACCCAATTTTTCAACCAAATTTATGCACGCAATATTATCGGTATTAACCAAAAGGTTAATCCGCTTGGCTTTGAAATAATCAAAAGCCAGAGAAAATACCGCCGTTAAAATCCGGCGATTACACCATCTTTTATCGGAGGTGTATATAGTCCACCACAGGTCTTGCCCTGCTCTGATATCGTGATATATCAAACCGCCGATTATCTTGCCTGACACTACAAAACCTATGGTATAATGATTGCCCAGCCATTGTTCATCAAATCCTAATCCTTGGCAGACCAATGATGTTATTTGACCGTTGCAATCCAAAATCATATTACAAGACGCCGCTGGCTTGTTCATAGCGTACCCCCGTGTCAAACCATTCAATTAAATTGCCGCGAGTTTTTGTCTTAAAAACTATAGACGCCTTAAAACCGGTGGCTGAGTTGGCTATCCATTGCGAACGAATTGTCCCTTTCAGGGTTTGCCATTTGGTGCCTATAGGCTTGTCCAAGCACGACCACTTAGCCTCGTTCCATTTGGTTATACCGACACTGCCGACATTTTCGGCATAGTTGGCCTTGCGTTCCTCAAAATCCATGTTGGTGTAGATTACCAAAGCATATTTGGTCGATGACTTGGTGCGAGGATTTAGAAGCTGTATCTTTTTTAATCCTGCCGTTCCCAAATTGCTAAAGGCTTGCTGAACTTCGCCTAAAATATGGTTGCCGTCGTCGGAATAACCGTCATCAAACAAATAAACGCCATATTCAGAACCAAAATAAAGCCTGCCCTCAAAATTGCCCCAGCAATATGATTTGATGTTGGTAAAGCGACACCATGCCCCGCTGGTTAGGTTCAAAACATGTTGTTCAAAACCTCGCGACAATGGGACATTAAACAAACAATAACCTCCTTTGCTGTATATGATACCTTGCCACCCATCTTTATTTTTGTTTTGACTGGTGCGTTCCAGTACCAAGCCTCTTATCTTATCGGAAAATGCAACCGCCGAACTTCCGGCTTGATTAAGCGGCAAAACCTTTGATAACGGCAGATAACCTTCTTCGGTAATTATGACAATGTCGCCTTGATATTGAAATGTGCAATTATACCCTATCGGTCTGGATATTTTATAGGTACCTTTCAATTCCCATGCCGTTGCCGATGACGGATTGGTACCGGAATAGATAATTACCTCACCTTCGGAAGTAATAAATACCGTCAAATCATCTATCCCTTGCCCTCCGTCAACGGTCCAGCAACATACCGCTATCAAATGACCGCCAAATCTCGCGACCTGACTTAAGTCTATACTGCTTAGGTTGCCGGCGATGTTTCCTGCTTCGGAGGCATACCATATCCGCATGGCTCCTTTTTCGACAAACCATAAAAACTGCTTGGATACCGTTCCGGAAATTATTTTTTCTGCCACTAAATTATTGTTGGAAAATTCCCAATCAACAAATTTATCTTCGCCATTTTCATCAACATAAAAAACTTTGGGTTTATCTACCCCGTTCATAAAAAACAGCCGGTCTTTGTATTGTATGGTTTGGCAACGATTTTCCTGAAACTCGACATCGTAGGTCTTTACATTGAGCTTAGAGGTCAGATTATAAGCTTTGCCTTCTGCAATACCGATAAACCTCTTATCGTTATACTTATTATAAGAAACCAAAGTCAGAAACTTTTTGTCATTTTTGAAATAGCAACTATAACCTTTGCGCAAAGAAACTTTGGTATCATAAGGAATATAATTATCCAAAACTATGGCATCATCGGCAGCCATATTATCCAAACTGTCACGGACATTAAGGCCTCCGACCGGAGATGGCAAAGTATAGTTTATGGACTTGTTTCCTCTATTTATCTGTCGGTTTAACATTGATGGTTACTCCCGCTTCGGTAATATCCGCAAAACTGCCGGATAAGTTGATATCTTTGACTGCAAGTGTGGTGGCAAAACGTTTCTTTAGCTCGCGTTCGTATTCACTAAATTCTTCGGTGTAGTCCATGCCGTTTCTTTTTAGCCAGCGCCACAAAATCCCCAGCTTGACCAGATATTCGTCAAATATCGGAACATCAGTATTTTTACCGATTGTGCTTTTTTCGGCCCACCCTTTCTGAGCGTCAAGGCAAACTACATTGCTGCGGTATTGAAATACTATTTTTATTCCGTCGGCCGGCGGGGTTAAAAATTTTATCATCCCGTTTTGAATGATAAATTTGGTATCGGTGCTATTTTCACAAAAATATTTTTCACGCATCCAGTCTTCGGGATTAATTGCTCCGATGACTTTTTCCGAGCTGTCTTTGATATAAATCGTATTGTTCAAAATGCTGTAAAAATCGGGACATACCGCTTCAAGCAAGTAGTTGCATCTGCCGCCAGAGGTTAAAAGAACACCTTCTTTGGTCAACTCTTGCCAATCGCCATAACGCAGCAAACTATCCAAGGTGGATTTGGCCACACTTAAGAAAATGCTGTCTTGCTGAGATGCAGAGTTAAACAAATCTTCCGGTCTTTTAGTGGCGGCTAAATCTGCTACTTCCTGACATATTTCCAATATTGACTTCATTTCTTTTTTCTCCTTTCTGGTTTGGTCTTGAGACGAGAAATTTCTGCTTCTAAATCGGCAATCTTGCGGCGATACTTTTCTTCTAATGCCGCAATATCAACACCTTGTTTAATCATCTTATTGCCGGAGATGAACTTTTTAGCTAAACCAGCCTCGGCAGTAAGCCCTAAATTTTTGATTTTGTCTTCATCCAATGAAGCCAAAGTTTCAATCGTAAATACTCCGTGGCATTTACAACTTTCAATTTCACTCGCGGTCAAAAAGGCAAATTCTTCCAGCGGTGTACCTTCGGCAATTTGCTTTTGCGAAAGCTGATATCGTGCATACTCAAGCGGAAAACGATTTATTTTTTCCTCTGTTGCCGGTTGGTCAAAAACTTCGGTCGTGTTGTCTTTAATTCTGATTTCGCAATAGCAAACATCTTTGAATATCGGTAATCCGTCCGCCGATAGTTCGCCGGTTTTGACCGCCCGATTATAAAATCTGGCTGCGACATGATTGTCTGTTCGATTTTTGCTTTGCTCAATCAGATTTTGATAAGTTGCAAAATCCATAATTTTCTCCTTACTCTGATAAAAAAGAGGAGAAGTTTTATAAACCTCTCCCCTTTTTTTACTTACATGATCGTGACTCGTTTTATGATTATGCCGGTGAGTTAATCAATACACCTTGCAATGCAGCATTAGACAAAGTCATATTACCGGCCCAACCGATGATACGATACATAGCATCTTGGTTAACCGCCATTCTGTCGCCGCCGATTACTTTCATATTGCGATCTTTATGCGGGCGCAAATAAATGTAATTGGTGTTCAAGAAATACATATGGTTTTCCGGACAATGACCTCCTTGGCCTCCGTCAAAAATAACATCGGCACCTTTGAATTTGAGGTTTGAAAATCCGGCATCTGCCATTGTAGTATCGGTGTATCTGGCCATCGGCTGTAAGGCTTGTTCAAAAGCCGAATAAAGCTTATCATCTGCTACAATCAAATCCGGTTTGTCAACACCACGAGAGCAATTCAAGTACATCTCATTCATAGCTTGCAAAATATTGCTGCTGTTGAGCTCCGAAACGGTTTTGGATTGGTTACGCCAAAATTCGTTGCCTCCGGTGGCTCGGTTGATGTTACCTACCGTACCGGTGGTCGGATCATCGGCTACCAATAATTTCAAACCGCCGATGGCTTTACCGTCTGATGCGGTACCATCACCGTACAAAGCGGCAGAAAGCTGGTTGCGCATGGTCTTTTCGGCGTTTTGAATGCGTTTTTCCATCAACTCCATTACTCTGGCATGACCTGAGTTTTTGAGCAAGTCTTCGCCCGAAACCGCTACCGGAACCGCACACAATTTAATTGCATATTCGGCTGCCGAAAAAAGCTGTTTGGGAGTGTAGCTGATGGTATCAAAACCAGAATACCAAACCATATCGCCTTCACCATATTCCAATTCTTCCAAAATTTTGGAACCGCCGGAAATGGTACGGATGTTGTCTTTGGATTTGAGCTTGGATAACAGAGCGTTGTTTTTAGAAATGTTATCTGCCAATTTCTCGGCTCTGGATTCAAGAGTTGTAGTAAACAAATCACCATAATTTGAGTTTGCCATTTATTTTTTCCTTCTAAAAAAAATTGTTATTATTATTCATCGTCACATAATGCCGCAAAACGCATCTCAAGCTCTTCACGGAGACTTAAGTTCTTGGTATCAATCTCGCCTCGTCCCTTGGGAGCAAACGAAGCTTCTTTTGATTTCTTGGCATCTTTGCTTTTAAGCTCCAATGCGGCTTGAGAACGTTCGTTGATTAGTTTATCTCTGGTAGATGCATTGAACCAAACCGCGGTGTCGTATGCATCTTGGAGATTGTTTGCCATGCCCTTGGAAAGCAAATCATAAATGTCTTTTACGACTTCCCCAAAGAATGGGTGCTTCTGTTTGCCGTTTTCATCAAGTTCACGAGCAAATTCTTCGATCTGTCTTTGGACAACTTGATCGGCCAAAGCAGAGCTAAGCTGTTGCTGCGGTCTGACAACAGTTGAAGAATTGTTGGGAGTTGAACCGATATTTACTTTATAGACATCGGCCAACATTTTTATGGTATCTGCCGGATTGCTGCTTAGCATATGGTCAATCTCTGCCATCTTATTAAGCCAATCGCTTGCCGAGGTGATACCATAATTGCGAAGTTCAGATGAGCGAGCAGCATAGATATCATCTATGTGCTTGTAGGCTCCGGTTCTTTCGCGTAATTCGCCAAAGCCTTTATCAACCTCTTGCTCGCGAATGTGCAGATATTTGCGCCATTCTTGCGGCAATGAAGCAAAGCTTTCGGCAAATTCTTTCTGATAACTTTTAGGGGCGGATAAATATTCATCCGCCCCTTCGTTATCTTCATTTGATTTTTTGGTTTCCGTTACAGAAGATGTTTCTTCTTTAATGGTCTCGTCATCGTCAGAGGTTATATTCAGCTCTTTGGCGATGCTTTCAAGTTCTTCTCTGATTTCACTCATTCCATATCCTTTTTTTATATTGTTGAACAATGTCGGCAAAAATATCTTTTTGCCGTTCTCTTTCTTTATTCTCGCGAATATGCTTCATATATTCGGGAGAATAGTCTGACTGTGCCGTTAAATTGTTGGCACGCAGATAACGGTCGATTTCAAAACTTGAGGTTGCAACCGAACCGTCCGGCAAAACTACTTCTGCCGAAAATTCTTTACTGAAATATGTCATTTTAATTACTCAAAATTTTTGACCATGCCGGTAGAAATATCGCCGCCTTTACCATTTATTTTTAAGGCGGTCTGTAATTCCATCTCCTTATTGGTCAACAGATTTTTGTTGTTTTCTTGATTTTGCTTAAAGAGCAATTCGGCCTTTTTAATCTCGTTTTGCTCTTTTTTGATTGCATAGTCTTGTTCGTTTTTGCGTTGTTCAATCTCCAAAGCAATAATTTGCTTATCGGGCTGTGTCGGAGTTACAGGTTCCGGTGCAGACAACTCGGCTGCAATTTTATCAAAACAGCTTTCCAGCACATTTTCGTACTGTCTGGCATTGGATAAACAAGAAACCACACCGCCTATCATCTGGCGGTATAATTCCAATAATGCCGGTTGTTTGCTCACGATATCAAAGGCCTGACCTATCATGGTGTGAATGGTGGTTATGGCTTCGATATTGTTTTTAGCTTTATCGCCTTCGCCAAATCTGACATCGCTTTCAACGCCTAAGACCATATCTCTCAGCTTGTCGGACTTTAACAGTTCAACCGCTAACAAAGCCTCGGGTTGCAACCTTTCTTCTTTGGGCAAAAAGGCTAGCAACTTATCCTTATCAAAACATTCACAGATAATTTCGGCTTTGATACGGAAAATCTCGCCGATAAATCTTTGCATATCGTTTTGTCTGTCTTGATTTCTTAAAGTTCCAAAATTGGTCTTTTTGGTAACCGCGGTTGCTGTTTCGGCTGCATTGGAGCTGCCGCGCATTATATCACTGACACCGGTTATTTCATAAATTGCGGAAATTATGTCCTGACGACGACTTGCTAAAGATTGCAAGGCATTTATGTATTGCTCAATAGGCATAAAATCGACAATATTTTTAATACCGCCGGCAGATTTCAAGCGATCAAAATCTGAGATGCTGACTAAGGTTATATCTTTATTTAAGATATTTCCCAATTCCGGAAAAGCATTGTCATAACAGCCGGAAATCTTGATGGCTTTCATGGTCTTTTCCATTCTTGTCGTAACTCCGTCAAGCTCATCTAACAGCGGTTTTAACTGAGAATAATCCGGTATCGGAATAATGCTGTCGTTAGTGGTTGTGGCAAATAACGGCTTGGGCATGGGATAAAATCCGTTGATTGTCAAACCGTCTTCAATCACTCTCAAAAACTTGTAAGGCGAAGATTTGCTAACATACAAAATGCGTCCGCTTTCTTTATCCCAGATTTCATAAACTTCAAAAGACTTAACTTCTTTATCTTTGGCTTCTTTCATATCAAAGCATATATCTTCATCAAAATATTTACAGGCCTCCTTAAAGCTCATGTAATGCTTGAGGGCAAACCAACGGCAATCTTCCCAAATTCCAACCTTATCAGAATCGGCAATAAAATATATCGGGTCGACATATTCGGTGTTAACCTGCTCGTCAATCTTAACTTCCAAAGTGTTGCCGTTCATATCTTCTATAAGCCCAAAACTCGGACGATATCTTTCAATTACCAAACCACAGCCGCCTAACAAAAAATCGTTACGGGCATATTTGATAACACTGTCAAAATCGAACTGCTCCAAATCCCAAATGAGAGCTTTTTCCAACATACGACAAGCAAGATTGTGAACTTTGTCGGTTGATTTTTCTCTCCTTTCTACATAGGGTTTGGGTTGGGTAAAATATAAAAACGGCTTTAGAGTTTCAACCGTTGACCAAAAAATATTTTGCTTATCTCTTTTGGTTTCATTGCGATAATATTTGCGGATATCTCCGATTAATTTGTGATAGTCGGCATAATGTTCCTCGGCCTTGTTTATTTTTTTGAGCCATTCCGCAACCTCGGAATCGATTTTTGATATTTCTTTTTTACTCATCTTCAAATACTCCTAAAATTGAATTTTCTCTGACCACGACAACATCTTTGTCATAGCTTGGCAGTTCATCAAACATATGAAACAAAACTTTGTCGCCTGTTTTTACGGAAACAACATCCGAGCCGACACTTTCAACTCGTCCGATGTTGCGACTTTGGTGATAGTCTTCTGTTAAAATAATACCGCCGGAAGTGGCGGTAGTTTCTGGTTCGAGCCGAATAAACACCCGATCTGATATTGCTTTTATCATTTGTTTTTTCCTTTTATTTAGAGTTTGTGAATTTTACCATTTGCTTTCCTTGTTTTGCTTGAACATATCTTCAATAACAACCTGACCGTTGCCATAAGTCCTGACCTTGCCACGGTCATATACCGGCTCGGCAAAGGTTAAGACAAAGGCATCGGCCTTATCGGGCGAGCGTCCTAATCTTTTTTTGACTTCATCTTTGCTCTCAAGCTGGAGCCGCCCTTTGGCATCGTATTTTTTGTTGACCGAACATAAGTCGCTCAATAACTCTTCATCAGGTACCAACTCAACCGGCAATTCTTGAGATAGCCAAGCTCTTGCGTTATCCCACATTTCGGCGCGGCGATTGACATATCTTTCTTCTAAAATCGCCTTGCCGCCAAAATTTACCGCACGAATTATGTCGCGATAACCACGGGATTGTAAAATGTCATAGACACCGCCGCCGACACCTCCGGCATCGAGAAAAATTCGAGCCGGTGAATAGTCGTTTATTATTCCTTGGCAATAATCGGCTATGCTCACGATATCTTGCTTTTTTACGGTCTCGAACTTAAAGCACCAACGGCCGCGGCGAAAACAAAATACCGTACTGTCATCGCCAAAACGAGCAATATCCAATCCAATAACCAAGGGAGAATCGCTTGATGATATTTTTCCCATAAAAGCTTGGCGAACCAATTTTGGGGCAATCAGTTTTGAAGCACCTTGAGCTAAAGGTTGCCCAAGCCATATATGTAAATAATCATCCGGCGATTCTTTTTGACACTTGGCAGCTTGCAGCTTTAGTTCTTGAGGACAAAATGGATTATCATAATAATTTACTTTCACAACCAAGGTTCTGTCATCGGGATTAGCGGCCAACAAAACCCACAGTGGATCGTTTTCTTCTTCGCGGTTCATGGATATCCAGATTTCGGATCCGTCTTTTCTGATGGTCGGAGATAAAATATCCCATGATTTTTTTGAGATACTCTGGCCTTCTTCTATCCATGCAATATCAACACCTTCGAGTGATTTAATTTTTTGGATATCTTGATCGCGAAGTCCTTTGAAAATAAATTTGCTGCCGGTAATTTTATTTTCAATTTTGGTTTCGGTTATTTTGTAGTCCTTCATTTCGTAAAAAGATATGCGTTCACACAAAAGACGATATACGGAATCCTTTATGCTGTCTTGTACTTCTCGCAAACAGGCAATAAGAAGTTTTTCCATACGCCCCTTTAGTAACAGACTGTCGGCAAAAGCATAAGATTTGCCGCCGCCACGGCCGCCGTAATAAAATTTTATCCGCTTTTTTTGAGTCAAAAGCGGAGCAAACACCTGCGGTATGCGGGCGGTAACGGTTTGA
This sequence comes from uncultured Pseudomonadota bacterium, assembly GCA_949297185.1. Lineage (GTDB taxonomy): Bacteria > Pseudomonadota > Alphaproteobacteria > RF32 > CAG-239 > CAZU01. The sequence goes on from CASFRM010000017.1 coordinate 24,657, forward strand.
TTGTTCATGGTGGTTTTAATTCCTATTTATTTACAAATTCTACCAAAACTTTTTTGAGTTCTTCATTTAGTTGGTTTTCCGATGTGTCTTGCCAAGAATTCGGAAAATTATTTTTTAAGATAAAGTCTGCCTTATGCAATCTAACGCATTGGTCGACCAGATAAGCCTCGCATTTTTTCTTGGCTCTTCTGATGAGCTCGGCAAATTCAGGATTATTTTGATAGTCATCCAAATCTTTATCAGAAAGCCCCAGATAATCACAAAGCCCCGTCAGATGTAACGGGGCTTGTTCGTTTATTTCAATTACTTCACCTTTTTTGGGGCTGTATACTTCGCTTTTGAAATTGGCTCTTTCGTTAAAGTATTTTTCGATTTTGCGTTCCATGGCCGCAACAGATTGATATTTGACAGGTGTTGCAAGTCCCATTGGTGATAACTCCTTTATTTCGTAAATTGGGCATAAAAAAATGAGCAAGTGGTCTTGACCCACTTACTCATCATGCTTGAAGTTGTACACCAGCCCGACGGCTATGTCAATATAGTGGAAAAAAAATATTTTTTTACCAGAACATAAAAACTCTTCCAAGTATAGGAATTTCAAGGGCTACACTAAAAATTATATGTGTGGATAAGTATCCAGATTTTATCTGATTGATGATATTTAATATTAGAAAAATTAGCGCGTAAATTTCAACTAAATCCATTTTTTTAGTCCTTATTTTGTTAAACAAGTAACTTTTACTATAAATTTTATTTTGTGTAAAGTTTTAATTGTCATTTGTCCTACCACTCAATCTTTTGGTGTAAACAGAAACAACCCTATCTAAGCCTCTACACAAGTCATACCTACAAACATAAAAGAAATAACTCCGTTGTCTTTCACTCAATTCAGGAGATGGTTGCGGTTCAATTTCTTCTAAACAAACTTTTCTGATCAGCGGCCAGAACTCTGCCGGAATATTACGAATCGCTTTTTGATATCTATCAAGAGCATCCAAATACGGTTCGCTTTCGGTAGGAATGGAGGAATCGACCCGATCAGAAGAACCTGGTTGACTCCGCAGTTTTTGGCGGGCAACAATATGGTAGTCCAGCATAAATTTAAGACCGTAATGCAATCTGGTTTCGGCACCGTAGAGTGAATTTTCTAGCTCAAGCCATCCTCTGTCATACCATACTTCGAGCAGGCTTTTCTTATAAAATTTACCGTTTTTTTTGGAAATTCCCTTATTTATGCTGTCTTTTTTGGTAGTGTATTTTATGGACATCTTAACCTCTTTTTAGTGATTATATTGTATGTTTACAATATGAAAAATTGTAAAGTCAATGTATTTTTCAAATTTTATAAAATCTGTTTACAAAATTGTAAAAATGCAATACAATCTAGGCACTTCATGATAACTCGGGAGAATATTAATATGGATAAACAACAACAAGTACGCGATTTTTTGGAAAACGCCATTAAAGAAAGAGGATTAAGCCTTAATGCACTATCCTTAAAACTGGGAAAAAATTCGACCTATTTGTTCCATTTTATTAAAAGACATTCCCCGAGAAGACTTGATGAAACGACAAGGCACAAGCTAGCGGAAATCCTTAATGTTTCTGAACAAGAACTTTGTGATTTTCCCTTACAGACAAATGTTATTCAAGATAAGTTGGCTACTCTTACCAACCTGTTTGGTCTGTCTAAAAACAAATCAGATGAAATGGTTGCTATTGATGTTTTTGATATGGACGGCACAAATAAAGGCAGATTCGAGCAGATTAAAAAAAACACCTTGGGCGAAATTGTCATGACCAAAAATCTGTTTAATATATATACCTCTGCTAACACAATACCTGAAAATATTAAAATTATTAAGGTTTATGGTGATGCGATGTCGCCAACTCTTAATTCCGGAGATTTCGTATGGGTTGATACATCTTTTGCAACGATGAATTCCGATGGAATATATTTGTTGAATACAGCTGGTGATGTATTAATCAGACGCTTACAAGTCAATCCTTTTGATAACTCGGTTGAAGTAAATGCCGATAATAAATCTTACCGTTCTTTTAGTATTGTAGACTGCAAAAAGCTTAATGTTTGCGGTAAAGTAATAATGGTTACAAAGAAGAATTTTTAAGCTTATCCACAAATATTGTAAATTTACAAAATGCACTTGATGTATTTTTTTGTTTTGCTATTTGTATTGTATATTAACAATACGAGGTGCAAAATGTATGATGATAAAATAAATCTTCTGCTTACCCAATTATTCTTTCAATTTGAAGAAAATATCTTTGTTAATGACGGGGTGTGGCCCAGAAAAGTAAACCTGATATTTGCCTTTGCCGATTATATCGAAAATATGAAAGATGCCGAAATCGCCTACTATCTTGAGACCGAAAATCAGAGCATAATTAACGATTTTCGGCTTGCAGCCAGAAAAGGAATCGAAGCTTGGCTAAAAGAAAATATGAAGACACTTATGGTATGACAAAACTAAAACACTATTAGCGGAACATTCATTTCTTCTGGTGTTAAACCGGCATGATTGGCTGCCAAATATTCTATTTCCAAGCCACCGTCCTGTTTGTAACAAAAACATTTATCCCTTGTTCCTACTGCAATAAAGTCGCCAATAAAATCTTTTACTCGCGGATGCTCATTACCATCTCCCAACAACTTGGAATTTAGGAAATCTTCGTGAGCAAACAAGATAAAATCATCACCGAAAAGTTCATTAAATTTTGAAGCAAAAAATTTCTGCTTTCCATCCTTGATGAAAAAGCTCATTGCTCTGCCTTCCAATGATGGCGAAACGGCGAAGCAATCAGCGAGTTCGGGATAATCGTTAAGACAAACAGGATTGGTATTTACGATGCCGTGGTCGGCAGTCACCACAACAACGCTGTTTTGCAGACGCTCAGATAACTTTTGTAAATTATTTTCTATATTCTTTATTACCTCTGTCACCTTAGCAGAATCCACACCCTCCTCGTGTAATTCATGATCCGGTGATATCCAATAGGCCGAAACGAAGGTTGGCTTTGTGGCTTCTTTATCAATAACGGCAATTCTGCAACACAATTCCTTAAAAGTTTTTGCGCCGCCGGGCACAAATTTCGGAAATACTTGCTTATATTCTACCTTGTGGTTTTGCTCCAAAATTTGCTGATAAATGGTCTTATACGGCAGCTTTTCGGCAGCACTGGGTGAACCAAAAGGTTTATGCGTATAAAATCCTCGGTTCAAAAAAATCTCTACAGGTTCGCCAAACTCCTTAAAATACGGCATCCACCCAAGCCAACCATGCTCTATCGGATATAAACCGGAATGCATTGAAGTTGTTGCAGCTGCCGTTGTCGGCGGAAAAACACTGGAAATTACCGTTTTTTGGTGACGCCTGAGGAATCCATCGCTTTCTAGGTGGCGTCGTAAAATATCATCGCTTAAGCCGTCTAATATAAGAAAAACTACATTTTGTTTCTCATTCTTTTGCAATATTACATCTAATTCGGGTAAAGTGCCGTGATGCGTTTTTGCTCCGAAATATCGCAAAAAAGAATTGCTTAAATTAACAATATTTTTATTACCTGAAGTAAAAACCGCCATTTTTAGCCTTCCTTACAAGCTATTTAGCCAAACTGCTATTTTATTGTCGACAAGAGCATCATATTTTTTCGGTAAGTTATTAAATGATTGTCCCTCGCCTAACTTAGCATTTTGGGCATGACGAGCAAAGTCTTCAAAATAGCTTCCGACATTGCTGCCCTGAGTTGAGAAAGGCACAACATTCTTTCCCTTAAAATCAGCGGTTTGCAAAAAAGTATAAAGCGGGGTTGCCATAGTATACCACCACACCGGAGCCCCGATAAAAATAGTATCATAAGCGCCAAAATCCGGCATGCCACCTTGCAATTTTGGATATTCCATATTTTTTAGTTGTTGTTTTACACTGAGGGCAAACCATGGATAACGGTCGAGCTTTTCTTGGGTTTTAATTTCATACATATCGCCGCCGATATTTTGCTGTATTCTTTGGGCTATATCTTTAGTATGACCGCTCAGAGAATAATAAACGATTAAAACCTTACCGAAATCTTTTTTAACGGCAATCTTTTCGCCTTCATATTGCGACATTTCTTTTTGATTTCTTTGTGCTACTCGCCACAAATGAAAACAACCTATTCCACCACCAATCAATGCAACCAAAACTATAAAGTAAATTATCATCTTCAACATTTTATCCTCCTGTTTTGCCATACTTCAAAATTGTGAGCGACTTACAGTTAATTGTCAATTTTAAAAATAACTAAATTAACCTTGATTTATAACTATTTATTTTATATACCACATTTGCTTTATTACAAATAAGGAGAATAATATGTTTAATATATTGGCGGTTTTCTTAGGCGGCGGAATCGGCTCAATACTGCGTTGGATGGTATGCAATAAAATCAATACCCATTGGGGAACAATGGCGGTAAATGTTATTGGCGCCTTTTTAATCGGCTGTGCATATGCGTATATTTCACAGAAAACAAATCTTCGTTCAGAAATTCGCCTTTTTGTTATGACCGGATTGCTCGGCGGATTTACAACCTTTTCGACTTACCTTTTGGATTTTACCAATTTGATAAACAAAGGCTCTTTGCCGGAATCAGGAACATATTTGGCCTTCTCCATTATAATCGGCGTGTGCGGGCTGTTGGCCGGAATTAAATTGGTCGCCTAAGCTAATTTCTGCCGTTAATGTAGCTTTTATAATCGCAATATTTTTCTAAAGCCGCAATCTGTGATGCCTCGTCGATACCCGTCGCATAGGTGTGATCGTTTTTTATTTCTTCAATTAACTTCTTTAGCTCTTTGACATCGTTAATTTTTGCTATATTTATTTGGCGATTTAGCAATATATATGACGATATTTTTTGAAACGCCTTCATTATATCGCCAGAGGCTGTTTTGCCTTTGAACAGTTTTTCAAGACTCAAAAATTTTTCAAAGCTTATATTTTCATCAGTCATTGTCTTTCCTTTCGTTGTTATATTTTATACATAATATATAAAAATATATAAGTCAATATAATTTTATATATTGACATTAATTTTAATGCGATGTATATAATATTATATGAAAGGATAAGACAATGAAAAATACTTATTTAAAAATATGGTCAGATTTCGTAGTAAATGAGGGAATTCTCCCTGCCCCGATTATAAGAAAGTTGGGAAATTTCGATAACTCGCCGACATTAATTGCTAAAATTCTAATCGAACGCGAGAACTTCAAAACCAAATCTTCGGAACTCGAAGATATTCAAAATGCCGCTCAAACAGCTTTTTTGGGAGACACCGAAATGGTAGACTGGCTTAAGGAAGTTACTCCGCTTTTGCAAATTTTGGAAATTGATTACAATAACATTGGCCACAATCTAAATCTTATTGATGCTGTGAACGGAGCTTGTTTGAGCTTTATAAAATCATGTTACTTATTGCCTGATAAAGTACTCAATAATTATATAAATCAGATAGAAACCAAGGAAAGCAAAGCAACCACAGCCCCTTTTGACTACGCCAAAGAAGCTGCACAAAAGGAAAAATATTCAGAATTCTTAGCGGCAAAAGGATACTCTGCCAACACCATTAACAGCTATAGAAGTGCCATAAATAATATAGGGGCTTTACCCAGCGTAAGTACAAATATTTGGGCAATACAAACATCTTTGGATATAAACGACTTAGTGTCGGAACTTGAGTACAATAAAAATCATGCCCATGACGACTACAAAGAAAAAGATATTAAAAGCAATAAAACGCTTTCAAACGCTCTTAAAAGATATTGCGAATTTGTTGACAATTTATAATTCAGAAGGAGAAAAAATATGACCCTGCCCATTAGTTTTGAAAAATATTTGGCAAATGCAGAATATAACAAAAAAAAGAAATATTCCGCCAATACGATTAAGCTGTATACCCAAGGTGCTCCCACCTATTTAATGAACAACTATCGTTTCGACATGTTGAAAGAAAGATCTCCGGAAGTTGTTGAAAGCAGATTAAATAAACTGCTTGAAAATCCTAAATTCGTTGATGACAATCTCCGTGTAAAAAAAGCCTATTCTTGCGCCATGGAAAGATATTGTGAATTTTTAATATGGCGCAACCAAATCTAAAACTAATTTTTATTATAAAAGGATGAAAAAAATGTGGTATGTAAAACTTAACGGAAATATATTACCAACACCTTATCAAAATTTCAGTGACTGCCTTGAAGCTTGCAAGCAGATACAAAGGGAAATGTGTGCGGTTATGACAGAACCGGTATTTATCGGGTAGTTATCTAACAAAGGCTATATGACAATGAAGAGAGACCAGTTATGGAATTTAATTGAATTTTTTATCGAAAGTTCAAAATGGAAGTCGGAAGGTTACAAAGGTCTTTCCGGTGAATATAAAAGCTGCCGCATAAACGGAAGTTTTAAGTCCTGGTCTCCTTCATATACATCATGGTTAGCCTTTCTCGATTCCTCACAACAGGTAACTGATGGGATTTTTATTGCAATTTATATAAACCGCAAACATCCGTATGAAGACGATTTTGATTTGCAAAATCTAGAGCTTTGTTATGGCATATCGGAGAGAAAAACACCCTTGATGACATGGGGAAATAATACAATATCCAAATGCAAAGATAATTCTGTATCGAAAAGCTATCCTCGTTCATTATGCTTCAAACGTTTTGGAGCCGAGGAAATCACCGGTAATCTTGAAAACATAAAAAATCAAATTTTGGATGCCGTTGATGAAATGATAGATGATTATAAATCTTTGCTGGATACTGAAAAAAACAATGCTATTGTTGAAGAAACAGTTGAAACTCACTTGGAGACAATAAAAAAACAACCATCCTCCGAACCAGCCACTATTGTACCAGATGAAGAACAACTGGCTTTGTTTAATTATATTGAAAATTCAAAAAATAATATTTTTATTCAGGGCAAAGCCGGTGTCGGTAAATCTTTTTTCATTAACTACCTAAAAAACAACACAAAGAAAAATATATGCTTATTGGCACCCACCGCAATCGCTGCCATAAATATTGCCGGATCTACCCTGCACTCATTTTTTAAGCTGCCTTTGGAAGATATATTTGATGTTGATGAAATAAAGCCTACAAAACATGTATGCGGGCTGCTTAGAGCCGTTGATGTTATTGTTATTGATGAGATTTCAATGGTGCGACCGGACATGATGGATATCATTGATAAATTTGCCAAAAAAGCTCGTGATAACTCTCAACCGTTTGGTGGAATACAAATGGTTTTGGTCGGAGATTTGTGCCAACTTCCTCCGGTTATAAAACAAAATGATATTTTTTATAGAAAATATAATCATTTGTATCCTTTCTTTTTTGATGCTCCGGCATATAAAAACGGAGACTTTAAAATATATCAGATGAAAACTGTTCACCGCCAAACCGACAAAACTTTTTTAAAATACTTAGAAACTATCAGAACTGCTTCCGACAATACCTCTTTAGCCGATGTTGCCAATTTTTTTAATAAATGCAAAATCACGGATAAAAAACTGCTGGCAACCTCGGTTACCATGACCCCGACAAGAAATCAGGCGGCTTCCATTAATGAAACACGTTTACGCGACATAAGAAAGCCAGCCAAAATATACATGGCCTCTATTGAAGGAAAATTTAATCTGCAAGAAAATTTTCCCGCCGATGAACGACTGGAGCTCAAAGAAGGTGCTTTGGTTATGTTTAACCAAAATAATAAACCATTATGGATAAACGGTTCTACCGGTATTGTTACAGGTATGGGAAATAAAGAAATAACCGTAAAAATCCTTTCGCCGGCAAATTTTACCACCTGTGGCAGTGAAGTAAAAGTTCAGCGAGCAACATGGGAACAAAAAGCGTATGAAGTGGACGAAAACAATAAAATACAATCAAAAACCGTGGCATCATTCACACAATTTCCGCTGCAGTTGGGGTATGCCCGCACAATACACAAAATGCAAGGCGTAACTTTAGATAACGCTATCATTGACATAACTACCGGAGCATTTGCAGCCGGACAGCTTTATGTAGCATTAAGCAGAGTTCGCCAAAAAGGCGGTTTGCATATCATCGGACAGATAAAAGAAAAAGATATAATAACCGATATCAGAATTATCCAATTTTTAAGTGATGACAAACTTAATTTGACACTGAGTACTCTTAAAAAGTTGTCTTAATCCGGCGCAAATTATTTTAAGGTTTTATACTTGGCTGTAGGTTGACTTTACCGGATCTTACTAATTTATATAATCTTAAAGGAGAATTATAATGACTATCGTTAAGCAATACTTAGGTAAAATGGTTAATGTTATTATTGACAGACCATTAAATTCAAAACATCCCAAACATAATTTCTTATATGAACTTAATTACGGTTATATTCCCAACACCGTATCCGGTGACGGAGAAGAGCTTGATGCTTATGTCTTGGGTGTAAATCATCCTGTGCAAGAATTTACAGGCCAATGTATCGGCATAATCCACCGCACCAATGATGATGACGACAAACTGATTGTGGTTCCCGAAGGTGTGGATTTTTCCGATATCGAAATTGAGCAAGCAACGGCTTTTCAAGAGAAATGGTTTGAGCACGAGCTTATAAGAGCTTAGCACCATACTCCGTTTCGTTCATTATGCTCTATTTGAGCATAATTTGCATTCTCTGTTCGAAAGGCTCAAATCCATATTGCTCGTAGAACTTATATGCTCCGGTATTTTTATTAAAAACACCCAAGCGTACTTCGTCGATGTCTTTTGCACGGCAGATATTCATAAAATCATCCATTAACATTTTGCCAATGCCGTGACGTCTTTGGCTTTTGGCTACACCGAAATTGCCGATACGAGCTACTTTGGGAGCTTTCAAATACGGAGCTTCAGTAATATCTGCCAACAAATAACCAAAAATATTTTCTCCCTCGGCGGCAACTAAGGCAATACAATTTTCATTGTCCAAAGACGCCAAAAAACCTTTTTGTTCTTCGGCATCATCTTGAGAGGTAAAATATCCGTTCAAAATATCTATATGGTGCTCTCTTACCTCTCGGCACAATTCCAAAACCTGCGATAAATCCGATTGCTTAAATTTTCTGATTTCCATTTCTACTTCTCTGCTCTAAAAAATTAATTATCTCTTGTAGGGTTTCTTGTGGCGTCTGACTGCCGTTATCAATAATCAAATCGGAAAACTCCGGATTTTGATAGCCTTCTTGGTACATTTCTTTTATTCGTTTAATTTCCCAGTCATCAAGTTCCCTCGTACCCCGATTTTGCAAACATACCTCGAGCTTGGGAGATAGGGTTATATTAATAAAGGTAGTTGCGTCATCTGCCCAAGCCTGCCACTCTTTATATAATTTGGCAGTCATCGGGTAGGCAAAAATTATGTTTTGATAATTTTTAGCGGACTTTTCTTTTTGAATTATGATATTAAGACGATTGGTTCGTTCAGCCCAACCGGCTTGCATTGACAGCCCTAGCCTATCTTGCTCTTCATCGGAGAGTAAATCATCGACCTCAATAAAAAGCGAGTAAGGAAGCTTTGCGGTCAAAAGCTTGGATACCGTACTTTTGCCGGAATTAATCGGACCGTTTATATTTATAATTCGCATAGCATATCTCTTTGTTACTTGAACATATATTTCATTAAATTAAAAAATAATTCAAAACGCAAGATATTTTACGCGAAAAAAAGTCTCATACAAATTTGTACGAGACTTTGTAGAAGAAAAAGACCGACTATTTTTTTATTATATCATAAGCAGCATAGATTGCCGACAAACCGACTACGATATAAACGATTTGCTCTATCACCGGAGCAAAACCAAAGAGAAAGCTGACCAAGTTGAAACCAGCAATTCCAATCAAACCCCAGTTAATACCGCCGATAATTGTTAATATAAGAGCTATTTTAGCTAACATGTTTTTTCTCCTAAAAAATTTAACAAACAACTTTGATGTATGAGTAACAATTAATTTTTCAAGGACATATTCGTTATTCTTTTATTTTTTTATACAACTTAATCTTAAATTATTATTGTTGCATTTTTGACAAAAAAATGTATAATTGCGCTGATTTTGATAAAGATTATGTCTAACTATTAAATATTTTTTTTATGAAACTAAAATGTATTACCTGCTCCGGAGCAAATGAGTTTACCTGCATTGATGACTTATTTGCCCTTCATCGCGAATTTCCATGTGTTGAATTCGGAATTCAAGTTTCCGGCAAAAAATGCGGCTTTGATTCAAAAAGATTTGCTTGGCTGCAAGATTTAAAAGAGCAAATCTTAATTAGCGGCATCAACCTTAATTTGGCCTTACACTTGAATCAAGACTGGGTTGATGAATTCTGCGATGGTAACATTGTTCCTGAATTACAGGAGCTGTTATCATGGAAAAATGCACAAGGTGCTCCGATGTTTCAAAGAGTACAGCTCAATTTTAAAATAGGAAGAAATGAAATAACTCCTATTCCTACCGAACTGGAAGCACAGATGATGAGATTTCCTCACTTGCGTTTCATTTTGTCTTATAACGCAGCAAATGCCTTGCTTATCAAAGAAATATATCATCGGCATAATGTCATTTTTGATTTATTATTTGATGAATCTTTTGGCGAAGGAATTGCTCCAGATTGCAGACAAAAACCGGTCTTTGATGATATTGTTCAGGGATATGCCGGCGGACTTTCTCCGGAAAATGTGGCTGAGGAATTGCAGAAAATTGCGTTGTTGTCTCCAAAAGCATTGATATTTATTGATGCGGAGGGAAAATTAAAAGGCTATAACGGACATTTTTCTTACGCCAAAGCTCGCGACTTTGTTGCCAGTACTGTTCACACCAATTTTGATTGGTGCGAATGTTAAAAAAATGCTCTCTTACGAGAGCATTTTTTGTATCATAAATACTTAGATTAAAATTTTTATGCGGTTCATCTTATATTGTGTTTATTTAATGCAAATGAATTTAATAATTGTGATTGATATTTTTCAGGTAAAAATTGTTTGGTTAAATCCATGCTCTTGTTTCCTTTACCATCATAAACATCAACAACTTCTAAATCTTTGTCACCAACATATTTAAATGCCAAATTATGATACGGTAAACATTCTTGCATCAAATCATTGTATTCCGCCAGGTATCCTTTAGAATGCTTACACATATAATCATTAAGGATCTGCTCACAGCCAGAAACCGCCAGAAATCCTTCGTATAAAGCTGTTCTATAAGTAGATTTATTGGTTTCTATCATGATTCTTACTGAACCATATCTAGTTTCATTTACGCATAGTAAGTTAAATCCATTTTCTTTGTTGTTTTTTAAATCTTCTTTGTAACTATCAGGAAGTTTATCTTTGTACTTCACAAATAACAGAGCAAGTTTCTTTCTAATATTCTTTTGTTCTTCATATTCGGGTTCCTGAAGAAATCCTAAGGCCTCATAATCAAACTGCCACTGCGGATATTCAAAATTATCCGCATTCGTTTTTATTTTGCATATAACCGGATTATCGCATATATACCCGCTTAAATATTCTTTTGCTTTTTCTATATTGTTCCATACATAAAATCCATCACTCTGTCCGCCGGCCCCTTTGCCTTTGCACGAAGCTGGAATTTTAGCTTTTTCAATGAGTACATCCGAAGATTTTCTAAACCCGTGGTAAAAAAATATATTTTTATTCATGTATTGCCCTCATATTATATTAAAAAGTAAATCTTTCACTTCCACCATATTGTGACATATATGTACTTTCCCTAAATCGTTAATTTTTCTTATATATTCTTTTTTATCATACAAAATATGCTCAAGATATGCGATAATCGTCATATTTGCTTTAATACCTGCCATTATCCCATATATAGAATCCTCAATAACAATACAATCCTTAGGAGCGTAATTCATTTTATCAGCAGCATACAAAAATAAATCAGGTTCTGGTTTTCCTTGAGCAACAAAACTTGCGGAAAAGACATTGGACTTATTAAAATATCTATCTAAATTAAGAGGATCAAACCTAGCTTTAATTCCATCTAAGGAATTTCCTGTAGCTACACATTGATTAAATTCCTTTAATCTAAAAACATCTTCTATATTATCTGTTAATGTAATATTTTTATTAACTGTTGCGCTTATTTCATCGTTAATTTGCTTTACAATATCTGCATTAACCTTTTTGCCTAAGGATATTAGAGTTTCTAATTGTTTGTGTTGCCCTTTGCCTATGATGTGTGTGATAACATCATCTCTTGTCAAACTAATATTATGCTTTTTAGCAAGTTCTACATATTTATCAGTTGCTAAATGTTCTGTATCTGCAATTACACCATCAAAATCCCATATTATCAACTTTTTCATAAATTTTCTCCTTATAAGGAAGATATCTGATAATATATTTAAATGAAGTTAAATCATTTCGAACTTTTGCTTTCTCCAGAATATTATAAACCAACAATGGAAACATATATTCTCGTTGAAAAATTTATGCAAAATAACATTCAATATCAAACAATTACAAATGCTTAATATAGTTGACAAGTAACCTTAAGGGTATTTTTTTAGATTTTTACCAAATCCAACTATCCACAGGGTGTTTATGGAGATATAAGATAGGCTTTAACCATATTTTCAACTTTTGAGATTATGATTATTATAATTTATCTTTAGGAGTTTAAGAATGAAAAAATTTGTGTTTATCTTTACTTTAACAATGTTGTTTAGCTTAAATGTTTGTGCTGATATTTTAAACGAATTTGAAAAAGAATTATCCTCATGTCAAGATAAATATACACTTAAAAAACAAGAATGCACAGAAACTTGGAGCATGAAATGTTATAATTTTCTTACTGATATAAATAAAGAAACGCAAATATGTTACAAAAATACAGCAGTAAAACTTTTAACACAATTTTATAATGTGTCAGAAAAAGATGCTCAAAATAAAGTAGATACGTATATAAGCTTTATATATGATGAATATCTATTTTTATACAATAATACAAATTATTGTAAGCAAAATAATTGTGGTGTATCTCCA
>CASFRM010000018.1 GCA_949297185.1 uncultured Pseudomonadota bacterium
TATATATTACCTGTTCCATATCTTCTTTATAGCGCGAAGATATGGGTATGTCTACATCTACCTGCTTACGCAGGTAGTGTTACGTTCGAATCATAAAAAGCCCTCCTAAAATCGGAGGGCTTTGTTTTAGACAACTCCTTTCAAATTATCGACCTGAACTAAAAGCTGCTCTTTGGTTAGGTCAAAATCGGAATCGACCCATATTTGCTCCAGTTCTTTTAATATCTTTCCTACTTTTGCAGAATCCGTAAGACCATAGTCAATAATGTCTTTGCCTTTGAGAGGAAAAACAAGCTCGGGCAAATCGTTGATAAAATCGTAAACTTCTTTGATATTGGCCGTTATTTCTTCTTCCTGTGCAGCCATGGTTAAAAATTTGGCCTGACAAAAGTCGTTGCTGTATTCGTAGCAGAGTTTTAACACTTTTTTATGGTCGAGAAAGTCATTAAATTGAATACTGGAATCGGCCAAAAACGTGAACAGATGTTTTTCTTGGCGACTCAATTTCAAACGAACAGCTAAATTTTCGGCCAAAGCATTATCCGGACGATATAATATAAAAAGCTTGACCAATGCCTCGTATTCCAAAGACATTCCTTGAGATATTTCATTTAGGTGAGCCAAATCATCTATATGCGCAGCATCTGGCATTACATAGCTAAGTATACCATGGTCTTGCATAAGTTTATAAACCATGGGTGCTCTAGGAGTTTTGACAATCTTGAATAATTCGTCTCGTATTTTTTCCAGCGGCAATTTTTTTAACAGCTGGCTGTTTTCTTGACAGGCCTCAAGAGCCTTGACATTCGGCTCTCCTTTACCGAAAAGAGAATAAAAACGGAAAAAACGCAATATTCTGACCGGATCTTCTTCTATGCGTTGAGTGGCTGAGCCGATAAAACGCACATTGCCTTTTTCCAGGTCTTCAATACCGTTGTAATAGTCAAAAACATTACCGTTTTCATCGGCATAAACAGCATTGATGGTTAAGTCTCGGCGGGCAGCATCTTCTTCCCAATTATCAGTGAATTCTATATCTCTGCTGCCATCATTTTTTATAACATATTTATAGAGAGAACCGACTTTAAATTCCGTTCCGTCTATGATTACCCCCATATTGCTTTGTTTTATGCCTAAAGGTATGGTTTCTATATTCTCGTCAGCACAGGCTTCGGCTAATTCTTCGGGACTTAAATCGGTAGCTAAGTCTAAATCTGCTCCTTTAATACCCATTAAAGCGTCTCTTACCGCACCGCCGACAAAACGCAAAACTCCGCCGTGTCTTGCAACAAGAGCGAACAAATCCTTTACTTTATCGTTTCTGATTAACTTAGATGTATCTATGTAATTGTCTCTTATCATAACATGCCTTTGATAAAAATTTTCTTGAAGTTAACATTTTTTATATATTTTGCAATTATTATTATCACATCTGTAACTTTAAATGTGAGTATTTGAGAATGAAAAAAACTTTATTTGTTGCTTTTGCAAGCTTGTTGTTTACGGCTCAAACTTCTTTGGCTGCGGCTCCGCAGCTTATCGGTGAGTATGGAGACTGGGCGGCTTATTACTATCGAGATAAGTCAGGTCCGGTGTGCTATATGGCTTCAACCCCTAAAAAAGATGAGGGGAAATACTCTAAACGCGGTGATATTTACTTTGTGGTAACCCACCGCCCAAACGAAAAAAGTTTTGATGTCGTTAACATTAATGCCGGATACACATATAAATCAGGTGCTCCGGTCGAGATAAAAATCGGTGCAAAAACTTTTACCGACACCTTTACCAGCGGTGATAAAGCTTGGGCTATTAATGAAAAAACCGACAAAGACATTGTGGCGGCAATGAAAAGAGGCTCGAGAATGATTGTTGACGGGGTGTCTTCACGAGGGACAAAAACAAAAGATACATATTCGTTGAGCGGTTTTACTGCTGCTTATAAAGCTATTTCAAATAAGTGCAAAAAATGAAAAATCTTATCGGTTTATCTAAAGAAGAGTTAGCCAACGAACTTGCCGGTTTGGGAGAAAAACCTTTTCGGGCAAAACAGTTATGGCAATGGATTTATTTTCGCGGGGAATCCGATTTTGATAATATGAGCAATTTATCAAAGGATTTGCGTGCAAAACTAAAAGAAAATTATACGGTAAAAAGACCTAAAATTGTTGCCGAGCAAATTTCTAAAGACAAAACCCACAAATGGCTTTTGGAATTTGATGATGGGCAAAGAATCGAGACAGTATATATCCCCGAAGAAGACCGCGGTGCCGTATGTATCTCAACACAGGTAGGTTGTGCGGTGGGATGTAAATTCTGCCACACCGGAAGCCAAAAAATTACCAGAAACCTGACGGCCGGAGAAATTGTAGCACAGTTTATGGTCGCTCGTGATGCTTATGGTGAATGGCCCTCACCCACCAATGAAACCAGATATCTTTCAAATATCGTGGTAATGGGAATGGGCGAGCCATTACATAATAAAGATGAAACCTTTAAGGCCTTAAAAATTTTGTCTGACGGTGACGGTATTGCCATCTCTAAACGCCGGATTACTCTTTCGACCTCGGGAATCGCTCCAAATATTGAAGCTGTGGCGGCAGAATTAGGTGTAAAATTGGCTATTAGTCTCCATGCTCCGAATAATGAAAAACGCTCACAAATAATGCCGATTAATAATCGCTATAAAATTGAAGAGGTTTTATCGGCTTGTCAAAAATATCAGGCAATCATGGGTATGAGCAGAATGATTACCTTTGAATATTTGATGTTGAAAGATTTTAACGACACTCCTGACGATGCCAAAGAACTGATTGCTTTGATGAAAAAGTATAATCTGGGCGCCAAATTCAACCTTATTCCTTTTAATCCTTGGCCGGGGTGTGACTTTCAACCAAGCTCAAACAATAAGGTTCATGCTTTTGCCAAGATATTGGAAGCAGCCGGCTACGAAGCACCTATAAGAGTGGCCAGAGGGCAAGATATTTTGGCTGCTTGTGGACAGCTAAAATCAAAGAAACAAAATATTGAAGCTTAGAAAGCGTCGATTATATGCTGCAGACAAAAAGGCGGTTTTACTAAAATCGCGTCGAAACGGATGTCAAAATTTGCAAAGTTTTGGTGCTTAGCGACAAAGTTTTCGGCAGCACGACGAATCCGTTGTTGTTGCTTGGGTTGTATTGCATAGGCAGCGTTAGCTAAATCTCCGCGTTTTTTAACCTCTACAAAAACTAATAAATGCCGTTTTTTGACTATAATATCTATTTCACCGGCTCCGGTTCCGCGACCGGTTATGTAGTTGTGTTTTACCAGACGGTATCCTTTGATATACAAATAAAAAATTGCCATATACTCAGCAAATTTTCCGCTAAAATCACTTAGCATCTTTTAGCTCCAGAGCTTTTTGGTAGACCTCTTTTTTGTTTAGGCCGTATTTTGAAACAATATGGTCGACAGCCGTACGCAGTTTATTGTTTTCAAGCTCTTTTTTAAGCTCGGAAATGTAATCTTCTATAACTATATCTTCCGCTGCAGCCGGAGATATCAGCAAAACAATTTCGCCCTTGGGCTGGTTATCGGTGTAGTACGATATAAGCTCTAAAGCCGTGCCGCTTTTGCACTCTTCATAGAGTTTGCTTATTTCTCTGACAACGGCAATTTCTCGATCGCCAAAAATCTCGGAAACTACCGACAAAGTTTTGAGTAAGCGATTGGCGGTTTCGTAAAATATGAGCGTGGCATCTAAGTTTTTGTACTGACTTAAAGCTTCTTTGCGTGCTTTTTCTTTGTTGGGAATAAAACCGGCAAACATAAATTTGTTACTGGGCAATCCTGATAATTGCAAGCTGCAAATAGCGGCACATGCTCCGGGAATCGTCGTAAAATAAACATTTTGACTGCGGCAATGTTTAACCAGTTTATAGCCTGGGTCTGAAATCAGCGGAGAGCCGGCATCTGACACATAAGCAACTACTTTGCCGGAAACAGCAAAATCTATCAGTTTTTGAGCTGTTTCTTCTTCGTTATGGTCGTGCATTACAAAAAATTCTTTGTCGCTTTTGTTTAACCCCAACAGCGTAAATAATTTTTTGGTTACTCTGGTGTCTTCGCAAGCTATGATATCAGCAGACTTCAATACATCTAAAGCTCTGATGGTAATATCTCCGATATTGCCGATAGGAGTAGCAACAAGATAAATACCGCTTTTCATTAAGACCTCTCTTTACAACAAAAGTTTTTTAAGCTAAAACTTATCGGTAAGATTGTTTTATATTTTGGGATAAATTGCAAGTGTTTAAAAAATTTTCTCTTATCTACCTATGTCTTTTCATTGCTTCTTGTGCTTCGGATACCATCAAAGACGAAGGCGGAGCCGAAAGTTATTCTACCGATATTGAAGAGATTGGTATTTCTGACGGAAAAAGCTTTAGAACAGCCATGCTTTTACCTTTGACCGGAAATGACGCAAAATACGGTCAAGGCTTGAAAAAGGCTTCTATGATTGCGCTCAATCAAATAAACAACCCTAATCTGGTTTTGCAATATTACGATACGCAAAGTACTCCTTCCGGCGCCAGAATTGCCGTTGAAAACGCTGCCAACCAAGGTGCTGACCTTATTGTCGGACCGCTAAAAAGTCAGGAAGTTCAGGCCATTTCTAATGAAACAATCTATCGCGGAATTCCGGTTATTGCTTTTTCTACGGCACAAGAAGTGTTGCAACCAACCGTATATTCTATGGGGCTTCTGGTTGAAGAACAGGTCGACAGAATTATTTCTTATGCGGCAAAGCAAGGACGCGTGAGATTTGCCCTTTTGCTGCCGGATAACGGAACAGGTGCTGCCGTTGCTAAAGCAGCCGTTAAAGCAGCACAGAAGAATAATGTTGAAATTACCAAAATAGGATTTTTTAAACCAGGAACATCAGATTTTTCAACTCTGGCAAAACAAATGTCAAACTATGATAGAAGGCATGCTAATGTTGCCAGAATCAGAGCCTCTTTACAGTCAAAAGCAAATGCAGGCGACACAAAGGCAATCAATGACCTTAAAAAGCTTTCTACCCGCGAAGGATTGGGTGATGTGGGATTTGATGCTTTGCTGATAGCAGAAAACGGCGCTAAACTGACGGCAGCGGTGGCTATGTTCTCTTATTATGATGTGGCTTATCCGCAAGTGCAGTTTTTGGGTACCTCTATATGGGAGGGTTCTAAACTAAATAATGAAGCCATATTCAACAAAAGCTTATATCCGTCGGTGGATAAAAATCTCTCTTCTGACTTTGCAACCCAGTATTATATGATATTTAACGAAAGACCAAGCAGTCTTTATACTTTAGCTTATGATGCGGTTGCGATTGCTTCGCAGTTGGCTTCTTCTACAGCCGAAAACATTAACGAAAACATTACCGACACTGCCGGATTTAACGGAATAAACGGTAAAATCAGATTTTTTAAGGATGGCTCGAATCAACATTCTCTCAGTGTTGTTGAGATTAGTCGTTTAGGCAATATATCTGTTGACAACGGCAATGCATATTTTGAGAGTATTTCGGAACCTTTGCCTGAGTTTATGATTAGCGGAGATTATCGTACTCCGCAGATTTTCGGTAAAGATGCCGCATTGGCTCAAATCATAATTTATGGCCAAATGATTTCGCAACCAACCTTGACGGAAAATGAAAATTTAGAAAACAATGAAACCGAAATTATAAGACAACAGCTCAAAAGTATGGGAATTTCAATAAATCAGTGAGTAGGATATATTTTGTCTTGAAATAAGTGCGGTTTTTTGCTAATGATGTTAGCGGAGGAAAGCGGGTTAGCTGGTCGCCAATCCGGTCAGGTTCGGAAGAAAGCAGCCGTAACGATTTAGTCTAAGGTCGTTTTTCCTCCGCCGTTTTTATATTAAGGTTGATTTATGGCTGAAGATAAACAAGAAAATTATGTGGTTTTGGCACGCAAATATCGTCCGCAGAATTTTAACGAACTGTTGGGACAAGATGCTTTGGTTAAAACTATTACCAATGCCATAAAAAATAACCGCCTGCACCACGCATACATTCTTACCGGAATAAGAGGAGTCGGAAAAACAACCACCGCCAGAATTATCGCTAAAGCTCTTAACTGTACAGGAAAAGATGCTTCTGCCGGTGCTACGGTAAACCCTTGCGGAATTTGTGAAAACTGCAGAGCCATTACCGAATCTCGCCATATTGATGTCTTGGAACTTGACGCGGCTTCCAGAACCGGTGTTGACGATATCAGAGAAATTTTGGATGGTGTAAGATATAAGCCTACAAATGCTCGCTATAAGGTATACATCATCGACGAAATTCATATGCTTTCTAAACAAGCGTTCAACGCTTTGCTTAAAACTTTGGAAGAGCCGCCTTCTCATGTTATTTTTATCTTTGCAACTACCGAAATAAGAAAAGTTCCGGTTACCATTTTATCGCGTTGCCAAAGATTTGATTTGCAAAGACTTTCTATCGAAACTCTGGTTGCTCACTTTAAAAACATAATTGAAAAAGAAAATCTGAAAGCCGAAGACGAGGCTTTGCACCTGATTGCAAAAGCCGCTGACGGTTCTTGCCGAGATGGTTTGTCAATGCTTGATCAGGCTATTTCTCTCGGTGCTGGTGAAGTTAAGACCGATATTGTAAAAAATATGATTGGCTTGGCCGACAGAACTTTAACTTTTGAACTGTTTGAAGCACTGGTCGGCGGAAATATAGAAAAAGTTATGGAAAACCTTGCCAATCAACATCAAAACGGTGCTAATCCGCTGACTTTGTTGCAAGATTTGATTAATCTGACTCATATGTTGGCTAAGGTTAAAATCGTGCCGGAAGTGCTTAAGAGTCCGGCTTTGTCAGAAAACGAAAAAGATTTTTGCAACCGTTTGGCTTCGAATATTCCTATTGCCATCCTTTCTAAAATTTGGCAAATGCTGATTAAGGGTTTGAGCGAAGTTAATATTGCTCCGGTGCAGGCAGATGCGCTGGAAATGATATTAATCAGAATTGCCTTTTCGGCTAATCTTCCCTCTCCGGCTGAGATTCTGGATGGCTTAAAAAAAAACTCTAATTTCTTAGACAGTAATACCGTAAAACAAGCCGAAAATATTTCTTTTGCGGCTAAGAACGATGACAATGATGGCGAGGGAAAAGTCGTTTTTTCATCACCGGAAGAAATGGTTGATTTTTTGGTGGAAAACAAAAAAATAATGATGGCTTACTCCATCAAAAATGATTTCTCTTTTAACCAATTTGCTAATGGTGAAATGTCGGTTAATACCAGCGAGAAAATTAATAATGATTTCTTGCTGAATTTACAAAATACTTTGACCGAAGCTACAGGTATTAAATGGAAAATAAATATTCAAAAAGGTCCTTTGGGTGAAACAATCGCCGATAAAGAAGCTGCAAAAGACCGTGAATTAAAAAAAGACGTGATGGATTTGCCTCTGGTTAAAGCAATAATGGCCGAATTCCGCGGAGCTAAAATAGACACATTAACCAGAAAAATTGCTAATCAAGAAAATAATGAGGAAGAACCTAACTTCTTCTATGAAGAAAACACTTATTTTGATGAGGATAATTAATTATGATGAATATTCAAAACTTAATGAAACAAGCTCAAATGATGCAGAAAAAAATGCAAGAAGAGCAAGCTAAATTGGCCGAAGAAGAAGTTGAGGGAATTTCCGGCGGCGGCTTGGTAAAAATTACGCTTAACGGCAAATTTGATATGACCAAGCTCAATATTGATAAATCTCTGCTTAACCCTGACGAAAATGATATTTTAGAAGATTTGATTTTAGCCGCTTATAACGATGCTAAAAATAAAGTTGATGCTAAGATGAATGAGAGTGTTTCGGCTTTGACCGGAGGTCTTAATTTAGGTGGTATGAAGTTACCGTTCTAAGAGGTTATTATGGCAGGAAAAGATATTGAAGTTCTGATAAAGCAAATTGCAAAACTACCTTCTCTTGGCTCTCGTTCGGCTAGAAGAATTGTTTTGCACCTCTTGAATAAACGAGAGACCGCTTTTGAGCCATTGATTGCCGCATTAAATAATGTGGCTCAGAATATTAAAACCTGCGAAATCTGCGGAAATTTTGATACCGTAAGCCCCTGCCCGATTTGTTCGTCACCCAACCGTGATAATTCGATTATTTGTGTGGTACGAGATGTTGCTGATTTGTGGGCAATGGAAAGGGTTTCCCTTTTTAAGGGGAAATATCATGTCTTGGGCGGCGTTTTATCGGCCATGGAAGGCATTGTGCCAGAAGACTTAAATATAGACAGCTTGGAAAAAAGAGTGGCCTCAGGAGAGGTAAAAGAGTTGCTTTTGGCTTTGCCTGCCACCATAGACGGACAAATTACATCTCACTACCTGTTTTCAAAATTTAAGGATTACAATCTTAAAATCACTACTCTGGCTCAAGGTATTCCTATGGGAGCAGAACTGGATTATATGGATGAAGGAACAATCCAGCTGGCTCTCAATTCCAGAAAAGTGTTATAATTTTTAGTCAACACTGTCAATCAATCGGTCTAAATCTTCGCGTTCGGACTGATGATAACCGATGTCTTCACTGATTTTTGACACCTGCTTCTTTACACTCTTTTTGATTTGCGGGCGGGCTAGTTTTTCAAAGAGTTCTGATGAGCTGTCTTTTTCTTCATCTTCTTTAGACGGTTCTTCTGCGCTCAAGGCTTGGGTTTTCTCTTTTATCAAATCAAGAGTTTCTTGCGGTATCATCTCTTCTAACGGCTTGGCAAAAGAGCCTGCCAACTGGTAATATTTGGACTCTCTTAAAACATCGGATTGTTTATCTTCGGGAATAATCCAACTAACCATGATGTTAAACAATATAACCAGCAAAAAAGCTCGCATAATGCCAAAAAACAAGCCTAAAAATCTATCCAGTCCATTGAGCTTACTGGTGCGAATTTTGCCTACAATGCTGCTGGTTGAGTAAATCCAAATAATGAAAAATACTACAAAGATGATTAATGTGGTTAAAATACCGGCTAAAAGACCGCTGGATACAAACTTTTGAGTTATGGGTAAGAACACAGGCAGCAAGTAAATTATTGATGCTGTAGCTAAGACCCAGCCTACTATTGATAAAACTTCTTTAATTAAACCCCTGTTTAGGGCTATCAGTGCCGATATGGCAACTACTATCAAAATAATTACATCCAGATTATTTAGCTGATACATCGTTGTTTCCTAGTTAAGTAAATTTATTAATCTTTGAACATTGCCCATTTCGTGCAAATCCATTTCAACCGAGTATTTTTTATCGGTTGAGCGCCCTTGCGGAATTATGGCACTGTGAAAACCAAGTTTTTTGGCCTCCTTTAGCCTTAGTGATGGTTGTGAAACCGCCCTAATCTCCCCTGACAAACCAATCTCGCCGAAAACAACCATATCGGCAGGTAAGGTCTTTTTGTTTAATGACGAAATTACAGCCAAAGCAACCGCCAAATCGGCAGCGGGTTCAGATATTCTTAAACCACCGGCAATATTTAAGTAAACATCTTGGGAACTTAAATTCATACCGCAACGAGCATCTAACACTGCCAAAACCATGGCTAAACGGTTGGAATCCCAGCCTACGACCGCACGCTTGGGACTGGCATAACTGGTAGGGCTGACAAGCGCTTGTATCTCAACCAAAACAGGCCTTGAGCCTTCAATACCGGCAAAAACGCAAGAACCATAAACATTGCCTTGCCTTTCGGCCAAAAATAATGCCGAAGGATTGGCAACCTCGACCAACCCCTTGTCTTGCATTTCAAAAACACCTATTTCGTCGGTAGCACCATAACGGTTTTTAACTGCACGCAATATGCGGAAATGATGTCCCCGCTCACCTTCAAAATATAATACCGTATCGACCATGTGTTCTAAAACTCTGGGGCCGGCAATTTCGCCCTGTTTGGTAACATGTCCGACTAAAAACAGCGTAAAACCCTTGCGTTTGGCCAGCTTTATCAATTCGTAACTACAAGCTCTGACTTGGGTTACACTGCCGGGGGTTGATTCAACTTCATCTAAGAACATAGTTTGAATAGAATCGATGATCACTACTTGGGCATTTGATTTTTCAAGCGTGGTGACAATATCTTTTATTTCGGTACTGGAAGCTAATTTTACCGGAGATTTTTCCAAGCCCAATCTTTTAGCTCTTAATCTGACCTGATCGACAGCCTCCTCTCCCGAAATATAATAAACTTCGGGGTGCGACGGTAAATCGGCAACTTTGGCACAAGCCTGCAAAAGCAATGTTGACTTACCTATTCCGGGGTCACCGCCAACCAATATTACCGAACCTGATACCAAGCCGCCGCCGCAAACTCTGTCTAATTCTTTGATACCGGTAGAAAGCCTGTCAAGCTGCTCTTGTGCTCCGCTTAAAGCAAAAAACTCTATCTCTCGCCCCTTACTTTTGCGAGGGTTAAAATTAGAAAAACCACCGCCGCCGACTATTTCTTCAACAATGGTATTCCATTCACCGCAGGCGTCGCATTTTCCTTGCCATTTGGGATAAACAGCACCACAGTTTTGACAGATATATTGCTTTAGCTCTTTTTTTACCAAAGTTAAACTCCCGTTTTTATCGGTCCTTGCGAGCGACCGTTAATAAATTGAACAACATAGGGATTATCGGTTTTATCCAAATCTTTAACCGTTCCTTGCCATATGATTTCGCCCTTATATAGCATGGCTACGCGATCGGCTATTTTGCGGGCAGATGCCATATCATGCGTAATGGTAAGAGCGGTTGCTCCCAAACCTTTTACGGATTCAACTATCAAATCGTTAATTACATCGGCCATTATCGGATCAAGACCGGTTGTCGGCTCATCAAAAAAGATGATTTCCGGACGCGAAATTATGGCTCTGGCCAAACCTACACGTTTTTGCATACCTCCGGATAATTCTGCCGGTGATAAGTCAGCAACATCTGGGTCAAGACCAACCGAACGCAATACTCTGATAGCTTCATTACGAGCGTCTTTCTTGTTATACCCCTTGTTCTCTATCAAATCAAAAGCAACATTTTCCCAAACACTCAAGCTGTCAAATAGGGCTCCGCCTTGAAATAGCATGCCCATTTTGGAGTGCAAGGCTTCTTTGTCTTTTTCTTCAATACCCACAACTTCTTGGTCATCAACCAATATAGAACCATCCTCTGGTGTTAAAAGACCTTGAATACACTTAATCAAAACAGATTTTCCGGTACCAGAACCTCCGATAACAACCAGAGATTCTCCTTTGTAAACATCAAGGTTGAGGTTGCGTAAAACAACCTTTTTACCAAATGATTTATTTACATTCCTTAATTTTATTTTTACTTCGGACATTTGGCTCACCTTTTATCTGGAAAAGAAAAGTTCGGTTACGATATAGTTGAATATCAAAATTAAAATGGAAGATGATACAACCGCGTTGGTTGTAGCCTCACCAACACCTTGGGCTCCACCTTTGGATTTATAGCCGTTATAACAACCCATTAATGAAATTATAAAGCCAAAAACCGCTGCTTTTACTACACCGGTGGTAATATCAAGAGCTTGAAGTTCGTCTAAAGTGGCATTGATGTAGTTGGCAGGGTTAAAACCTAATTTGTATACACCTACTACGTAACCACCAAAAATTCCTATGACATCACCAATTAGCACCAAAATAGGCATTACGACCAAACCAGCCCAAACTCTCGGCGAAACCAGATACTTGAACGGGTTGGTTGAAAGAGTAGTTAGAGCATCTATCTGCTCGGTAACGCGCATGGTACCAATCTCTGCAGCCATGGCTGCACCGATACGACCGGCAACCATTAATGCAGATAAAACCGGAGCTAATTCCCTTGTTACAGATATTAATACAACACTGGCAACCATGCTTTCGGCTCCAACGGAAGCAAAACCTGAGTAACTTTGCAAGGCGATAACCATACCGGCAAAAATTGTAGTCAAGCCAACAACCGGTAAAGAATAAAAACCCATATCAATGACTTGTCTGGTAAAATTGCGCCAATAAAACGGCGGCGTGAAGCAATTATATACCGTTTGGCTGATAAAAATAAAAAGCTCGCCGACCTTAAAGATAAAATTTACCAAAGGCTTACCTTGGCGGCGTAAAAAATTCTCGATTTTTCTTAAGATAATCATGCTAATTTCCTGATATTGAAACTAAAAATTTTAGTGTATATTAATACCCACCATGTAATTAATCAACCGCGATTTGCCAAATCCTCACAGCAAACTTAATCCGGCCAAAATTTTGATCGGAGCGGCTATTTCTTGCGGATTTATGCTTATTTGCGGTATTTTTTTACCTTCAAAATCATAAAACTCCTTTTCAGGCATGCGTTCAATTTTTTGATTGGTGAGCTTGACAACCATGTCGATTTTGCTTTTCCGGCGGTATTTTAGCTTGATGATGCCTATTCCTCTAACCTCGAGCAATCCTTCTAAAATTTGCGGTGCTGAAGCATAAATTTTTTGTTGTTTAATAGCTATGTCTACTCGGTCGTCGGCAACCAAAACAGCTCCGTGTTCAAATATTAAGCGCAAGCACATTTCTGATTTTCCGGCACCAGAATCGCCCAGAAACAAAATACCTTTACCCTTAAAATTTATGCAGGATGCATGAATGTTCATTTTACTTTTTCCAAACGATTACTCTTCTCTTGGGAATCGCAACTGATTGTTATTGAGCGACTATCACTGTTTGGTGCAAATTCGACCTTAAAAATATCTCGGGGCAACCAAGAACCGGCTTTGTCTGGCCATTCTATCAGGCTAACCCCTCCGTAAACAGCTTCTTCAAAGCCAAGCTCAAAAACTTCATCGGGTGATTTTAGTCGATATAAATCGAAATGATATATTGAATATTCAGGAGCATCATATTCTTGGACTAAAGTAAAAGTCGGACTTGGAACTTCTTCGGCTTGACAAAGAGTTTGTATAAAGCCTCGGGCAAAAACGCTTTTTCCCATGCCTAGTGTTCCGTACAGGGCAAAAACATCTCCCCTTTTGGCAATTTTTGCTATCTGTGAGGCAAGAGATATCGTTTCTGCTTCGGTTTTGGTGATAAATGTTTTTTTCATATCATTACTCAAAAGGATTGAACCAAACTTTGCGGCGACCGCTGTTATTCTTTTTGTTAATTATCTTAACATTGGCTTTGCGCGCTTGAATCTTTTCCCAGTCCCAAGGCATATAAAACTCTCCTTGCCACAAACCGCGACGATTGACTACGGCTTGTTCTTGGTACGGCAAATATATTTTGGTCTGTCTGGTATCTGCAACAGCCCAACCGGCATTTACTAAAGCCGCTCCGATATCGTATGGTCCTAACATGCACACACCATAAGCATTACCGCGGTCATCTTCTGATAAAATATGACATTTTACATCATTATCCGCAAGCCAGTTGCTTAACCAAGATATCGATTGCTGTCCGCATTTATAACCTTTTCCTGAGGAATCGGCACAGGTTTGTGACTTGTATGGAGCGGCAACACCGTAAAGTTTTATGGCTCTGCCTCCTAGTGCTAATGTGTCTCCGTTAATTACTCTGGTTATACCAATTGTATAAGGATAGTTAAGTGGATTAAAACCATTGTTTTTTTGCTGTTTTTTCTCGGTTTTGGATGGCAAAATATCACCCATGTTTTCACTAATTATCGGGTGCTTGTCTTCTCCTACCAGATTAACCACACCATTTTCTTCAAATTTGTTGTTTTCATTATTTTCAACATCGGCGTTGGCTATAACCTCGGAAGATGTTCTAACTCCCTGCCCCAAAAATGTCTTTATATTGTCGTCTATACCGCCAACACCATCTTTTAGAGCACCTATGGCATAGAGGATAAAAAATACAACAGCCAACAAAACTATTAACGATGGTAAGCACCCTATTGCTCGCCAAGCCATTTTGGCGAATATGTAAAGAACAACAAGACCGATAATAAGTCCTAAAAAGCCACCACCCTGTAATAAGGTATTATCACTTTGGGTTCCGGCTCCGCCAGCAAAAATAAAAAACAACGCAGCTGTTCCAAAAAGTATTTTTTTTATCATTCTCTTACCCTCTTGTTGGTTATTTTATTGGCTGTCTTGATTTTATTTATATTAAGTAAAAATAATGTAAACGGCAACAAAAAAGGCTTCATGAAAGAAGCCTTGTTTTTTTATTGTTTTTTGCAATAACAGTGACAGTGGCATTCGCCGTCGCGTTCTATGTCGGCTTTACATGTTTCGGAAATGCAAAATCTTTTGGGATTTTGTCCGTCACAAGGACATCTTTGCCATTCTTCATCACCAAACATCATTTGTTTGGCACGTGCGATTTTTTCAACATTTTTTGTGGTTGTGTAACCTGCTTTGGCACAGGTATCCAACATTTTTTCTAAAATAGTCATTTTTTATCCTTTCTTTTAATCTACAAATTTGATTGAAAACTTGTCATTGGTAGCTTCCGGAGCTTTAAATACAGTGTTTTGAATATTTAATTCTGCTGATTTTTTTTGCTCAAGAATGTTTATAATCATATCAAACTCGGCAACAGAGGCATATTGCATTACAACTTTGCCGCCACCTTGTTTGTTGGGAGTTATTTTTATGCGCAAACCTAAATTTTTGTTTAAGTTTTGCTCTATATCTAAAATATCTCCGTTTTTTTGCGGGCGAGGTTTTTTGGTGTTAGTGGCAGGAGCCTCTTTTTGTTTGGCAACTAAAGCCTCGGTATCACGAACATTTAAATCCTCTTTGATTATTTTTTCGGCCAATGCTTCGGCATTGTCTAGTCCGACTAAGCAGCGTGCGTGTCCGGCAGACAATTTGCCTTGGCTTACCATTTCCTGAACTTTTTCCGGCAGGCTCAAAAGTCTTAGCGTATTGGCAACATAGCTACGTGATTTTCCAACTGTTGAAGCTATCTTTTCTTGGGTGTGAGAAAAAGTATCAATTAATTTTTGATAGGCGTTGGCTTCTTCTATGGCTGATAAATTTTCACGCAAGAGATTTTCGATAAGAGCTATTTCCAGAACTTCGTTATCTGAAAGTTCTTTTATAATTACCGGTACTTCGGTCAAGCCGGCAATTTTGGAGGCTCTTAATCTTCTTTCGCCGGCAATAAGTTCGTATCCATCTGCGGCCTTGCGTACGATAAGCGGTTGCAACACTCCTTTTTCTTTTATGGAATCGGCTAGGGCGTTTATCGCATCTTCATCAAAATCTTTACGCGGTTGAAAATTACTAATGTGAATATCATTAACATTTACATTGTTATCTGCTTTTTGATATGAAGTTTCGGTATTAACGATATCCTCGTTCATTTCACCGAGCAGGGCTTCAAGTCCGCGACCTAAACTCTTTTTTTTGTTTTCTTCTAGCATGCGATTAACTCTCTTTCTCTTTTTAATACTTCTTTGGTAAGTCCGATATAGGCTTGCGAACCAGGACATTTGAAATCATAAATCAAAACAGGTTTGCCATGCGACGGAGCTTCTGATATGCGAACATTGCGCGGAATGACAGTATCATAAACCTTTTTACCAAAAAAGTTTCTGACATCATCTTCAACCATTTGGGTTAAATTATTGCGCTTGTCGTACATGGTGAGGACAACACCTTGCAAAACCAATGAAGGGTTAAAGTTTTTCTTAATAACATTTATGTTGCGAATTAGATCAGAAACACCTTCAAGGGCTAAAAATTCGCATTGCAACGGAACAATAACAGCATCTGCGGCAACTAAAGCATTAACTGTTATAAGACTTAATGACGGAGGGCAATCTATGAGAATGTAGTCATAGTTGACGGCTTCTTTATATAAGGCTTTTTTGAGTGCAAATTCGCGTTTTTCGACATCAACCAATTCTATTTCGGCGGCGGCCAAGTCCGGCGATGATGGTATTATGGAGAAGTTTGGAATTTCGGTCCAAACCACAGCATCGGTCAGACGGCGGTTACCAAGCAACACATCGTATGAAGACGGCATACTGCCTTTTTTATCAACTCCCATTGAAGTTGAGGCGTTGCCTTGAGGGTCGAGGTCGATTACCAAAACCTTTTTGCCGGCTGCAGCCATTGCAGTGGCTACATTGACCGTAGTTGTGGTTTTACCGACACCGCCTTTGCGGTTGGCAACAGCTAAAATTCTTGGCATTTATTTCCTCCTTTTTTCTTTGATATATCGGTTATTATCAAAATTTTGCCTTCAGCAGAAAAATCGCTTGGCTGTATTTGGCACTTAAACTTCCATTGCTTGTGAGCTTCTTTTAGCTCTTGAGCATAGTTTTGACCTTTGGGAAAAATACAAACGGTTTTTTGATGACAGAAGGGCAGGGCATATTTGAGCAAATCTGAAAGATTAGTCATCGCTCTTGATGTAATTACATCAAACTTACGGTTCTTGATATTTTCGATTCTGCCGTTGATTATTTCGACATCGGTGGATGTTTGCGATGCCACTTCATTTAAATACAGCGTTTTCTTTTTTATGCTTTCAACCAGCGTAACTTTTAAATACGGCGTTCTATCCTTGGAAGCGATAGCAATAACCATCCCCGGAAATCCAGCACCAGAGCCAAAATCAACCAAAGTTTCCGCTTGATTCGGCAAGTACTGCATAAGCTGTAAAGAGTCAAGAAAATGCCTATTCCAAGCATCACTTAAACTTGAGTTGCTAACCAGATTAAATTTCTGCTGCCACTCATTGAGTAATGACTGGTAGGTTTTTAATTGCTCGATTGTTTCACATGAAACATTGTATTTTTCTGCTAAATTTTTCATAACTTATTTTTATAAAAATTATGAAAAATTTAAAACATAAAAAACCGACTTATAAACACCATTTTTAGCAAGAATAAAAACAGCTATATTTTCAATAACTTAAACAGTGATAATTGAATCTATTTATGAAAAGAAAAGCGATTCTTACATCCTAATTCGGATAATTTTTCCTCAACTTCGGCAAAATACGAGCCCACATGATTCGCAAAATGAGAGTCGTCACTAATCAACAACGGAATATCTTGTTTTATCATTTTTTCGACCAGCCACCAGTCAGGGTAGGGGCGACCGATGCGCCTTAGGCCGTTTGTATTTACTTCGCATGCGGTGCCGGTTGACGACAAGGCTTCGACTACCTTATATTTATATTCATTCCAAGGTTCTGTTATACATAAGTCAAATTGGCAGCAATAGTCAAAATGGGCTATAAAATCAAAATATCCGCTTTTTATGCTTGATTCGGTGTTTAGCCAATAGTTTCGCAATAACTCTTCTTTTTCTTCTGCGGTAATACTTTCCGGAAGATTATTTAGGTGATATATGTTACACATGAAACTTTCATCGGCACTTCTGATAAAATGTGTGGCTCCGATTATATAGTCCGGCTTGAGTTCTTTTATAGCTTTTTCGAAACTGTTGCGCCACTCTGCAGACGGAAAAAAATCTACTTCCATACCTTTGAGAACTTTTATTTTATGATGCTCTGCTGCCGCGTCTATATCTTCATAATTTCGTTTATATACATCAATGAGCTTATTTAAATCACCAAACATTTGTGGGTGTATAAACGGGATTTTGGCAATAGTAGGGTGATAAATAAAGTGATTGCTTATGCCGAACTCTTCAAAGCCGAAAGCTTCGGCTGCAGAAATCATTTCTTCGGCGGTATTGCGGCCGTCAAATATTCCGGCAAAATTGGTATGACTGTGGTAGCTAAATTTTTGCATATATAATCTCTCGTTATTTAATAATGGGAGAATATATGTGCTTTTGTTTAATATTTCCTTTATATGCCTAAAATTTTATAAATATCGCAACCGCATTTTTCATCAAAGTACTTTTTATTAGCGGCGGTATATTTTTCTAAATTTGCCGTTTGTAATACAGATAAATTATATCTTTGGCGAATTCCTGCAATTCGCTCTTGAAATGATATCTTATTCATACCCTCAAAAAACATATCACACAGCTGTATTAAACGGTCATAATCATCATATTCTAGCTTTGAAATAATTGATTTTGCCTCTTGCAAATCTTTGATACTATATGAAGAGTACTCGTTAAAAGCAAAACTATGATCAGGAAATGAATGAGTGATACATATTCTGGCAACATCATCAAAACCTTTTCTCTTCATTTCTTGGTAACCAAAAATAAAATGTGCGGTTCCTGATTTTTTTTCATTTTGAATTTTTCCGTAATCATGAAGCAATCCCAAAACATAAGCCTTGTTACCTTCAATACCGCAAGATAATGCAATCTTTTCGGCGGATTCTGCAACACCTGATGTGTGAAATATGTATTCTTTGGCTTTCTCTTTATTCCATTCGCAGTTTCCGCTTAAGCTTTCTTGCCAAAGAGATATGGCTGTTGTTATATCTGGGTAACTCATTTTTTGATGTATCCTAAAAGTGCGGTGATTGCTGCCGGAGTTACTCCGGGGATGCGAGAGGCTTCACCTATGGTTGCAGGACGGACAGCGGAAAGCTTACTTATCATCTCGCGCGAAAGTCCGCCGATTTTGGTATAATCTATATCTTCTCTTATTTTTAAATTCTCGTCTTTTTTGAAGACTTCAATATCAGCAAGTTGTCTTTTTATATAGCCGGAATATCTGGCCTCTATTTCTACTTGTTCGTATACATCCAAAGGGATTTTGGCAACTTCAGGAAACATGTTGCATATTGTTTCATGTGAAACATCGTTGTACGAAAGAATGTTGAATAAGGTGCGTTTGCTACCATCCTTCTTAACATTTATATTGTTATCTGCCAGAACATCGTAGCTTACAAAAGTTTCTTCACTAAACTTTTTGAAATCAGAAACAGCTTGCTTTTTAGCTTTAAATACACCGTATCTTAATTCTGAAACACAACCTATTTCATAACCTTTTTCGGTTAGCCGCATATCGGCATTGTCCGAACGCAAAAATAATCGATATTCCGAACGCGAAGTAAACATACGATACGGTTCATCGACACCCTTGGTGATTAAATCGTCTACCATTACTCCAATGTAGGCTTCACTTCGGTCAATAACAAACTCGCCACCGTCTTTAGTTTTAAGAGCAGCATTGATACCAGCCAATAAGCCTTGGGCTGCAGCTTCTTCATAGCCGGTAGTACCGTTAATCTGACCAGCTAAAAATAATCCAGAAATCTTTTTGGTTTCTAAGCAATGATTTAATTCTTTGGGATCAACATAGTCGTACTCAATAGCATAGGCCGGACGCAGAATTTTGACATTCTCCAAGCCTTTCATGGTGTGTATAAAGGCGTCTTGGACATCTGCCGGCAAAGAGGTTGATATACCGTTGGGGTAGACAACATCGGTATTTAATCCTTCTGGTTCCAAGAAAATTTGGTGACTGGTACGGTCGGCAAATTTTACTAATTTGTCTTCAATACTGGGACAATATCTCGGTCCAATACCGGTTATCAGACCGGAAAACAGCGCACATTTAGAGAAATTATCACGGATTATCTTATGAGTTTCTTCATTGGTGTGTGTAATGTAACAACTTATTTGCGGTGTGGTAATCTCGGTGGTTAAAAAAGAAAAAGGGCAGGGTACTTTATCACCGTCTTGTCTTTCTAATATATCCCAATTTATGGTTTTACCGTCAAGTCTGGCCGGTGTGCCGGTTTTGAGACGACCGACTTTTAGTCCTTTTTGCTTTAAATACGGTGTTATGCCGCTACAAGAAACTTCTCCAACCCTGCCGCCAATGGTTGCTTCGTGTCCGGTAAACATTACGCCGTTGAGGAATGTTCCGGTGGTAAGAACTACTGCTTTGGCTCTTATCTCACCCTTATCGGCCAAAATAACTCCGCAAACGCTATCTTCGGCAAAAATTAAACCTTCTGCGGCTGCCTCTATTATTTCAAGATTTTTTTGTTCTGATAAAGCTTCTTGCATATATTTCTTATACAATTCGCGGTCGGCTTGAGCTCTGGGGCCTCTTACCGCAGGTCCTTTAGATGCATTGAGCATTCGAAACTGAATACCGGCCTTATCGATTACTCTGCCCATCAAACCGTCAAGAGCATCTATTTCTCTGACCAAATGTCCTTTGCCTAATCCGCCGATTGCCGGATTGCACGACATTTCACCTATCGTATCAAATTTATGGGTTACAAGTGCCGTGTCGGCTCCCATGCGAGCTGCTGCTGCCGCAGCTTCGCATCCGGCATGTCCGCCGCCGATAACTATTACATCGTAAAAATCTTTCATTTTTTATAAGGCCTTAAAAAATTTTACCTAAATCTTGCCGGCATTATAATCAAAAAAATTTATAAATCAATAAAAGGCATAAAAAAAGAGCGTCGCCAAAACGCCCTTTTTACAAAATTAAAGAAACTTCTATTTACCAATACAAAAATCACCGAATATCTTATCTAAAATCTCATCAACTTCTATCCTGCCGGTGATTTTACCCAAAGCTCTAGCGGCAAGACGGACATCTTCCGCGGTTAACTCAATCTCTTTGTCAAAACCAAAGTTCTGCAGATTTTCCAAAACATCTTTCAAGGCTTCTCTATAACGGCTTCTGGTAATCAAAAGATTGGAGTTTGAAGTAAAACGGTCTTTGATATTTTGGGATATTGCCTGTAATACCTTATCTACACCTTGTTTTTGTTTGGCAGAGATTACCAAACAGCCTGCTTTTTCCAATTCAAAACATTGTTCCGGAGATATTTTATCACTCTTATTGGCAACAAAAAGCGCCTTATCTTTTAATGAATCTCTTATTTTATCAAACACTTGAACCGTGTCTGATGATGCATCAAATAAACATATTACTAAATCTGCATCATGGATTTTACCATAAGCTATATCTATGCCTTTCTTTTCGATTTCCTCTTCGGTTTCTCTTAAACCTGCCGTATCGGTAAACATTACCGGATAACCGTTCAAATCTAAGTGGACATCTATGGCATCACGCGTAGTACCGGCAATATCAGAAACTATAACCGCGTCTCTTTTTACTATGGCATTTAATAAACTTGATTTGCCGGCATTTGGAGCTCCGACAATAACTACTCTAAAGCCTTCGCGTAATCTTTCTCCTATAGAATCACTGTTCAAATGTTCTTTTATGCCGTTTTCTAGTTTAAATACAGTGTTATTCATATTATCTATTACCGAAGAAGGTATGTCTTCATCGGGAAAATCGATATATGCCTCCAGATGAGCCAATATCTTTACCAACTCGGAACGCCAATTTTCGTATAAGTTCTTTAATCCGCCTTCCATCTGACGCATGGCATATTTTTGTTGCTCTGAAGTTTCGGAATCTATTAAATCAGCCAAACCCTCTGCTTCGGTCAAATCCATTTTACCATTATAAAAAGCGCGTTTGGAATATTCTCCTGGTTCGGCCATACGAAAACCTTCGATTTGTGATAAACAATTCATAACTGAACTTATTACAGCCTTGGAACCGTGGGTTTGAAATTCAACAATATCTTCTCCGGTAAAAGAATTCGGAGCCTTAAAATACAAAACCAAACTCTCATCCAAATTTTCGGTTCTATCCAAATTGTGAAGTTTGGAAAAATAGGCATAACGCGGTTTGATATTTTTTATATCAATATCGGTCATCTGTTCAACTGCTTTTAGTGCTTCGGCTCCGGAAATTCTGATTACGGCAACACCAGATTTTCCGTAAACCGTCGATAAGGCATAAATAGTTTGGTTTGTCACTTTTTCTCTCCTCTTATTGCTTTTTTTATAACGAGATTGTTTCATTAAAGCAAGTTTTAAAAGCGACTCCAAAAAAAAGCCGTTTTTTTGACTTCTGAGAGATGATTTATGTTTTTTTAATAAAACTATCATAGACTAATTGAAAAACCTCCGTACGGCCTTTAGAATTAATCGATTTTTTTGGGGTAAAAATGAAAAAATTAGTAATCTGGGATTTTGACGGTGTAATTGCCGATACAGAAAAGTTGTGGGTCTTATCAAGAATGGATCTGCTTAATAAATATTTTAATCTCAATTGGAATTTTGAAACCACAAATAAAAATATCGGCGGTCTTAGCGATAAAGATAAAAAAGCTGTGTTGCAAAAAATGGGAATTAATGTCTCTGATGATTTTTGGAATGAAGCTCTTATGCTTGATATGCAAAAATTAAAACAAGGTGTTGCTTTAACCGACGGTATTGAAGAAATTTTTAAAATAAACGATTTTGAACAATGCATTGCAACCGGAGGTACGTTCGCCAAAACCGAATTGAAAATTAAACAAGTCGGTATTGAAAAATATTTTCCGCCGGAAAAGGTTTTTACGGTTGATTTGGTTAAGTATGGAAAACCTGAGCCTGATATCTTTTTGTTGGCTGCCGATACTCTTGGTTTTAGTCCATCTGATTGCATAGTTGTCGAAGATTCAATTCCCGGAATTATTGCCGCTCAAAAAGCTAAAATGAGTGTTATTGCTTTTATAAAGTATAGTACACCACAATACATTGATGAGATAAGAAAACTTAATATTCAAAATATTTTTGATAATATGTCTGATGTTAAAAACTTTATTTTATCAAAAATATAAAACCTCTTGAAAAAAAATAAAAATTTTTCTAATAATGACCATATAACCAAATATTATTAATTGTCTAATTTTAAATTTTTTACTTATGAAAAAGAAAAATTTTATTTTGTTAATCACTTTAATAGTGATTTTTGCTGCCGCTTGGTTAGCAGGTTTGTTTATTATTGAAAGACTTGATGTAAAAATTTTCAGCGCTATTGTCTTTGCTACCATTTTTATTGGTCAAAGATATACTTTGATAAAAATAAAACCTGTTGATATTAGGTTAATGTGGTCTTTTTTATCCGCTGATTTGTTTTTATATCTTTGCGGTATACACATGTTGTTATCTTTTTTAGCAACATTGCTGGTTATCGAAATTTTTAGATATGCTCCCAGAATTGGCGAATTCTTAGGATTTAATGATTTTGAGCCGGTAACTGACTGGGACGGAATAATAACAGACGAAGGAGAAATTGTCGGAGGAGATAAAACTTTCTATAAAAACAGAATGATTTCTCCGGTAGTAATTCTTCTGTTTTTGTATCTTCTTTATTTCATATGTAATTAGAGTAAAAAAATAAGTTTCTTTCTTGCGAAAGAAACTTATTTTTTGTTTTTAAGAATTCATATTAGCAAAGAAATCTTTATTATCTTTGCTTACTCTTAATTTATCAAGCAAGAATTCCATGCCATCGGTCATACCCATCTGCATTAATACTCGACGCAATACCCACATTTTCGTTAGTGTATCTTTGTCTACCAATAACTCTTCTTTACGAGTACCGGAACGAGTTATATCAATGGTTGGGAATAATCTCTTATCGGTTAATTTTCTATCCAAAATTATTTCTGAGTTACCAGTTCCTTTGAATTCTTCGAAAATAACTTCATCCATTCTTGAGCCGGTATCAATCAGAGCTGTGGCTATAATGGTCAAAGATCCGCCTTCTTCTACATTTCTGGCAGCACCTAAAAGTCTTTTTGGTCTTTGTAATGCATTGGCATCAACACCACCTGTTAAAACTTTACCAGATGAAGGAATTACCGTATTATAAGCTCGGCCTAAACGAGTGATGGAATCCAGTAAAATAACAACATCTTTTTTGTTTTCGACCAATCTTTTGGCTTTTTCTATTACCATCTCGGCTACTTGAACATGTCTTGATGCCGGTTCATCAAAGGTTGATGATATAACTTCGCCTTTAACAGAACGTGTCATATCGGTAACTTCTTCCGGGCGTTCGTCTATTAACAATACCATCAAGTAACATTCAGGGTGATTGGTTGCTATAGCGTGTGCTATATTTTGCAACATTACGGTTTTACCTGTTCTAGGAGGTGCTACAATCAAACCTCTTTGGCCTTTGCCTTGCGGTGAGATTAAATCAATTACTCTGGTAGTATAATCTTTGTCGCCGCATATAATGTCAAAGTTTAACTTCTCGGTCGGATATAATGGCGTTAAGTTATCAAAATTAACTCTTAATTTTGATTTTTCCGGGTCGTCAAAGTTTATTCTGTCTACTTTTACTAAAGCAAAGTATTTCTCATTTTCTTTTGGGGCTCTGATTTCACCTTCAACCGTATCTCCGGTTCTTAAACCAAATCTTTTTACTTGAGAAGGGGATACATATATATCGTCTGGTCCGGCTAAATAGTTTGATTCAGATGATCTTAAAAATCCAAAACCGTCGGGCATTACCTCAATGGTGCCTTCTCCGGTGATAGCTTCGTCTTCGCCAACGATTTTTTTTAATATACCAAACATTAAGTCTTGTTTGCGCATTGAAGAAGCATCATCAATGCCTAGTTCTTCGGCTTGAGCTAACAGCTCAGCAGGAGATTTCTGTTTTAAATCTTTTAAATTCATGTTTACCTTTGTTTTGGGAAATTTAGTAAGAAATGTGAATATCTGATTACTCTGCTTTTATATATTGTTTTTTGTTTGTTTGTCAATTTATTTTATCAACACCCTGCCTTCCCTATCAATATATTTTAAAAAATATAGTTGTTATTTGTATATCGTTGTGAGTCTTGTGGATTAAATTTTTGTTTGCAGGGATATACACAGATTTTTGAGTTGTTGATAATTTGATAGAATCCAAATATTAACTTTTTTTAATAATTTGAATCTTCGTTAATATTTCGTTAATAATTGTTTTTTTTGCCTACTGTTGATAATTTGAGATATCAACAACGTATTAATAAACAAATCTCTTGTTCATAAGTGGTAAAATTAAATTTAATATTGTGAGAATAAGTTAAACTGCATAGCGGGGTTTGCTTGTTTTATGCACAGGAAAACCGTTAATTGTGTAAAACTTACTTAACTTATTGATTGGTGGTAAAAAAATGAAGCTTGTTGCTATTACCGGTTCAATAGGATGCGGAAAAACTACCTTGGCAAATATTGTAAGGGGTCTTGGTTATGCCGTGTATGATGTAGATGCTTGGGTAAGAAAAATATATAATAATAAAAGTTTTTTGTCAGAACTTGAAAAATTGTTTCCGGAAAGTGTGAAAAACGGAGTTGCTGATAAGAGGTATCTCAGAAATATAGTGTTTTCTGATAAGGAAAAATTAAAAAAATTAGAAAATATTATATATCCTATTCTTAATGCTAAAATAAAAAATATTATAAATAAAAAAGCTAAAGATAATTATGTGGCATTTTTGGATATTGCGTTGCTATTTGAGAAAAATTGGGATAAATATTGCGATATTATAATATTGGCAGATGTTGATTATAACATTCAAAAACAACGAGTTATGAAAAGAGATAATGTATCGGCAGAAGATTTTGATAAAATAAATAATGCTCAAATGAGTAATAGTTATAAAAAGTATTTGTCTGATATTGTAATTGACACAAATAAGCCTTTTAATATTCTTAAGGTGGAATTAATTAATATCATAAAAGATTTGGAAGAAAATTAATGGTAAGAGAAATTGTTTTTGATACGGAAACTACTGGATTTGAATATGCAAAAGGGCATAGACTTATAGAAATAGGTGCGGTTGAACTTATTAACCATCTGCCAACCGGTAAAACTTTTCATCAATATATAAATCCGGAAAGAGAAGTTCCTGAAGATGCGGTTAAAGTGCACGGTCTTACTTATGAAATATTAAAAGATTATCCTACTTTTGATAAAGTTGCCGATAAGTGGTTGGAGTTTATCGGTGATGATAAGTTAGTGGCGCATAATGCTTCTTTTGATATGAATTTTGTTAATTATGAGTTGAAACAAATTAATAAAAGGCAAATGTCTTGGGATAATTGTATCGATACTTTGGAAATTGCCAGAGCTATGTTTCCAGGGGCAAGATGTAGTCTTGATGCTTTGTGTAAAAGATTTGAGATTGACAATAGTGCTCGTACTTTTCACGGAGCTTTGCTTGATGCTCAGCTTTTGTCTGAAGTTTATCTTGAGTTGCTCGGCGGAAAAGAGCCTAGTTTGTTATTGGATGCCAAAAAACAACAGAATAAAATTAATATTGTAAAAGAAGATAATAAAAGTAATAATTTCAGAGAGCCAAGAGTTTTTAATGTTGATGAAAATTTTGAAGAACAGCATCGGCAGTTTTTGGAAAAAAATGTAAAAAATCCAATTTGGAATCTTTGATTTTTCTTGATTTTTAGCTAATTTTTAATTAAAATCCCGCTGTTTGTGTTAACAGAAGGATATTGATGTGGTTTTAGGTAAAAATATTGTCATTTATGATTTGGATGATACTTTGTATAATAAAACAGAGTATTTTGCCGATATTCTCGATACCGTAATGGCTGAGGCTTTAGTATATGATCTAGGGCTTGATATGGATGTTGAAAAAGCTAAAAAATTGGTTACGGAATCATATAAAGTATATCGTGACGGTGGTGAGATTTTTTATCAAAATTACAGTATAAAACCTAAAGATTTGTTTATTGCTTATCATAAAAGAAAGCCGGTGGAAAAGATTGTTCCTTATGATAATTTGTTGGAAAAAATAGAAAAGGTTCCGGCTGAGCAATATGTGTTTACGGCAAGTGATCGTTACGCTTCGGAGAAAATTCTTAAACATCTTGGATTGTACGAATTTTTTAAGGATAGATATTATTCGGTGGAAGATTTTGGTGTTTATAAAAAGAATGAAAATTCAAATGTTTATAAAGAATTTTGCAAAAAAATTAATGTGAAACCGGAAGATTGCGTGTTTGTTGATGATAGCTATTCTAACCTTGAGTTTGCTAAAGAGGCCGGTATGACAACGGTTAGAATTTATTATCATAATAATTCAACAAAAGATAAAACTTTTATTGATTATGCTTACAAAGGTATAGAAAGCTTTTTGGAAGATGTTTTGAACGGGAGAGCTTCTTAGTTTTTTTGGCAAAGTTTGCTCTCGAATTTGTAATTTTGGGGATTATCAAGTCTTTGTTGTTGTTTGATAATCTCTTTTTTTATGTAATTTACTAGTGGAAGTAGCTTTTGGTTAAATTCTACGGTCATTTGTGAAATTTTTTCTTTGTTGTTATCTAGCGTGCCGGTTTTCATTGGGGGGATTTTTTTCGATAATTTCTCGGCTGCATCCTTAAATAAGGGAAGATAATATTCTAGAGTTGCGACATTTATTTGGTGATGTACTTGTTCATGGTATAATACGACATTGTATTCGCAGCTTCCTGCTTGTAGTTCTTTCGAAAGGTAAATTGTCGGGTTGGTCAAACCTAAAAATAATTTTATTTTTGCAGGTATTATACAATATGTTTTTTCATCAACTTTAACTGCTTCAGCTTCCAGCGAGACATCAAAGTCTATATTTACCGTTGATAAACCTGATGCAAAAAGACCGTGTTCGATACTGTTTAATTGTTCTGCTAAAGCTGATATTTCTTCTTTGTTTTTATCGTATATTCCGGTTAGTTTGCCAAAAGAAGATGTTAATTCTATTTCAGGGGTTATTTGCAAAGACGAACAATCTGCCGCAAAAACCGAGCGGCTTAAAAAAATTAAATTTGTTAATATAAAAAAAATCTTTTTCATAATAGAATATTGTTATCGGTTAATTGTTAATTTATGGTTATGAAAATGCGAAAAATTTTGTTACTTGTGTTTTTGTTGTTGGTTTATCAATTAGCTTATGCAAGGTATGTGCGTCAATTAAAGGAACCTGATTTTTTTATTCCGGAATCAGATAAAATGCATAAAGTGGAGAAATTGCCCGATAGTAAAAAATATATTGCATATGACAGGGAAATAAATAAACCGGATTATATAAAAAAATATGATGTTTATCTGTCAAATCTAAAAAAGTTTGCAGATAGCGGTGAATTGGTGATAGATAACAATATAGCGGTTGATATTGCTAAAATGGCAACCGGAGATGTGTTTGTGGTTGAGGCAGAATCTGTGCAAAATATAGAAACGCAAGAGTATAAAAATTTCTATACTTTGATTGATGAATTGTCTGAAAATTAAAACTCTACGGCGTACATATCAATTATCTGCCATTTGGAATCGTAGTTCTTCATGACATATATGATGTTTCCGTTGCATAGACCAAACCAACTACCATTACATGAGCTTTTGGTATGTACTTCTACAGCTCCGTCTTCGCGGGGTTTTAACTTTGTTATCTGGTATGATTGAAATGTAGGTCTTTGTAGAGTTTCATCTTGCATAAATATAAATGAAGGCAATACTTCTTTGTTTTCGGCACATTCAGCCAGATTGGGGTTAATGGTACATTTAACGGCTAAATTTATAGTGCATACAATCTCAGAAGAATTATTACAGCCTTCGGCTAAATCATCGGAGGAAAAAGAAAAAACTGTTTCTTTATCCAAAGTTTGGTTGGCTTGTGCTGTTTTTTCGGCGGTGGTATCTTCTTTTGAGCAAGCAGCAAGCATTATTAATAAAACGGAGAGAAGAAATTTTTTCATTTTTTATTCCTTAGAAAACATATTTTAAATTAAGTGAAAATTCAGATATATGATCAATGTTATCTAATTTGTCGGTTAAAATATAACGTCCCAGAGCTCTTACGGCTATATTATCAGTAATTTTATATTGTAAACCGCCACCCATGCGATAACCAAGTCCCCAATCTTTATTATCTTTGCCAAACTCATATCCTGAAATACCTAAGGTGGCAAATGGAGCTATTCTTTGTTCACAACCGAGGGGTAGATATGTATAGGTGTCAAGACCATATGCGTAGAAATCAGTGCTTATTTTATTTCCATCAATAACCTTGTGCCAGGTCGTGCTTTGTTGATAAAATACTTCGGTGCCAAAATATTTATTGTATTCGCTTCCTACAAAAGCAGTGTAAGAGTTCATATTGATGTTGGTTGGTGTTGCTTTGTAGTTAATGTGGTCAGCAGCGTAACCAATACCAACATAAGGTCTGTATTCAAGTGCAGAAGCTTCTTGAGATATGGTAGCGATCGTAAATAAACTTAAAAATGTAAAAAATTTCTTCATTTTAATCTCCAGATAAGAAAGATATATTTGCCTTTGGCAATATTATATATATAATATATTGGTAAATGTAAAATAAAAAACAATATATTTATTGTTTTTATGATGAATGTTTTGGCAGAGGAGTTATTATGTCCGGAGTAAATAAAGTAAATCAGTCCGGTGCAACGATGATTGAAGCTATTGCCGTTATAGCTATCGCTATTATGCTTGGAGTATCTGTTATTTCTTTGATAAACAGCATATATTCCATATTTACACAAAATATGGTTGCAGATGAAGTAAGAGATTTGCAAAAAGCTATTTCAGATATTTATAGGTTTGATGGAAATTATAGCGCATTGGGTAGCAGTGAAGATAGTGCGGCTTCATATTTGTGTAACAATAAAATAGCTCCGTTTCAGATGTGTGTTAGAGGAAAGTTAAAAAGCAGGAGCGGTGGAGAGGTTTCTGTAAAAGTTTATAATGATGATATAAGCGACCAAGATGATAAATATGAAGTTGTTTTTACCGGTTTAAGCAGAAAAACTTGTGTTAATGCCGTGCAAATTAATTGGGACAAAGGACAAAGATCTGTTGTTTATGCAATGGTTGTAAATAGTGATAACAGTAAAACGGTATGGCAATCAAAAAATGCAACGGATGAAAAATATACTTTTCCTGTTTCTACTAGTGTGGCAATGGAGTTATGCAAAAAAGAACATGATAATACTATCCAATATGTCTTCTATTAGGAGTAAAAAATTTGATTAAGATAGATGACTTAGCTAAAACTAATGAATTGTCTAAAAGTAAAGGAGTAAAGAAAACTTACTCCGGTGAGAGTTTTGCTGATTATCTTAGAACAGGCAGCACTTCTCAGGCCGAGAATTTGCAACATACTGCAGCAATGACTTCTGCAGACGCTATATTTGCCGCACAGATGGTTAGTGACGAAGAAGAAAGGCAAAAAAGAAATAAGTTGGTCAAAAAAGGTAATGATTTGCTGGATAGTTTGGAAGATATCAGGCAATCGCTGTTAGTGGGTGAAATTGATAAAGACAAGTTAATTAATATTTCAAGGCTTGTTAAACAAAAAGATACAGAAACAAATGACCCTAAGTTGCAAGAAATTATACAAGAAATTGAATTAAGGGTTGAGGTGGAATTGGCAAAACTTACAAGATAGAATTAGCAAAGGAAAAAGCGATAATTTTTCTTGAATTTTTATTTGTTTATTATATCTTGAGTAAAAATTTTTATAATTGTTTTTTAAGGAGTTGGAATAATGGACAGTGCCGTTTCTTTGCCGCCGGATTACAAACCTTCGGAAAATGAAGAATATATGAATGAAATGCAATTGGAGTATTTCAGACAGAAGTTGTTGGAATGGAAAAAGTCTTTGATCGGTCAATCTATGGATACATTGGATGAGTTGAAGCAGGGTGGCCTTAATCAACCCGATCAGATTGACAGAGCTTCTTTGGAATCAGATAAAGCTTTGGAATTGAGAACCCGTGACAGAGCCAGAAAATTGATTTCAAAAATTGATGAGGCTTTGAAAAGAATTGAAGATAAGACTTATGGATATTGCGAAGAAACAGGTGATCCTA
Organism: uncultured Pseudomonadota bacterium; assembly: GCA_949297185.1. GTDB lineage: Bacteria > Pseudomonadota > Alphaproteobacteria > RF32 > CAG-239 > CAZU01. Next base: position 30,635 of record CASFRM010000018.1, read on the forward strand.
TCGGACTTGAAAGACTTGAGGTAAGACCTGTTGCAACTTTGTCAATCGAAGCTCAAGAACGTCATGAAAGAATGGAAAAAACTTACGACGACGAAGTGTAGTTTTTATTAAAGTTAAGGGTTTTTAGTTTTTTGCTAAAAACCCTTTTTGTTTTTAAATAAATGGGATTTGTTTTATGAAAAATTTTATTTTGGCATCACAATCGCCGCAGAGAATAGCTTTGCTTAAGCAAATAGGTTTTGAACCAAAAAAAATTGAGCCTGCTGATATAGATGAAACACCTAAAAAAGATGAAAAAGCCAGTCAGTATGTTAAAAGAATGGCAAGAGAAAAAGCTTTGGCCGTAGCTGAGAAAAACTGCGGTGAAGTAATTCTGGCTTCTGATACGGTAGTGGTGTGCAATAATAAAATAATTCAAAAATCTAAAAATGATGAAGAACAGGCGGATGTTATGCGCTTGCTTTCCGGAAAAAGCCACAGAGTTTTAACTGCGGTGTGTGTGGTTGATAAAAATAAAAAGGTAGCTATCAGATTAAATACTACCAAAATAAAAATGAAACATATGTCAGAAAAAGAAGTTAGGGACTATGTTGCTTCAAAAGAATGGGTTGGATGTGCCGGATATAAAATAGAAGGATGCTTGGCTGCTTTGGTTTTGAATATGAACGGATCTTACAGCGGAGTGGTTGGTTTGCCTTTGTATGAAGCTAAATCTTTGTTAAACGGAGCCGGAGTAAATTGATAATGATTGATAAGATAGTGGTTGAAGAAAAAGGTTCGGTTAAAAAAATTGCCGGATTGTGTGATGGAAATTTGGTAGAATTTGTAGTCAGTGATAAAAATAATGCCGGTGAGGGGGATATTTTTATCGGTAAGATAGTAAAAAAAATTAAGACCGCTAATAATCACGAAGGATATTTTGTTAATATCGGTGATGAAAAAGAAGCTTTTATCAATGCCACAGAAAGAGATTTGGAAGATTTGCGCGCCAATGAGGGGCAAGACATTATAGTACAGGTTATACAAGAAAAAAGAGCTGAAAAAGGGGCTAAATTGTCGAGATTTTTGCAACTGGCAGGGCAGTATGTGGTTTTTTGCCCATATGGTTGTGAAATTCAAATCTCAAGCAAAATTGCAGATGAAGAAAAAAGAGATAAACTTTTTGAATGGGCTTCGGATAATTTGGGCGAGGGTGGTTGGATTGTAAGAACCGATGCAGCAGTGGTTGATTTTGATAAAATTCTTGCTGAAAGCAAGGAATTGGAAAATGTTTTTGCCGATATTATAGGTAAAGCAAAAAATGCAAAAGCTCCCGAAAAATTGTTTTGCCGAGATAATGCTTTGAATGAGATGATAAATCGTAATATAAGCTTTTTGCAAAGGGTAGTAGTTAATTCACATTTGCTTGAAGACGAGCTTAAAGAAAAAGTTGATGTTGAGTATGACCCGAAAGCCTTTGAAAATGCCGGAATCGATGAAATGATTGGGGCGGCTTTGGCAAAAGTTGTAAAGCTTAAATGCGGTGGAAGAATCATTATAGAAGAAACCAAAGCTTTTGTTGCCATAGATGTTGACAGTGGTGACGGGTGTTTGCAAGGAAATGTCGGGCTTTTAAATAAAGAAGCGGCGGAAGAGATTGCCAGACAGATAATTTTAAGAAATTTATCGGGTAAAATAGTTATAGATTTTGCCGGAATTACCGATTTTAAGTTTTTGCGAAACATTATTGAAACTTTGAACAACGGCTTGGCCGATGATCCTATGAAAGCAAATGTTTTGGGCTTAACCAGAGCCGGAAATGTTGAAATTATAAGATCAAGAAGAAGGCCGACTTTGGCAGATTTGTTTACCGAAGAATGCGCATCTTGCAGAGGAACGGGGAGAGTGGAAAAATGAAATGTCCGATTTGTAAAAAAGAAGTTGAAGATATGAAATATCGTCCCTTTTGCTCAAAAAGATGTGCCGATATTGATTTGGGAAATTGGTTTAACGAAAAATATAAGTTTGAAGCAACGGAAGTTGATGAAGAAGATATGGTAGAGCTTGAAAAACTGGGCGATGGCAATAAAGAGCAAGAATAATTATAGTCACTTAGAGTTTGCAAAAAATTTATCTAAACTAAGAAAAAATTAACCTTTTGTTAAATAGAATCGAGAAGACGGAATGGCAAGTAGAGCGATTCTGTCTTGAGGTTTTGTTGTGGGTAAAAGCAAAAGGAACGATATGTTTGGAACAACAATTTCTATAGTTATTCCGGTTTATAATGCCGCTAAGTTCTTACATCGGTGTTTGAACAGTGTTTTGTCGCAGGATTATAAAAATATAGAGATAATTTGTGTTAATGACGGTTCAACAGATAATAGCTTGCAAATATTGGAAGAGTTTAGCGATAAAGATAAAAGAATAAAGGTAATATCACAACCAAATGCAGGAGCGGCAGCAGCCAGAAATCGCGGAATAAAAGAAGCCAAAGGCGAATATATTTCTTTTGTTGACGCCGATGATTATTTGTCACAGGGTTTATATTCTCATTTTATAAAGGTTTTGAAGTCAGGAAACATAGATATATTTATGTTTAACGGGATTGTTGGTGAAGGTGGAAAATTTTTTACCGAAAGGAATTTTTATTATCCGATAAATGAAGATATGTTTATCGATTACAAGGCTTTTTATGGAATTTTTTATGGTAATTCCGGAGTTTGTAATAAGATATTTAAAAGAAAATTCTTGCAGGATAACAAGTTGAAGTTCTTGGAAGGAAATTCGTATGAAGATATAGATTTTTGGTTTAGAAGCCTGATATTGGCTCAAAAGGTCAAGGTTAGTTTTGAGTGTTGGTATAATTACTGCTTTGATAATGAAAATTCGGTTACCAGAACTTTTGGAAAAAATGCTTTTTCGTTGTTTGATACGTTTAATTCCATGATGTTGGCGGCAAAAAAGGTAGGCTTGATGGGCTTTTTTAATGATGCTTTGTTGCAGTTTCAATATGAAAAAAGCACAGAAGTATTAAGTTTGATGAAAGATGAGTATAAAGAGCGGATGTATGGCAAAGTAAAGGAGTTTTTGCAACGCAGAGTTAGAGAAATGAAATCAAATTCATATACTCGTTTGATGAATTACGGTATTTGTCACAATATTTTGCTAAATAATTTTGCCGATTTTAAGAATACGACGCTTTTGTTTAGGGGGGATTTTAATTATTGGCATAAGGAAGTGAAAAATCCGCGATTTTCGATTGTGGTTCCGGTTTATAATGTTGAGTTATATTTGGATACATGTCTTAAAAGCCTGATAAATCAGACATTTAGAAAATTTGAAATAATTTGTGTAAATGACGGTTCGACCGATAAGAGTTTGCAAATATTAGAGCATCATGCACAAAAAGATAAGAGAATTAGAATTATAAACCAAGAAAATAAAGGTTTGGGGGCTGCCAGAAACGAAGGGGTAAAATATGCAAAGGGTGACTATTTGCTGTTTGTAGACAGTGATGATTGGATGCGAACCGACGCATTGGAAATATTGGATTATCAGTTGAAACAAAAATCGCCGGATGTTTGTTTGTTTGGATTTAGTAATTTTGAAGATACTCATAAATTTAATATTCCGGTGGGATTTTTGCAAAATTTGGAACAAGGCGGTAATAAAACAAAATTTGATTATATGTTTGCCAATGTTATGGCGTGTGGAAAGGTGTATAAAAGAGAATTTTGGCAAAAGAATCAAATCACTTTTGCCGAGGGTGTGTTTTTTGAAGATAATGTAACTAATATGATGGTGTTTACTTATGCCAATGATTGCGAAGTTTGTTGGCATGATTTTTATTATTACAGGTTGCGAGGAAATAGTATTACAAAGGTAACCTTTTCTGATAAAAAAACCGATGATCTGTTTTCAGCTTTTGAAAAATCGTTGGAATTTCTTAAAAAGCAAAGCTTTTTTGATTTGATAAAAGAAAGATTTGCCGAGTTTTGTCGGAATTCATTGCGTTCTTATGAAAGCAAAATAGAAAAAGACAAATTGAATTTATATATGCAAAGATATGAAAGATTGCTGGCTAAGATTTGGTGATTGTAAATGGTTGTTTTGAATGAAATATTGTGGTATAATAGTTTTATATTGTTCTCAGGAAGAGACGGAGGTGCGTCATGATAAAAAGCAGTAAGTTTGTAATGGGGCTTGGTTTTTTGTTATGTAGTACAACGGCTTTGGCTAATGTCGATATTAGCGGTCGTCCACAGGTTGTGGTTGATGATTGGGCAAAATTTGAAACAGAGCTACGGAATCCGGCAAACGTCGGCGGTGTAATTATATTGGGGCAGGATATAACTGCCAATACCGATGTTAGTATATCAGTTGATGATTTGGTTATTGACGGAGGCGGACACAAGATAATAGGTGGTGCCGGAGGTGGAAGAATTTATGCTAATGGCGGTGCTATTGTGCAGAATGTGTCGTTTGAAGGTTTTGATAAGCGAATTTTTAATCTTGTGAGTTCGTCACCTAATTATGTAAAAGAAATAAATGCCGATTTTATAAATAATACCGGTGGGGCTATTTTTATAAATAATACCGGTGGGGCTATATACAATGGATATCAGACGATTTTAGATAAAATCGCCGGTAATTTCGTGGGTAATAGTGCGGTAGATGGAAGTTACGGTGGAGCTATTTACAATAGTGATGATACTGGGCTCAAAAGTAGTATAGGAAGCATAGAGGGACTTTTTGAGGGTAATAGTGCGAGATTCGGTGGTGCGATTTATAATAAGGGCAATATAGATAGTATAAGAGGAGATTTTAGCGGTAACTATGCTAAACATATTTCAGATTCTGTATATGGTGGTGCGATTTATAATGCAAAGTATAGTCCTTATGATAGTACATTTGTTGAAAGCATAATAAATAATGTAAGTGGAGATTTTAGCGGTAACTATGCTAAATCAGAAATAGGTAGTGCCCAAGGTGGTGCGATTTATAATGAATGCACAATGACACTCGTAAACAGCAGCTTCTATGATAATTACGTACAAACAGATGTTTTGAAAGATAGCTCAGAAGGGCGATTAACACAAGGCGGTGCGATTTACAATGTCGGAAATTTAACGGTCAGAGCCGATGGCGGGGAGTCAATATTTTCCGGTAATAAGGTAATTTGGGGTGATAGAGAAGATTCTTCAGCAATTTATTTGGGTGGTTCTGATAGTTATTCAACACGATTGAACCTTGATGCTCAACATAATGGTTTGATTCAGTTTGATGATAAAATCACTTCAATGGGGCAAATCGATACCTATTTAATAGAGTTAGAGCAAATCGGAGCTACTGTTACCGAAGATGGTAATGGCGGATATTATGCTGAGAAAGATGGGGAAAAGTATCATATTCCATTTGAAAATGGTGTTTTTAAAGCTGTGATGGATCAGCAAGAAGGTATGAGTAAAGATGAAGTTGATGGAATGTTAGCAAGTATTCCTCCTGAAGTGAATGCCGAGATTAAGCAAGAAGGTGATAATTATTATATTACAGCGAGCGTGGATGGAATGTCTGTGCTTCTTGAGATAATCAAGCAGCCAGATGGCTCTTATACGATGACGCAAAGAGTTAATGTTTCATCATATGGAAGCAATATAGCAGTTACCGGCGACAGCGGCAGTAAGGTTGTTTTCAATAATGCGATTGAAAAAGTGGCTAAGATAGATATATCGGGCACGAATGTAGATGTAAATTCTGGAG
>CASFRM010000019.1 GCA_949297185.1 uncultured Pseudomonadota bacterium
CCGAGGTGTTGGAACAACACCGCTCCACGCCAACGAGCGTGGTCAAACCGTTAGGTTTGTAACTACTATAGAACCCCCAGTTTACTGGGGGATATCTATAACTTCTTTTTAATAACTTCCGTCGCTGCCGAATTTTTCACGCCATTTGTGCATAATTTCAACAGCTTCTTCGTGACATTCTTCAATAGGAGTTGCAAAGACTGCCGGTTTTAAGAGTTCGTATAAGTCATCATCTTTAAATCCGATATCGGCGGCATCTTTTCTGTTAGCGGCAAAAAATATTTTTTCGATGTTGGCCCATTTTGCGGTCATCAGACACATCGGGCAGGGTTCGCAACTGGTATAAAGCGTACATCCCGACAAATCCCAGGTTTTAAGCTTTTGTCCGGCGGCTCTTATGGCTTGTACTTCACCATGTGCCGAAGGGTCATGGTTGGCTAACACATGGTTATAACCACCGGCGACAAATTTTCCCTCTTTATCATAAATTACCGCACCAAACGGCCCGCCGTCTGGTATATTTTCAAGATTGAGCGACGATGCCGAAAGTTTAATGGCCTCTTTCATTGCCTTAACATCGGCACTGGTATAATTTTTTTTCATTATTTCTCCTTTCTTTTTATTTTAAGGAGTAGAATAATTACAAAATCGGGATATGTAAACAATAAAGATATACAAGTCCAACTATCCACAAGAAAAGTAAAAAGCACAAAGGTTGTAGATTTTTTTATATATTAGTGTAGTTTTTTATAAGGGTTTATCAACATACGGAGAGAGTTATGCGTTTGAATTACAAGACATTAGGTTTATTAGGAATGCTTTTGGTAGTTTCTGCCTGCAAAAAGGAAGAAGCAACAACCGCGACAAAAGAAGCCGCACTGCCGCAAGTTCCGGTAATAGAATTAAAAGAACAAGATATTCCGTTGAGCTTTGAATTTTCAGCTCGCTCGCAAGGCTACAAAGAGACTCAAGTCAGAGCTCGTGTCGGTGGTATTCTATTAAGACGCAATTATGTTGAAGGTTCGTGGGTAGAAGAGGGCAGTATTCTATTTGAAATAGATCCCGAGCCGTATAAGGTAGCTCTAAAGCAAGCTCAAGCACAACTTGCGCAAGCAAAAGCCAAGTTGCAAAGTGCAGAAACCCAGTGGAAAAGAACCGAAAAGCTATTTAAGGAAGGCTACGCCAGTGAAAAGACCAAAGATGAAGCCTTGTCAACCAAGGATGCCTTGGCTGCCGAGGTTCAGTTAGCGGAAGCGGCAGTAGATTCGGCACAGCTAAACCTTGACTATACGACGGTAAGAGCTCCGATAAGCGGTATTACCAGCCTCGAAACTCAGTCCGAAGGTTCTCTGATTTCCACCAGCGGCGATTCTAGTTTGTTGACCAGTATCACGCAAATTGACCCGATTTATGTAATATTCTCCGCAACCGAAAGTGAAATACTCTCTCTAACCAATATGACCGAACGCGGTCTTATCAAGAATCCTGAAAGAGGACAAGATATTTATGCTAAGTTAAAATTGGGCGATGGCAGTATTTATGGCCAAAAAGGAAAAATAAACTTTATTAATCCTACCGTTGATGAATCTACCGGCACCATTAAATTACGTGCGGTATTTCCCAATCCCGAAGGCAAGATTCGTCCTGGACAATTTGTTCGTTTGATAATGGAAGGGTTGCTGAGAATAAATGCTCTTGTTGTTCCGCAAGAATCGGTAATGCAGGGAGCAAACGGTTCGTTTGTTTATAAGGTAAACGATAAAGGAGTTATCGAAATGGTTTCAGTTCAAACCGGATTAACCACTCCAAACGGCGAATGGATAATTGATGAAGGCTTAAAAGCCGGAGAAAAAGTAGTCTACAGCGGACTTTTAAAATTGCGTCCCGGAATGACCGTAACTCCGGTTGTAATGTCTTCCGACAATAATGCCGCAACTCAAGCTCAATAGGGTGTAAGATGTTTTCCAAATTTTTTATAAACAGGCCGATATTTGCCACGGTTGTCTCACTGGTAATTTTGTTGGCCGGACTTGTTTCGATGAAAGTTTTATCGGTTGAGCAATATCCCAATATCGTTCCAACCGAAATTCAAATATCCGCAGTCTACCCCGGAGCCACGGCCGAAGTTTTGGCCGACACGGTGGCAGCCCCCATAGAGCAAGAGCTCAATGGCGTAAAAGACATGATTTATATGTATTCTACCGCCACCTCAAGCGGCTATTTAACCATCGGTGCGGTTTTCAATATCGGAACCGATCCCGATCAAGCCACTATCGATGTTAACAACAAAGTCCAGATGGCAACATCTAAATTGCCGAGCGAAGTTACCAAACAAGGTATTACCGTAGAGCAAAAATCAAATTCTATTTTGCAAGTTGTTACCATGAGGTCGACCTCGGAAAAGTACGATACGGTTTATGTCTCAAACTACGCTCTGTTGAATGTTTTGGATGAAATTAAACGCATTAAGGGGGTAGGCAGTGCCTCGTTATTTGCCAGCCAAGATTATTCAATGCGTATCTGGCTCAGTCCCGATAAGTTGGCTGACTATGGTTTGACCCCGCAAGATGTAATTTCGGCGATTCAAGAGCAAAACTCACAATTTGCCGCCGGACAGTTTGGGCAACAGCCAATGGGCGAATATCAACCCTATACTTATTCGGTTAATACCAAAGGTCGTTTGATAGATGCCAAAGAGTTCGGTAATATTATCCTCAAAAGCGATAAAGACGGCGGATTGTTGCGTTTGAAGAATGTTGCAAGAATCGAATTAGGCGCTCAGGATTACAGCGTAAGTTCAACTTTTAACGGCGAAGAAGCTGTAGCTTTTGCCGTTTATTTGCAGCCCGAAGCCAATGCTCTTGAAACCGCTCGCATGGTAAGGGAAAAGATGGAAGAATTATCCAAGAATTTTCCTGATGGCATTACCTATGAGATTCCATATGATACCACAGTGTTCGTTGATGTTTCGATTAACGAGGTTATTCATACATTTTTCGAAGCGGTTGTTTTGGTAATTGTGGTTGTTTATCTGTTCTTGCAAAATATCAGAGCCACCATTATTCCGGTATTGGCAGTTCCGGTTTCAATTATCGGAGCCTTTGCCGGTATGTATGTTTTAGGATTCTCGATAAACCTATTGACATTGTTCGGATTGATTTTAGCCATTGGTATTGTGGTCGATGACGCGATTATTGTTCTGGAAAATGTCGAAAGGTTGATGCACGAAAAAGGTCTAAGTCCTAAAGAGGCGGCAATAGAGGCAATGCGCGAAGTATCTGGTCCGGTTGTTGCCGTGGCATTGGTATTATCTTCGGTATTTCTGCCGATTGCATTTTTGGGTGGTATGACCGGTGTAATGTATAAGCAATTTTCGGTAACCATTGCGGTTTCGGTATTAATTTCGGCATTGGTAGCCTTGAGTTTGACCCCGTCGCTGTGCGCGCTGATTATCAAACAAGAGCACAAGGAACCGCGAGGATTTTTTAAGTGGTTTAATACTTTCTTTGATAAAATAACGGAATGGTACTTAAGCGGAGTTAAGTTCTTCCTCTATCACCGCAAAACGGCGATGTTAGGCTTTGCCGCCGTAATTGCCGCTATTGTAATGTTGTTTAAGGTAGTTCCAAGTGGATTGGTTCCCAACGAAGATCTAGGCAACTTATTAATGGCTTATAGCATGCCTGAGGCTTCCTCGCTGCCGCGTACCGAGAAATTCACTCAGAAAGTAGGAGAGATGGTTGGTGCTAACCCCAATGTTGAAGATGTCTTGACGGTTAATGGATATAATATGCTGTCTTCAAGTCAGAATACTTATTCGGCCATTAGCTTCATAACCTTAAAAAATTGGGATGAAAGAACTAAGCCCGACCAATCATCAAGCTATTTGGCAAGATTGTTTACGGCTATGGGTATGAGCCAACCCGATGGTATCGGCTATGCGTTTTCAATGCCTCCTATTATGGGTATGAGTACATCTGGTGGTTTTGAAGGATTTATTCAAAATAAATCCGGTCAATCTCCGCAGGCGTTGATGGCGAAGACCGAAGAGTTTGTTGCCGCGGCAAATAAGAGACCGGAGTTGAGCGGGGTTCGTACCACATTTTCGGTAAGTACGCCGCAATATCGGATTGATTTGGATAGAGAAAAGGCTCGCACCATGAATGTCTCGATTAATTCGGTATATTCCGTAATGCAGGCTACATTTGGTAGTTTATATGTTAACGACTTTACTTATATGGGACGCAATTTTAGAGTAACTGTACAGTCAGAGGCTAAGTTCCGCCGCACTCCCGATGACTTGCGTTATGTATATGTAAAATCCAACACCGGCGAATTAATTCCTTTGTCGGCTCTAATTACCGTAGAAAGAGTTACCGGCCCAGAGTTAATCAACCGCTTTAACATTTTCCCCGCGGCCAAGGTTTTGGGTGATCCGGCCGAAGGCTATTCGTCAGGACAAGCCATTAAGGCAATGGAAGAAGTTGCCTCTGAGGTTTTAGGCTCGGATTACAGTTTGGCTTGGATAGGTTCGGCCTATCAAGAAAAATTGACCGGCGGCGCCTCGACGCAGGCATTTGTATTTGGCTTGATAATGATTTTCTTGATTTTGTCAGCTCAATACGAAAAATGGTCATTGCCTTTTGTGGTTATATTATCAGTACCGTTTGCCGTTTTGGGAGCTTTGCTTGCCACCTGGTTACGCGGTACGGAAAACGATTTGTATTTCCAAGTCGGCTTGGTAACCTTGATAGGTTTGGCTGCCAAAAACGCAATTTTGATAGTAGAGTTTGCGGTAGTAAAGGTTCAAGAAGGGCTAAGTTATGTTGATGCGGCAATAGAAGCAGCCAAATTGCGTTTCCGTCCCATTGTGATGACTTCTTTGGCCTTTACCTTTGGCGTATTGCCGTTGGCTGTATCTTCAGGAGCCGGTGCTGCCAGCCGCCATTCCATAGGAACCGGTATGGTCGGCGGAATGATATTATCGACCTTTGTTGCCACATTGTTTGTCCCGATGATGTTTGCCATTATCGGAGAGATGTTTGATAAGAAAGGTAAGACTAAGTAGTACGATAGTCTAAAGTAAACAAAAAACCTCGCTGCCATGGCGAGGTTTTTTATTGAAAAACAGAGATGATTGTGTATTATACAAAGCAATAACTTAAAATTTATAAATTATGAAGGCAAAAAAAATATTATTATTGTTGTTTGTTGTGTTTACTTTTAGCTCCTGTGCTTCATTAGCTAGTTTTTTAGATGCCACAGCCAACACATTGGAAGAAGGTGAAAGGCTGTTGCTAAATACCGAGAGCAGGTATCAGAAAGTAAAAAGGGATATAAAGAAAATGCAAACATCGTCGGCAAAAGACAGTTGCAAGTTTAGTGATCCCATATACGACCCTTAATAAGCAAAATGCTTAAGGGTCGTATTTTTTTGGCACGAATTTTGCATATAAAACTTCAGATTAATAATGCAGATTTTGGGGAATATGCAAAATGAAATTTGGTAAAACACTACATACACTGGGATTAGCGGTGATTTTATTAGGATTTTCGGCCTTTGCCAATTCGGCATTTGCGGTATCCAGAATAAAAGATATTGCCGATTTTGAGGGTGTTAGAGACAACCAATTGGTCGGTTATGGTTTGGTTGTAGGTCTAAATGGTACCGGAGATAACATCAAATCGGTAGATTTTGCCAAAGAAAGTTTAATATCCATGTTGGATATGGTAGGGGTTAATGCTCGTGACGGCCAAATCAAAGCCAAGAACGTTGCAGCAGTTATGGTAACCGCTAACTTACCGGCATTTGCCCGCCAAGGCTCCAGAATAGATGTTACGGTTTCGGCTTTGGGAGATGCCAAAAATCTACAAGGTGGTACTTTGATAGCCACAACCCTTAAAGGTGCCGATGGAGAAGTTTATGCCGTTGCACAAGGAACCATAGCTGTCGGAGGAGTTGCCGCCGGTAACCAAAATACCGGCTCTGCAGTTCTCAAGGGTGTCCCCACATCAGGCAGAATAGCAAGCGGTGCCATTATCGAAAGAGAGATTCCTTTTACCTTAAATAGCCTAAACAGTATAAACATTGCATTAAGAAATCCTGATTTTACCACTTCGCGTCGTATTGCCGATGCCATTAATGCCATGCTGGGCACCACTGCTGCCAAATCACTTGACCCCGGCACGGTAGTTTTAGATGTTCCGGCATCATATCAAGATAAAATTGTCGAATTGATGACCAAAGTTGAGCAATTGCAAGTTCAACCTGACCAGACAGCCAAAATTGTGGTCGATGAAAGTTCCGGCATAGTTGTTATCGGCAAAGATGTAAGAATCAACCGCTTGGCAATAGCTCAAGGCAACCTAACCATTAAGATTACGGATGTTCCTTTGGTTTCTCAGCCCGAGCCGTTTAGCCTTGGAGAAACTGTTGTTCTTAATACAACTTTGGTTGATGTTGAAGAAGACACCGAAGCCAAAATGCAAGTTTTAGACGGTGGAGTTAATTTGCAAGAATTGGTCGATGGGCTGAATGCTTTGGGCGTTACTCCCAGAGATTTAATAGGTATACTTCAAGCAATCAAAGCCAGTGGTGCTTTGCAAGCTGAGATTGAAGTAATTTAAGAGGAGAGAAGCGATGACGACAGTATCATTTGATAGCGCAATGATAGGATTAAAACATCCTTCTCAAATCTCAACTTCGGCAATGTCTTCAACCGACAAAGCTAAAGCTGAGGCAGCAGCTCAGGATTTTGAAGCCTTTTTTATGACCAGAATGATGGAAAGCATGTTTGAAGGTGTTTCCACTGATGGTATGTTCGGCGGTGGCGAAGCCGAAAAGATATATCGTTCTTTATTATTGGATGAATATGGCAAAGAAATGGCCAAAGTCGGAACGATAGGGGTTAAAGATTATGTTATGCAAGGCATATTGCAAATGCAAGAAGCCATGTCGCAAGAAATAACCGAATAAGAACTCAGGAGGTAGAAATGACAGAATTGCAAGAAAACGAGATTTTAGCAAAAATAGACCATATGAAAAATGTAGTAAGTGGTTTTTGCGAGATAATCAATAAAGAAAATTCGGCTTTAGAAATCGGAGACATTGCTACGGTAAAGGCTTTGTACGAGCAAAAGATAAAGACTGTTGCGGCCTATCGTTCGGCCAGTGCATTTTTTATAAAAAACCGCGAAGAACTGGCAAGTTTTGAGCACGAAAGCAAGTCAGAGCTCAAGGAATTGTCTCAAAAGTTGGATAAAGCATTAAAGACCAATGATTTGTTACTAAAAACCAGAATGGAAGCCGGTAAAAAGGTTATGGATATAATCATCAACATAGCCAAAAATACCAACAAATCCAATGCTACCTCTTACGGTTCTCACGGAACCTATACTCCGTTAGATAACAACCGCAATGCATTGGCTTTCAACCGGACATTATAAGGAGAAGTGTCATGGCATTATTAAACAGTATAACCACCTCTTTATCTGGTATGAAAGTTGCACAATCTCAGTTAGAGATAGTAAGCAACAACATTACCAATGTTGATACTCCGGGCTATACCAGAAAAACAGCCAGCCAATCGGCACGAGTTGTTGCCGGTATGACCATGGGCGTCACTATGGGCAATATTCAAAGAACGGTTGATGAGGGACTGCTAAAGAGCTTTTTGTCATCCAATTCTCTAACATCGTCAATGTCTGCAAAATATGACTATTTAAGTCGTATGGATAATTTGATGGGCACGACCGAGGCCGGTAATTCCATAGCATCTAACGTTAGCTCTCTGCAAAGTGCATTTGACACTTTTTCGACCAATGTAACTTCGGCAGCAGCCAGATATTCACTTTTAAGCGAAGCAGAGAATTTAACCAATAAGTTTAATTACTTGTCTACCAATATCCAAACTTTGCGAGGCGAAGCCGATATGGAGATAAACGATGCCGTAAGCAATATCAATTCTTTGCTTGAAACGATAGATAGCTTAAATAACAGCATTGTTAAATATTCAATATTGAATCAAGATGGTGTTGCTAATCTTCAGGATCAACGAGATACGGCACTAAGAGAGTTAAGTTCTTATATTGATATAACATATTATACCAGAGACAGCGGTGAGGTTGTAATTCAGACCACATCTGGAGTTATGCTGTTAGACAACGATATCCATAAGCTATCACACTCAGCCTTGGCGCAAGTAGGCCCCGATAACAGCTATGAAAGCGGAAATATCCAAGGCATATATATTGACGGAGTTGATGTAACATCAAAATTAACCGGTGGCAGCATTGGAGGTTTGATTGAAATAAGAGATAAGACCTTGCCCTCAATGCAAAGTCAGTTGGATGAATTAGCTTATGTCATATACAATCAAATCAACCAAATACACAATATGGGAACAGCATTCCCCGGTATGCCTTCGGAATTGACCGGAAACTCTACCTTTATTGTTGATAAAAATACCGGAGAATGTTCTCAAAACATTAGAATTGACAGTGGTGATGTACGATTTGTCATTTTTGATGAGAGCGGCAAACAGGTTGCCACCAATACTTTGGTCGGAGGCATAGGTTTTCAGGAAGGCACAATCAGCGATATGATGAACGCTTTGCAAGGATGGTTAACTTCTGATACCGGAGCTAATTTACCGGATGCTACTGTTTCGATGAATGAAAGTGGTAATTTGGTAATTTCTACCGGAGACAGCAACTATACGATTTCGATCATAGACGAAGCAGGTTCTACCGCTGGATCAGAACAACAAGATGCTGTAATCAGCTTTGATGTCAATGGCGACGGCATTTATGATACCAAAGAAAATGGTTTTTCAAGCTTTTTTGGGCTAAACGACTTTTTTGTCACCGGAAAAAATGACTATATCTATGATTCCAAAGTCGTAAGCAATACGGCATCTGTCGGTAGCAATGCCATGACCACTTGGAGCTTCTCTGATTCGGTTAACGGATTAAACTATGGCTCGATTAACATCAGTAAAGCCATGAGTATACAAGATATAGCCGACCAAATTAACAACAATCCGGATTTAAATAATCATATCAAAGCTTCGGTTATATCTAACGGCAATGGCTATATGCTACGCATAGAGAGCTTGGAAGGAGCTCAGTTAGAAATTGCCGAAACGGCAGGAGGCGGAGTTTTTGCCAATTTAGGTATGGATGTATCAAATTGTGGTTATTCTTCGGTAATCGGAGTAAGAGAGGACATTTTAGAAAACTCTAATTTGATTGCCGCCGGTGTTCCTGATTTTGATGCTAACAAGGGCACATATATTGTAAATGGAGCCTCAAACGGTATTGCCAACCAACTAGCAGATGTATTTACCAAAAACCAAACATTCAAACAATCAGGAGATATGGCAACAACTTCAACGACTATCGCTAACTATACATCTACCTTTGTTGGTAATGTAGCGAGCCAAGTTTATACGGTACAGTCGTCACACGAATATCAAAAATCACTTACCGATGCCATATCATACAAAGAAGCAAAGGTAAGCGGTGTTGATATAGATGAAGAATTATCGCAAATGATTATCTACCAGCAGTCATATGCTGCATGCGCGCAAGTATTTACGGCATCCCGAGAGATATTGGATGTTCTGTTAGGGATGATATAATAAGGAGGATTGAACAATGGTAAGAGTTCCTACATATGCTCACAACATGAGTTTATTAAACAGAACCATGAGCATAAAAGACATGACCGATTTATACAGCTATCAGGCAGTAAGCGGTATAAAATATGCGAATTATGGTGGATTTGGTATGAGCGCTTCAAACATTGTTAACATGGAGGCCTCATTAGCGGTTACACAAAATTTTTCCAATAACAATGTAATATTAAACACCACCATTGAGAGTATGAGCACGGTGATGGAGAGTGTTGAAGATCAGGTAAGCTCGTTTAAGAGTCAGCTAAATAACACTCTTTCGGCCTTAAGCGGTCTTCAAAACGGCTCGTCCGTAAGCTCGGAAGTTTCGGCTGCAATATCAGAATTACAGATGGTTGCTTATTCCGGTATGTCGTTATTGTCAGACGCATTAAACACTTCGGTGGCCGGCAAATATATTTTCGGAGCAGGTTCTTCTTCGGCACCGACCAAATTTGGCTTCACATCATTAGAAGAATTTCAAAAGTATTATGATGGTATAAACATAAAATACCCGACTACTTCCAGTGCCAATTTGTCAAGCCGCTATGCCAACGGAGAAGTTAACGGTGATTTGACCATCAGTCATGATGCAACGGCTCCCGATAATGAGTTTACCTTATCAGCCAGTGAGGGCTTTTTAAACAAGGCAGTAACCGGCAGTGCCGCCACAACTGGTGATTTGACATTTTCGGCAGCAGACAACACTCTCAAAGCCGATGTCAGAGGCGCATTTAATACCATAGGCGCCGGAGATACCATGATATTTACCGACGAGAATGGTGCAACCAAGGCATATATTGTAGAATCAGTTTCTTCAGACGGTAAAACCATTACGTTCTCAGACGAAACACCTGTTGCCGCAGATGCAACCTACACCGACGGTGTTGGAGCCAATGGCACGGCAGTCTCAATAAGTACTTCATTTGCCGTAGGGACGGTTGTTGATTTTAAGGGAAGCAATGATGTTGCTCCGACCATGCAGATTATGGGAATAAATGATGATGGTAGTTTGGTAGTCAGAGCAGACGAAAGTTATTTTAACGGTTTACCTTTAACCATAGATGCGTCAGAAGACTGGAGCCTCACATCAGACAGTTATTATGTCGGTGGTTCTGCAACCGAAACCTTCAGAGTTTCCGAAAACCAGACCATCACACTTGATATCAGTGCCAATGATAGCGTATTTGATAAGCTGTTTAGAGCTTTTGGACAAATAGCTCAAGGTAATATGATACAAACCGACGAAGACGGTAATGTTATTAATGCCGATGAGGTCAACGAATTGGTCAACAATGCCATGGATTTGCTGCAATCTGCTATCGACAATAATGGTAAATCATCAAACGGCACCAATGAAACCTTATCGTTGGTAATAGCTAAGATATCGGCCAATTATGTAACCATGAATAATGTCCAAAACACTCTAGAGCTTAATGCTTCGACCTTAGAAAACAGCACATACTCAATCAAGAATGTTGATAAAACCGAAGCAACGGTTAAATTAATGGAGAGCATGAACTCTTTAGAGGCTTCATATCAGGTATTAAACAATGTAATGAACTTATCTTTATTGAACTATCTTAAATAAGTTGCAGCAATAGGAGGTAAGATAGCTTATGCAATACGGAGAATTCAACACCAATCAAGCGGTGGGTGTCAGATTATGTCGTAATGTAACTCTAGCGGAAAAATATTATATCAAAGGCTCTGTTTTAACAGCCGATGACATAGATATACTAAAAAAATACGACATAAAGAAAGTTTTTGGTGTTGTTTTCGAAGACGGCGATATGGATTATCGCGTGGCGTTAAATCAAATAGCCTCAAGAGTGTGTGGTGATGGTTTGGGGTATTTTACCGATGACGACGGTATCTGCAAAGTTGTGGCGCTTTCCGATGGTATCTTTATGGCCGATGAAAACCGAATAGATAAGTTTAACGGTTTTAACGAGCATTTTATCCTAAACACCATTACGCCGTATAGTGTTGTAAAAAAAGATGATATTATTGCCGAGATAGAAATAACACCGACACTTTTGTACGAAGAAGAGATAGACGAAATGTTGTTTTGCTTATCCGGTAATGAGAGTTTATTAAAAATCGGCAAAGTAGAAGAAAAAAGGGTTTCTGTTATTTATTCAAGCTTGGTCGGAAACTTGGAAGAAAACGAATCTTTTACCTCGGTTTTGATGAAACTGGTGAGTAATTTTGACGGTTTGGGGTTAAATTTTACCCAAGAGATAAATAGCCGTTATGACAAGAATGTTTTGGCCGAATCATTGTTTGATGCTTACCGCAATAAAGCTGATATAGTATTTGTTTTAAGTCCTTTGTGTTCATCTGGCTACAACAATGCTTTAGCGGCAGGTGTAAAAATGTCAACCGACGACATTGTTAATTTTTCTTATCCGCAAGTAGGGGCATCGGATTTAATTATAGCCCAAAAAGGCAAATGCAAGATAATAATAGTTCCGCATTCATACGGTAGGGTAGATACTTCGGCGATTGACGGCTTGATAAAGCAGGCACTTTTTGCCGAGCATATGACCGAGGCTACTTTTTCGCAAAAAAGAGCCGGCTGGCTTTCATATATCGGACAAATTGAACCGGAAAAAGAAAAGCTCATTATAAAATCTTCCACCAAAGGTAATTCTGATAAAGCAAAGGTTGGGATAGTAGTATTGGCAGCAGGACAAGGTAAGAGGTCAGGGACAAATAAGCTTTTGGTTGAGAACAAAAAAGGCGAAGCGCTATTCATGTCGGCGGTAAAAGCCGCGATATCATCGCAAGCTCGTCCGGTTTTTGTAATTACCGGTTATCGACACGAAGAGATGGAAGAGTATTTGAGTAAATACGATATCAATATTTTATACAATCCGTCATATGCCACAGGTATCGGAACATCCATAAGTTTGGGGCTAAAATCAATGCCTTCAACTTGTGACGGAGCAATATTGTTGCCGGCGGATATGCCCAATATCACAGCGGCAGATATCAATAAGTTGATAAATAAATTTGATAAAAAATCAGGTAAAGAGATCTGCCTGTTTAGTCATAACGGCACTAAGGGAAATCCGGTATTGTGGAGCAAAGAATTATACGATAAAGCCGAAATCGTACCTGAAAATGCTGATGTGAGAGTAGTATTTGCCGAACACTCCGACTACATTAAGATAGTCGAAGTCAAAGACAAGAAAAAGCTCGCCGACATAAACTTCCCCGGTGAAGTAAAAGAATATGCCAACAGCTAGATAAGTTTTTTTGCAATATCGATATAAGCTTGTGCGTAGGGAGATTGGGGTTCGGCGGCAACGATAGGCTTTCCGTTATCGGCATCAGCTCTGATTGCAAAATTCAGAGGAATTTCACCCAAGAATCTAACTCCGAGTTTTTCGGCAGTTTCTTTTGCACCGGCATAACCGAATATTTCATCGCGATTACCGCATTTCGGGCAAATATAATAGCTCATGTTTTCTACAATACCCAAGATGTCGATATTGACTTTCTTAAACATATTCACGCCTTTTACGGCATCAATCAAGGCAATATCTTGCGGAGTAGATACGATTATGGCACCATCTATCTTAAGTCTTTGCGAGAGGGTGATTTGAATATCGCCGGTTCCCGGAGGCATATCAAGAATCATGATATCGATTTCACCCCAGTTTACTTCGGTCAAGAGTTGTTCAATAGCACCGCAAGCTTTTGCTCCGCGCCAGATTATTGGAGTGTCACGGTCAATCAAAGAGCCGATAGACATAGCTTGCAGACCGAGAGCTTCAAATGGTTCAAAGTTTTTACCGTCATAAGAGACTGCCGGTTGACCTTCAAAACCGAGCATGGTTGGGATTGAAGGACCGTAAATATCAGCATCAAACACCGCAACTTTTTTACCCAAAGAGCTGAGTGCTAAAGCCAAATTAACGGCGGTGGTTGATTTTCCGACCCCGCCTTTACCCGAGGCTACGGCATAGATTTTTTTAACATTTATTACTTTCCACATTTGCGGTTCTTCATTTAAATTGGATACAGGCTTAGAATAAGAAAATATGATATTCACTTTTTGAGCCGCAGTGTTTTGCAAAATGTCTGCTTTAAGTGCTTCTGCCGCATTTTTATCTTCGGGAATATTTTGCAAGGTAACGATAACTCTGTTATCAAGTACGCTGATTGCGGCAATATTTTCACTTTTAAAATATTTTTTGGTCAAACTTCTTACAATATTTTCCATCGATCTTTGTCCCTGTTGATAGATTGAGAAATGTTGTTTCTTTGAGCTATATATATTATATAATCCGAATGATGCAACTAAAAAATGGAGAAATTGCAAAGATGTCAAAGATTCCAAATCCCTGGGACAATAATGAAGAAAAAGACGAAAATCCGTGGGCAGATAACGATATGCCGCCGGTAAAAACCAAAAAAGACAATACAACAAACGAAAAAGATTTTGATTTCAAATGGTGGTGGGTGGCTGCCGGTATAGCTCTTTTGTGGCTTGCTTCCGGTTTTTACCAAATTCAGCCCAACGAAGAAGGGGTGGTATTAAGATTTGGCGCCTATAACCGCAGCACAACACCGGGACTTCACTACCATCTGCCATATCCTTTGGAATATGTTTACAAGGTAAATTTAACCCAAGAACGCAGTATTAATTTAGGTGTTCAAGAAAGCCGTAATTTATCGGCCAACACATTTACCGAGAGTCATATGCTCACCGGCGATGAAAATATCGTTGATATAAATTTGACCATTGTATGGCGAGTTGAAAATGCCAAAGACTATGTATTTAATATGCAAAATCCCGACCAGACCGTAAGAGTTGCGGCACAATCGGTACTAAGAGAGATTGTCGGACAATCAAAAATGATGCCGATAATTTCGGGAGACCGCGGCAAGGTCGAAGACGAAACCAAAGAAGAATTGCAAAAGGTTTTGAATGAGTTTGGTGCCGGCATCAAGATTGTTCGTGTCAAACTGCAAAAAGCCGATCCGCCGAAGCAAGTTGTAGATGCCTTCAACGAGGTTCAACGCGCCAAAGCCGATATGGAAAGATTCAAAAACGAAGCCGAAGCTTATCGCAACGAGATTTTGCCCAAATCCAGAGGTGAGGCTGCACAAAGGTTACAAAATGCCGAAGCCTATAAGCAAGCCGTAGTAAGCAAAGCCAAAGGTGACGCCGAAAGATTTTTATCGGTTTACGAGGCTTATAAAAACGGCAAAGATGTAACCATAAAGAGATTATATCTTGAAACCATGGAAAAAGTTTTGAGCAACTCAGACAAAGTAATTATCGATTCCGGAAAAAAAGGAAACAATGTCATTCCCTACCTTCCGTTAGATAGAATCAACACTAAAGGAGCAAACTAATGAGTGATAAGGCTAAAGTCATAACCGGAATAGCAGTTGCCATACTGTTGGTAGTTCTTGCCGATACTTTGTTTGTCTTAAAGCAAACCGAGCAAGCCATAGTTTTGCAGTTTGGTGAACCGATAAGAGAAATCAAGGAACCTGGATTAAAAATCAAAATACCGTTTATTCAAAAGGTAGTATTTTATGACAATCGTCTTTTGAATTTGGAGCCTCCGGCACAAGAGGTTGTTCTAAACGACAAAAAAAGACTTGATGTCGATAACTTTACTCGCTACCGCATTGTTGATCCGCTCAAGTTTTATCAAACCGTTCGTACCGAAATGCAAGCTCGTTCAAAACTGGAAGAAATCGTAAATTCATCGGTTCGAAAAGTTTTGGGTCGCAGCACCTTGCAAGAACTTCTTTCCGGGCAACGCACACAGATTATGGCCGATATATCCAAGGCCGTAAAAGCCGATGCCGAACAAATAGGTGTAAGTGTAGCCGATGTTCGCATCAGAAGAGCCGATTTGCCGATAGAAGTTTTGCAAGCAATTAATGCTCGCATGAAAACCGAACGCGAACGCGAAGCCAAAGAGTTTAGAGCAACCGGTCAGCAAGAAGCTCAAAAAATCAGAGCAACCGCCGAAAAAGAACAAGCGGTAATTATTGCCGAGGCCGAAAAACAAGCTCAAATAATCCGTGGTGAAGGCGATAAACAAGCTATCGAAATATGGAATCAAGCCGCAGGCGTAGATCCCAAATTCTTTGCCTTCTATCGTTCTTTAGAAGCTTATAAAAATTCATTCAATGGCAAAGATAACAGCTCTTTGGTGTTATCACCCGACAGTGAATTTTTTGAATATTTTTCTCAAACGGGAAAGGCAGGTAGATAAATGTTGTTTAGATTGGTACTGTTAACAGGCTTGATTTTTTCAAGCATTGCACAAGCTCAGATTTTGGAACAAGAAAATCAATTCGGTCAATCTTTTGCCGATTTGGTCGACAAGCTAGTCCCCGGAGTGGTCAATATCTCCACGCTTAAACAATCTACAGAGTTAGCAGACAAAGTTGAGATTAACAGTACCAACGAACACATTCGCAACTACTTTTTGCAAGACGAAGGCGGCAGAGTTTCGCTAGGCTCCGGCTTTTTGATTGACGGCAACGGTTATATCATAACCAACAACCATGTTATAGATGGTGCGGATTCTATTGTCGTAAAGCTTTATGACGACAGCAAATATGATGCCAAGGTTATTGGTTCGGATAAGATGACCGATTTGGCTCTGATAAAAATAGATGCCGACAAAGAACTTCCTTTTGTTAAATTAGGCGATTCCGATAAATTAAGAGTAGGTGATTGGATATTGGCAATCGGCAATCCTTTTGGGCTGGGAGGCAGTGTAACGGCAGGTATTGTTTCGGCCAAATCTCGTGATATAGATGCCGGTTCTTATGATAACTTTATCCAAACCGACGCTTCCATAAACCAAGGTTCATCGGGTGGTCCTATGTTTAATATGAAAGGCGAGGTCGTAGGAGTAAATACGGCAATATTCTCTTCTAACGGCGGCAGTATGGGAATAGGCTTTGCCACCCCGATAAATTTAAGCAAATTCGTTGTTTCCGAGCTTATGAGTAAGGGAAAAGTAGAACGCGGCTGGATAGGAGTCAAAGCTTCAAACAGCGACGAAGAAATTCCTCTAAGCGAACAAAAAACATTTACCGGCGGAGTAATGGTAAACTCGGTTAGCGAAAATTCTCCGGCAGCAGCTTCCGGTATCAAAGCCGGCGATATAATCATCGCTCTCAACGGTGTAGATGTCGAAGATGTCAAGCACTTCTCCCGCAATATAGCCGAAACTCCGGTGGGGAAAAATATTATGCTACGCGTATGGCAAGATAATCGGATTAAAGATTTTGAGCTGACTGTGTCTCTTATGCCGGAGCAAAAAACTGTTGCCGAGCCTGATACTATGCCGGAAGAGGCTAAGCCGGAGGGCTATATAGCCGAAGCAGGTATGGTTTTGGAAAAAAATGCCGATGGCAAAATTGTGATAAGTGAGGTCTTAGCCGATTCCGATGCCGCACAAAAAGGCTTAAGCAGCGGTGATATCATTCAAAAAGCCAATGGCAAAAATGTAAGCAGTATCGAAGATATGGTGTCTTATGTCGCCTACGCAATCTCAGATAAAAGCGGACAATTAGAATTATTGGTTCTAAGCAACGGTATTCCGCAAACTTTACAGCTCAAGGTAGGAAACAATGAGTAGAATAGATTTTTACCATTTACAAAAATCGGGTATTGAGGAAGTTTTGCCCAAATTACTGGAAAAGGCCTATGCTTCTGGTAAGCATATTGTTGTTAAAATCGGTACGGAAGATAGGGTAGAGTTTATCAATACCTTATTGTGGACATATGATGATGCTTCATTTTTGCCCCATGGCTCCAAAAAAGACGGTAATGCCGCCTCACAACCGGTTTGGCTGACCTCAGGTGATGATAATCCCAATCAGGCATCCATGTTGTTTTTGATTGATGATGCTAAAATAAGTACGGATAAATTATCAGATTTTGAGCGAGTATTTAACATTTTTGACGGTGCTTCCGAAGAAAGTATTAAGCAAGCACGCGTTTTTTGGAAAGAGGCCAAATCAGCCTCCCACGAATGCCACTATTGGCAACAAACCGCAAGCGGTTCCTGGGAAGAAAAAGCTTAAAGCAAGCAGTCGTCCAACTAGCGACCGCCGTCCTTTCTAATGTACTGCGGGTTTATTTTCATATTTAAAGTAGTTACTTTCTCTACTTGCGGAGTTTTGACATTTTTTACACCGCAACCAAAAACTTTTACGCCGGAACTCTTGTTATAAATATTAGGTATTTTGTTCAAAGGATTTTTTTTCTCATTCATCATTCCGACTCTCCGCTATAAAAATTATGTCGGCAGTATAACATCAAATTCTGAGCTTTCAAGCAAAAGAGATAAGTTTATAACTCTTTTTTTTCCAATAATTTTATTCTGTTTTCCAAGTCATTGATTTTTATTCTGATATTGTCTGAAAGCTGATATTTTTGTGCTTGTTTAAGCTGATTTTTTGCATTTTTCAAATTTCCGGTTCTAAGTGAAAATTCGGCGGTAGCATAAGCGGCAGCAGCCATATCACCGCTGATTGCATAAGCCTTGGCCAACAACATCCACGAAAAAGCATTCGGCGAAGATACCAAAGATTTGTTAAGCAGAGTTATGGCTTTTTTTGCCTCAACTGGTGATGGTTCGTCTTCCAAAATCACCTGTGCGTAGTTAACTTGCATTAATTGAGAATAGGGCATTAGTTCATAGGCTTTTGCAAAAGCATCTTTTGCTTTTTTAAGATTTCCCGATTCCAGCATAATTTGTCCCTTAAGCTCAAAGAAATAAGGATTGTTAGGTTCTATAGCCGACAACTCATCTAAAATTTTTGCCGCTTCGTCAAATTTTAGCATTTTAAAATAGGCGATTGCCTGAGCATAGCGGGCAGGGATATCTTTTCTGGTCAAGGGATATAGTTTTAATGTTTCTTCCGGAGTTAACAAATAAGCCTTAAGTTTAGCTTTAACTCTTTCAAACTCCTTATCATAAGGAGAAGAGGCAGAATATGGCGATTCCAATACTTTTTTTTCAAAGAATTTGATTCTATCGGTAGTAATTGGGTGAGTGCGGAAATAAGGCGTTTCCTCACG
The DNA here is from genome assembly GCA_949297185.1 of uncultured Pseudomonadota bacterium. Taxonomy (GTDB): domain Bacteria; phylum Pseudomonadota; class Alphaproteobacteria; order RF32; family CAG-239; genus CAZU01. The sequence goes on from CASFRM010000019.1 coordinate 18,754, forward strand.
TCCGTTGAGCATATTGTCTTTTGATATTTTTTTCATAAAAGCCAACACACCGGCCGGAGATTGCTTGGTCTTATCCAAAAGCTTGGCCGCAGCCTCATCCGCCGAACGTTCTTCTCCGGTGCGATATACTATATATTCATTCAAAAGAGAAGACTGTCCGCCAAGCATAACCGCCATGGCAACATCACCTCTGCCGCTCAAAGCCGCCGAAGCCCCCGCCAACATTGCCGATACTAAAGAAACGGTATTCATATCTTGGGCTTTTAGTTTTTGTCTTAAGATGTGGCCGCCCATAATATGTCCGGTTTCGTGAGCAATAACTCCCGAAAGCTCATTGGCACTATCAGCTCTGGTAATGGTTCCCGTATGCACAAACAACCGATTAGCGTCGGCAACAAAAGCATTAAGTGAATTATCTTCCACGATAAAAATATTATTGCGGTAAAATTTTATTCCGGCCGCATCAAATAATGGTTTGATTATATGTTGCAAAAATTGCTCGGTTTCTTCGTCAGAAATAAGCCTGATACTCTGAGCTTTTGCTTCACCAACGCAAAAGACTGCCGGCAGAATAATTCCGCCGAGCAGTCCCAATATCATATACCTAAAAAAGTATTTTAACCTTTGATAAGTTTTTTCCACCAAGCCGATTTTCCTTTCTTTTCGGATTCAGCCTCTTTGGCATTATCAGAGTTTTCTTTGCTATTATTGTTATCTTGCGGGGCATCTGCATAGCTGTCATACAAAATAACGGCTTCCTGTTTTTCTTTGTTTTCGGAATTATTATCGTTATTGCGATTAAATCTTCCGCGGCGACGATCAAACTTTCCTCTTCTGCCGCGTCTTTCTCTGAGTTTAGGTTGTTCTTGAGGAGTGATTTCTTTTTCTTCCTTAACCTCTGCCTCAACCTTTGCTTCTGCAGGTTTATTTATTTCCTGTTCAACCTCTTCAGTCGACGGCGTTTCTACTTTTTCTTCTTTCGGTGCTACAATCTTGGTGCGTTCGATTCTGTAATCTGAAACACATTTAACATTGTTATCGGCACTTATGATAATCTCCAACTTATATTTTTGTTCCAAATCGCTGAGAGTTTTGCGTTTGTGATTCAAGAGATATATTGCAACATCTGTCGGGACAAATAAGTTTATCTTAGAAGAGCGATTTCTGGTACCTTCTTCTTCGATAGAACGTAGAATATAAACACCCGCCGATTCCAAAGTTCTGGTAATGCCTTTACCATGGCAATACGGGCATACTTGGTAATTGCTTTCCCAAAAAGCAGAATGCATTCTCTGTCTTGAGAGTTCAAGCAATCCGAACATACTCATTTTTCCGACCTGAATTCTGGAGCGATCTTTTTTCAAAGCCTCTTTCATGCGTTTTTCAATAGCATGGTTGTTAGCCGGTTCGTCCATATCAATAAAGTCAATAACTACCAAGCCTGCAAGATTGCGCATTCTGAGCTGTCTTGCAATTTCGTCGCAAGCTTCCAAGTTTGTTTTAAGAGCAGTTTCTTCCAAATCTTTTTCTTTGGTGGCACGGCCGGAGTTAACATCTATTGAAACCAATGCTTCGGTTGGGTTAATTACCAGATATCCGCCGGATTCTAATTGTACATTGGTATCATGTAATTTGTCGAGCTGACCTTCGACCTGAAATCTTTGGAACAAAGGCATATCGTTGTTGTGATATGCTTTTATTTTCTTCAAATTGTGCGGCGACAAAATCTTGAAAAATTCTTTAGCCAAACGATAGGCCTCATCACCGGCAACCAAAATTTCCGAGGTGTCTTTAGTATAAATATCACGCAAAGCTCTTTTAATCAAATTACCTTCTTCGTGGATAAGTTTTGGAGCTTTGTTTTTCAAGGCATCGATTCTTATTTGGTTCCAAGCTCTGATGAGGTAGTTATAGTCACGAACGATATCAGACTTTGTTTTTTCTTCACCGGCGGTTCTGACAATAATAGACATATCCGAATTAAGCGGCAGTTCCTTAACAATACCTTTTAATCTGTTTCTGTCTGCCGCATTGGTGATTTTTCTTGAAACGCCGCCGCTTTTAATGCGGTTAGGCATCAAGACGCAATATCTTCCGGCCAAAGAAAGATAGGTCGTTAGGGCAGCACCTTTATTGCCTCTTTCTTCTTTAACCACTTGAACCAAAACACTCTGACCTTCTTTTATAACATCTTGAATTTTGTGGCGATGATAAAGTTTTCTTGATTTGATTAGTTTTCTTTGAATTTCAAAATCAATGTTTTCGTCGTCATCGTCGTCAACATCATCTGATTCGTCAAATTTAGCTCTTTCATCATCTTCATCGTCGTCATCATCATTTTCTTGTGATACGGAAGCTTCTTCAAGACCTGTATCTTCGGCCAAAGTCTTTACCTCGGTTGTTTCAACCTCGTCTTTAGCTTCTTCGGCTGCTATTTGTTTGCGATATCTTTTCTTAAGCATTCTGCGTTTGGTTTTCTTCTTTCCGCCTTCTTCTTTAGCTTCTTCTTCGGCAATAAATTCTTCCTCCGAGATGTGAGGAGCTTCTTCAACCTTAACTTCTTCTGCTGTGGATTCTACGATATTGGCGTCTGCTTGCTGAGGTTGTTCAGCAACCGGTTCAACATTAGCTTGTTCATCAGAGACAGTGTTTTCGGCATTTTGTTGAGCCAAAGCTTCCTCGGCTTCTTTTTCGGCCTTAAGTCTCAGTGCTTCTTCTCTGGCCAAAGCTTTTTCTTTAGCTCTTCTTTCTCTTTCGATTTCGCGTTCTCTGATGATTCTTTTTTTGTTTTCGATTATTTCATCAACTTCTTTTTCAATATCGTCCAATACTTCTTGCGAAACATTGTAATAATCGGGATGAATTTCACCAAAAGCCATAAAGCCGTGGCGATTCCCGCCATAATCGACAAAGCAGGCCTGCAAAGACGGTTCAACCCTCATAATTTTACCAAGGTAAATATTTCCTTTTATTTGTTTGCGATTAGTGCTTTCAAATTCAACATCTTCAAGTTTATTTCCGTTTACAACCACAACTCTGGTTTCTTCAGGTTGGGTGTCATCAATCAACATTCTCTTAGTCATAAAAATCTCCACCGTTGTGAACCATATAAAATATGGCTCAAAATTAACCTGTAATCCGGAGAGAAAAAATTAAAGATTTAAATAAGGTTGTGGCGTTATGATTTTGAAAAAGTTTTAAAATTCACAAGCTTTTCTTTGTGAATTGTACTCTGCCACTCAAAATTTCACTTTCGGTAAATCGCTGATATTTTTTGTTGTTGATTGGCGCGATTAAACCTAAAAAATCTTCCAAAACTCTCCGGTAAAACTTTCGTTTTACAAAGCTTCGCGGTGCACGTCCGATCATAATGAAAGTACGGCGGGTATCAGAATTCGGTTTTAATCATCATAAGCACATTTTTTAAAAAAATAAAACCGGTTCCGCTACTAAATATCCGCAAAACTCACGGATTAGAATATACACTTTAATTTAAAACACAACAACATTTTTATACTGTGATTAAATTTTTTAAGAGATTGTAAATAAGTGTGGACTATACTAAATAGTCAGATTAAGGGTGTATTTATGAGAATGATAAAACGAATATTACATAAAGCATTGATACTTTTGAGTGTTTTTGTGCTTTTGTTTGGCGCTGAGGATTCTTACGCCGGTAGGATAACCGGATTAAGAATAGGTCAGGGCATAGGTAATGTTCGCATAGTTTTTGATGCAGACAGTAAGTTTGATTATAAAGTATTTACACTTAGTTCGCCAAATCGGTTGGTTATCGATACGCAAGGCGTCGATGTTTCAAATTCGGTAAGCAAAAATGCCGACGAAAACGTTTTTGTTAAAAATGTGCGTGTCGGCTCAACGGGTGTTGACGGTGTCCGCATAGTTTTTGATTTGCAAAAGCCGGTGTTAATTAAAAAGGCTTTTATGTTAGCACCGCAAAGTAATTTTAACTGGCGTTTTGCCATAGATTTAGAGGCAACATCGGAAAGAGAATTTAACTCAAAAATCGGCAATAATTATGCCGTAAGCAGCGACGATTATAATTCTGCCGATACTAAGTCATCGCACAAGCCGACGGCAACTGCTCCGAGTAAAAGTTCAAAGCGCAAAATTATAGTTATTGACGCCGGACACGGAGGAGTTGACCCCGGAGCAATCGGCTATAACGGTACCTACGAGAAAAATATAACCTTATCAATGGCCAAAGAACTAAAAGATTTGCTTGAAGATAACAGCAATTATAAGGTATATCTGACCAGAAGCCGCGATGTTTTTATTCCTTTGCGAGAACGTGTTAAAATTTCGCGTAGTCACGATGCCGATTTGTTCATATCAATCCATGCCGACAGCGCTCGCAATCGCAAGGCGGTAGGATTGTCGGTCTATACATTGTCAGAAACCGCCTCAGATAAAGAGGCCGCGGCTTTGGCAGAAAAAGAGAACAAGGCAGATATCGTTGCCGGCCTAAATTTTGCCGAGCACTCTAAAGAAGTAAGTGATATTTTGCTAAATTTGGCACAAAGAGAAACCAATAATTCTTCATCCGAGTTTGCTACACTTTTGAGTTTGGAAATGTCCAAAGTGGCAAAGACCGTAAGCAACACCCACCGTTTTGCCGGATTTGCAGTTTTGAAAGCACCCGATGTACCGTCTGTATTGCTTGAATTGGGCTATCTTTCCAATCCTCAAGAAGAAAAATTGCTAAGACAAAAATCATACCGTCGCAAGTTGGGGCAGGCTGCGGTTAAGGCCATCGACAAATATTTTAAAAATCCTAAGCATTAATAAGCATTAATATTTGACAGCACGGTAATTTTTTACTAAAAGATTCAAAATAAAAACAAATATTTTGGTCGGATATAAATGTTTAAGCTGATATCATCATTTTTAAGTACCTGCTTTTTCTTTGCAGTTATAGCTTTTGTTTTGGTAATTACAACTGTTTGGCAAATCTCGCAAGAATTGCCGGAGTATCGACAGTTGGAAAAATACGAGCCGTCTGTAACCACACGTCTTTACGCCGGCGACGGGCAGGTTATGATGGAGTATGCTGCCGAAAAAAGACTTTTTGTACCGGAAGACAAAATTCCCAATTTGGTAAAACAAGCATTCATTTCTGCCGAAGACAAGAATTTTTACGATCACTTTGGCGTCGATATCGTAGGCATCGTAAGAGCGGTATTGATTAATATCAAAAATTTGGGCAGTGGACGCCGTCCCACCGGTGCTTCGACCATAACTCAACAAGTTGCCAAAAACTTTTTACTTTCTTCAGAGCTCTCATATAAGCGTAAGATCAAAGAAGCGTTGCTTGCCATTAAAATGGAGCAAGCTTTTAGCAAAGAACATATCTTGGAACTATATTTGAACGAAATTTATTTGGGTAACCGTTCTTACGGTGTTGCTGCCGCCGCCATGAATTATTTTGGCAAAGCACTTGATGAACTAACTCTAGAAGAAGCTGCTTATCTGGCGGCACTTCCCAAAGGCCCCAATAATTACAATCCCAAGACCAAATATGATGCCGCGGTTGCCCGTCGTAACTGGGTAATAGACCGAATGGTCGAAGATGGTTATGTTGACGAGGAAAAAGCTTTTATTGCTAAAGGGGAGCCGTTAGAAGTCGTAACATCTCGCAATAAATTGCTTAAGGATTCGCAGTATTTTAGTGAAGAAGTAAGAAGACAAGTTAATAAGAACTTTGGCGAGGATGCCCTGTACGAAGGCGGTCTATTGATAAGAACAACCCTCAATCCGAGATTGCAAGAAATTGCCACAAGGTCTTTTACCGGACAACTAGACAACTATGATCGTCGTCACGGCTGGCGCGGAGCTATTCAAAATATTCCTCTTGAGGAAGGATGGAAAGAAGCTTTTGATAATGTTAAAAAGCCCGGAGGAGCGAAAGAAACTTGGCAGTTAGCCATAGTAAAATCTGTTTCTGCGGCTAAAGCCGATATTGAGCTTTCTGACGGAAGTTTAGGCGAGATACCGCTGTCACTTATCTCATGGGCGCGCAAGACCTTAAGAAATCAATCGGTCGGAGGTCAACCGCAAAAAGTATCCGATGTCTTAAGTAGTGGTGATGTAATATTGGTTGAAAAAGCAACTGAAGCGGAAATAAAAAGGCATAAATTGAGCGAAAATTCATACAATCTGCGTCAGATTCCCAATGTCGAAGGTGCAATGATCGCCTTGGATCCTCATACCGGAAAGATATTGGCCATGGTTGGCGGTTATTCTTTCCAAAAATCCCAGTATAACAGAGCAACTCAGGCCAATCGTCAAACTGGTTCGTCTTTTAAGCCGATAGTTTATTTAGCAGCACTGGAAAACGGCTTTGAACCGACAGATTTGATTTTGGATGCTCCGTTTGTTTTGGATCAAGGCCCCGGCCAACCGGTATGGAAACCGGTAAACTATTCTAAAAAGTTTTATGGTTTAATGACTTTGCGTCAAGGAATAGAAAAGTCCAGAAACTTAATGACCGTTCGTTTGGCTCAAAGTGTAGGAATGGATAAAGTTGCCGAATATGCCAAAAAGATGGGGGTAAATGATAATTTGCCCGAGCTTTTATCAATGTCATTAGGTGCCGGAGAAACCAAGCTCATCAGCATGGCTTCGGCTTACGGCGAGTTTGTCAACGGCGGTAAAAAAATATCTCCGTATTTGATAGAAAGAATTCAAGATCGAGAAGGCTATACTATATACAAGCACGATACCAGAGAATGTGAGGAGTGCAATGTCGCATCTTGGGAAAATCAGCCTGTTCCGCAGCTCAAAGATGAAAGAGAGCAAATAATCGACCCATTGAGTGCATACCAAATGGTTAGTATATTAGAAGGTGTAGTTCAATATGGTACCGGTGGCAGATTGCGTTCAATCGGTAAACACTTAGCCGGAAAGACCGGAACAACCAATAAAAACCAAGATGCTTGGTTTGTCGGCTTTTCGCCTGATTTGGTAGTGGCTGTTTATGTCGGATTTGACCAACCACGTTCATTAGGTCGATATGAAACCGGAGCAGCAGCTGCTTTGCCGATATTCTATGATTTTATGAAAGAAGCTCTTGCCGGTCAGGCAGATATACCTTTCCGTATTCCGAGCGGAATTAAACTGGTTAGAATAAATCACGATACCGGAAAACCGGCCACCCCCAGCGACACCTCGGTAATCTGGGAAGCTCTAAAGCCTGAGGCAGCTCAGCGTAGGGTGGCTCAAAAGGTCGTCAGCGAGAAAAAAGATAATGCAGAAACCAATGAAAACGCGGCGGAAATTACAGAAAACAATGAAGAGGCCGTAGCACCGGTTATAACTTATGAAAACAACAGTGAAGATGAGTTACAACTAGGAGCAGAGTATTAAGGAGAATAACAGAATGCGTGCCGACATTTATGAAATCAGTCAAAACATAGAGCAATCGCTAAAATTGCTCAGGAGGTCTCTTTGACTATGATAATTCTCGCCTGAGATTATCGGAATTAGAAAGTTTAACTGCAGATGCCTCACTTTGGAATGATGCCGCAAAAGCTCAAAAATTAATGAGCGAAAAGAATGCATTGGAGACCGGACTGGACAATTTCGATAAAATGAGTTCCTCTTTCAATGACTTGTACGAGTTGGCAGAAATTGCAGAAGCCGATAACGATGAATCTTCATTAAATGAGATAATGCAGCAGTTTACTGATTTGTCAGAGCAGGTCAGACACGCCGAGTTAGAAGCTCTGTTATCAGGAGAGGCAGACAGCAACGATGCTTTCTTAGAAGTTCATTCAGGTTCGGGCGGAACCGAGGCTCAAGATTGGGCAGAGATGCTTTTAAGAATGTATTCGCGTTGGGCCGACAAACATGGTTACAAAGTTGAATATGTAGAAGAAACCGAAGGTGATGTTGCCGGAATCAAGTCGGCTACCATTAAAATCAGCGGACACAATGCCTATGGTTGGCTAAAATCGGAAACCGGAGTTCATAGGTTGGTCAGAATATCACCGTTTGACAGTAATGCCCGCCGCCATACCAGCTTTGCTTCGGTAGGCGTTTATCCTGTTATTGATGATAATATAGAAATTAACATAAATGAGGCCGATTGCCGCGTTGATACATACAGAGCATCGGGAGCAGGCGGACAGCATATTAACAAAACCGATTCTGCCGTAAGAATTACCCATATTCCTACAGGTATAGTCGTACAGTGTCAAAACCAAAGATCTCAGTTTCAGAACAGAGAAGCTGCATGGAAAATGCTCAAGGCTAGGTTATATGAGATAGAAATCAAAAAAAGAGAAGATAAGGCCCAAGAGCAACGAGACAACCAAGGTGATAACGGATGGGGATATCAAATTCGCTCTTATGTTTTGCAGCCATATAAAATGGTAAAAGACTTGCGTACCGAAGCCGAAACCTCGGATACCAAAGCCGTCCTGGACGGAGAAATAGATTTATTTTTATCGGCGGCATTGGCCGACAAGTTAGGAGGCAATAATGCTTAACAAATACCTTCGTCGGGCAGGAGAGATTGCATTATTGTGTTATTTGCTGTTTTGTTGCTCGGTGTATTTTTTGCCGCAGTATTATTTTTATGCACCCGATACGAGCACTCCTGATTTAACCCAAGCTCAAAACAACGGGTTTAAGGCCGAAGAAGTTACCTATACCTCGTCTGACGGAACTCAATTATACGGTTGGTTTGTGAGACCTAAGGCCGGTCATAAAATAGTAGTATATTTTCACGGCAATTCTCATAATATCGGAGCTTTCTATAATAAGCTCATTCCTTTTACAGAGAAGGGTTACGGCGTTTTTATCGGTGAATATCGCGGCTTTGGCGGTATTGAAGGCAAGTTAAGCGAAGATAATCTGGCTTCAGATTCAATCGCCGCAATAGATTATCTTAATTCTCTGGGGTACAAAAATTCCGATATGATTATTTACGGAATGTCTCTGGGCAGTTATACCGCGGTCAATACCGTCTATGAAAAAGGAAAGCAGGATAAATTTGCATCATTGGTGTTGGAAGTTCCGTTTGACAGTGTAATCAATGTGGTTAAGCAAAGATTTTGGCCGGTATTTCCGTTCGATTTAATAGTTAAAGACCGATATGACAATTCGGTAAAAATTAAAGATATTGATATTCCGGTCTTGGTTATGGGAGCCGAAAAAGACAAGGTAGTACCTGTTGAAAGAGCTAAAACATTGTTTGACGGTGCTACAGGGTCCAAAAAATTGATAATTTATGACGGAGCAGGCCATTCGGATTTGTATGATTTCAGAAATTATCAAGATATTTTACAATGGTTGGAACAAAATGAAAAAGCTAAGTAGTCGCAGTTATAAAATACACAAGATTACGGATTTTATCGGCGTTATTTTGCTGGTATGCCTGCTTTTGTTTATTTGGCAGTTATACCGCGGGTCGATTAGTTTGCCATTTCTAAAGCCATATATTATTAAGGCTCTAAACCACGATGATACCGATTATCAGGTTACATTGGACGGCGTAAATTTGGAATTGGTTCGCTCGGTACAACCTCTGCGTATTATCGCCGGTAATGTAACCTATAAAAAAGAAGGGGCAATTACCATAACCGCTCCCAAAGTTGCTCTTTCATTTAGCATAAAGGCATTATTACGAGGTATTATTGCTCCATCGACTATCGAAGTCGAACAACCAAAAATACTTATATTTAGCAAATATGGGCTTAAAAAAGATAAGAAACAAGACAATGAAGAAATAAGCCGACAAAAATTGAAATACTATTTTGAACAAGCCGAAAATTTTTGGGAACACTTCAATTCCGAGGACAATGTTTATCCCGAAAGTTATATAAATTCCATCGAGATAACCAGAGCCGATGTTGAGCTTTTGGAAGTAGATTTAGGCAAAAAATGGCAGTTTAGCGATGTAAACTATAGTTTTGACCGTGGTTTTAGTGAATTAACCACAGAAATCAACGCATTGATGCCGTTTAACGATAGCACTTCGTCATTAGGGTTATCTGTCAGCTATGATTACTCAGATAACAAAGCAGCAATGAAATTTTATTTTTCCGATTTAATTCCGGCAGATTTGTTAGAATTACTTACACCGGCCACATCGACGCAAGGCTTTTACAATATAAAAGTGCCCTTACACGGTGAATTGAGTACGGAGTTAAACCTGCAAAACTTAAGTAAATATCGAGAAAATATATTGGCTAACAGTGAAAAAATAATCGATTACATTAATTTTGATTTTAAGGGCGAGAAGGGAGTAATCAAGTTTTCTTCGGACGAAAGTTATGATTACAATATATCCGGATTAATTTTGGAAGGGCAAATCGGCGGAAATTTAGAAAGTGTAAAAATAAGCGATGCCGGATTAAACTTGGATGGTCAGAAAGCTAGTCTGGGCTTGGAAATCAAAGGACTTAAAGAATATTTGCTTCATTCCTCGTTAAAAGACATGTCCATTGATATCACCGCCAAGGTTCCGGTTTTAGAAACCGATAAGCTAACGGTTTATTGGCCCAAATATTTTGGTGATAAAGCATGGAAATGGTGTAAAGAAAGCCTGTTTGACGGTAAGATTAAAAACGGAGATTTTACCTTCGGCTTTGCCTACGATAAAAAAAGCAAAGAAGTAAGTTTTAATAAACTCAAAGGAACGGCATATATTGAAGGCGGCACGCTTTTGTACTTAAACGAAATGCCCAAAGTTACTGATATATATGGTAAGGCAACCTTCAGTGAAAACAATATCATAATTGAGGCAGATAAAGCCAAATCGGCCGATGTTATACTAAACAAAGGATACATTGATTTATACGATTTGGACGCCGAAGATAATTTCCTAAAATTGCAGTTGAGCGGTATAGGCAGCATAAGTGATATTTTGCGCCTTATCGACCATGAGCCGCTAAAATACCCCAGCAGTATAGGTCTAAAGCCCGAAATGGTAAAGGGTAGTGCAATTGCAGATTTGAGCATGGACTTTGAACTTAAAGAAGATTTACAGCCCGAAGAAGTAAATGTAAAAGTCAGTGCCGTTTTACAAGATGTTGCCATGAAAGATATAATCAAGGGTAAAAGCATAGAGGCAAAATCTCTAAACCTTGAGTTAGATAACCAACATATGCTGCTTTCAGGAGTTGCCAATGTAGAGGGATTGCCGCTTAGTTTTGAATGGCAAGAAAACTTTACTTCGGCCGAATACTTAAGAAAATACAATATAGGATTCAACTTTGACAATAGTTTTAAAGAAAAATTAGGACTTGATGTTAAATCATTATCCGTTCCATATATAACAGGCTCAATACCTGCAAAAGCAGTAATAACAATGTACCCCAATGATAAAACCATAGCCGATGTACATGGTAATTTGCGCGATACCGAGATTGATTACTCATTCTTAGGTTATAAGAAAGAAACTGGAACCGTAGGAGAAATAACGGCACAACTTGATATAAAAGGAGAAAAAGTAGTTTCGATTCCCAAATTTAGTTTATCAAAACCTGATTTCAAAATCAGCGGGCAGGTAGGGTTTGATACTCAAGGACGGGTAAAAACCATAGATATAGGCGACATTAAGGGTCCAAAAACCAATGCCAAGGCCAAGATAGATTTTTCGTATACTCCGCAAGAGCAAATCAAGGTAATAGTATCCGGTTCATCTTATGATTTATCGGAATTTTTTGCCGAGGATAAGGATGACGAACAAGATAAAAGTCAACTCACACAGGCTGTACCCCAAAAAAGTGACGATGATTGGGAAGAAAATGTTCCAAATACCAATATTAACATAGCCGTTGATAAATTATGGACCGGAAAAGACATCGGAATAAATAATTTTGCCGGTTCTGCCAAATTGAAAAAAGGTATAGGCGTTGATGACATGCATTTAGTCGGCAATTTTAGTCGGCGCGTGACTAAAGAACAAAAGCCTTCGCAGCTCAAATTAGATTATAATTCCCGCCCTAATGGAGAGTATTTACTGAGCATAAGCAGTAATGATGCAGGTTCGGCATTGAGATTTTTGCATTTATATGACTATGTCAGAGGCGGAAATTTGAGTATCAATGCCAAACGAGGAACAGACAAACGATTTGTAGGGCATATAAAAGCCAGAGATTTTAATCTGGTTAAGACCAACATTTTTGCTAAATTGCTCACTTTGTCTTCACTAAGCGGCATGGTCGATATGTTATCTGGGGAAGGAATTGCTTTTACGCATTTTGATGCTCCGTTTGAATATAACGACTCGGAATTTAAGCTAAATGGCGCCAAAGCATTCGGCAATGTTATAGGAATATCTGGCAGTGGTAAATATAATGGCGACACTGAACTTCTGTCGTTTAACGGCATGATAGCACCGGCATATGGCCTAAACAGCTTTATCGGCAAAATACCGTTGGTAGGAAATTTATTAAGCGGCAGAGACGGTACTGTTTTTGCGGTAAATTACACAATTAAAGGCAATATAGATAATCCTGATATAAGCATAAATCCGTTATCAGCACTAAGTCCAAATTCACTAAAAGATATTTGGAATGATAATTTCGTTCAAAATCAATAAGATATACGCTGGTACGTGATAAATTAACCTATGTTACGGAATTGTTAAGATTTTTGTGGTAACAGTTAAATAAATTGCTTAAAACGAGCTAAAATGTTAATATAATATCTAAGATATATTACTGCAAAATGCGAGGTGCGCTATGTCAAAATCAACCAGTTTAAGCATTATATTATCTGCCGGAATATCATTTTTTGCATTTGTTGCAGATGCAAAGGTTATACCTATTCATGAATATCAAGAAAATAAATTAAAAACTGTGTCTACAGGTGCGACATGCGCTACTTATGGGTATGTCGATGTAAATGACTATGGCAAAACCAAAAACGCGGATTGTACAACATATAAGCTTTTCGATGGAACCTTATGCTACAAATGTTCTTGCCCATCAAATTATAAATACACTGATGACGATTGTAGATTAACTGGTTATCAGGCTCCGACAGATCCAGCAGCG
>CASFRM010000020.1 GCA_949297185.1 uncultured Pseudomonadota bacterium
CGAACCGGTTTCTAATACATCAATCAAAGCCTCGGTAAAGTTTTGACGAGTTTCAATGATTGAGTAGTTGTTACCAAGTTCTGTCGCATATGAACGCAAATAATCTGTTGCTTTTGCTATTTCGGTTATGGTCGTATCAATAGATGCGGCATAACTTTCTACCGGAATTTTATGTTCTACCATGTCACCTCCTGGACTATCAACGCGGTCTGCCGTGCCGTCTCCTTGTAACTCATAGTATTTACCATCGGCAGTTTTTACAAATGTAGTTGTACCATCATCATTGGTGTAGATAGTTGAGCCGATTGCAACCTTTCCTTCATCATCCGCACCTGCATCATCCTTTAAAGATATTTCTTGAGTCGTAGTAGCTGTGACGGTTGTTCCATTGGCAACCTTTTGCCATGTATCGGAGCCTTGAATATTCATCTCGGTAATAATATCATCACCTTGAATATCGAACTTGTTGGAACGAGATTCGTTGAAGGTTACCGTTAACTTACCGCCTTTTAACAAGTTGATACCTTGATAGGAAGCATCTGATACCAATTTGGTAATTTCGCCTTGGATCTTTGCAAACTGCTCTTGATAACTCTTAATTTGTTCTGCATAGTTGGCTGTAGTCGGATCTAGTGAATATGCCGATTCGGCAACAGATTTTAGTTGTTCGACAAAGGAAGTAACCGCTTCAATACCTTCGTTGGCGGCTTCAATGGTTTGAATTCCTTGTCCCATACTATCTAATAATGACTCCAAGTCACCGGCTCGATTCGTTAATGAACGGGCTTGGTAGAAACTTGAGGCATTGTCGATAGCTGAATTTACTTTTTTACCTGTGGAAAGTCTTTCCTGCGTGGTATCCATTTGACTTTGAATGGATTTTAGTGACGAAAGATTAGCACGCATACTTGATGTCAAAGTAATTGTTTGAGCCATTTTCTATTTCTCCTCATATTAATACTATTCCCTAAATTTCTTTAGGCAGTTGTGATTTTAGCTCACAATATATTAATTTTCGGTTACTCTTATTAATTTTTGTAAAAAAAAAAGAAGCAATCCGAAGATTGCTTCTTTTGTCATATTTTGGCTCTATTAGAACAAGCTCAATACCGACTGGGCTGATTGCGAAGCCAATGACAGTGAATTAATAGCCAATTGCTGTCTGGTCTGCAATGCCAAGTAGTTGGCTTTCGTTCATATCGGCAAGTACCAAGTTATCCGAACCGGTTTCTAATACATCAATCAAAGCCTCGGTAAAGTTTTGACGAGTTTCGATGATTGAGTAGTTGTTACCTAATTCGGTGGCATATGAACGCAAGTAGTCGGTAGCTTTTGCTATCTCGGTGATGGTGGCATCAATCGAGGCAGCATAGCTCTCAACAGCGACTTCTTCAGTAGCAACTTCAGGAGTTGTTCCGGCATGAGGAGTTTGCAGGGTACCAGAAGCCTGAGCTTGATACCATTTACCATCTTCACCTTTAATAACTTCTACATCGGCACCTTGACCATCAGGGTCTAGCAAATAAATTTGAGCACCGGCAGCGATAGTTCCGCCACCACCGCCTAATGTATATTCTGTATCTGTTACCTTGTTAACGGTTTTAACTTGGCCTGTATCTACAGCTGTCCAGCCAACAACACCGCTAATATTCATTTCGGTAATAATATCATCACCTTGAATATCAAATTTGTTTGAACGCGACTCGTTGAAGGTTACGGTTAACTTACCGCCTTTTAACAAGTTAATACCTTGATATGATGCATCAGATACCAATTTGGTGATTTCGCCTTGGATCTTTGCAAACTGCTCTTGGTAGCTTTTAATTTGCTCACCATAGTTGTTTGAGGCCGGATCCAATGCATAGGCAGACTCGGCAACTGATTTCAATTGTTCAACAAATGAGGTTACAGCTTCCAAACCTTCGTTAGCTGCTTCAATTGTTTGAATTCCTTGTCCCATGCTGTCCAACAGTGACTCCAAGTCACCGGCACGGTTGGTTAATGCTCTTGATTGATAATAGCTTGATGCATTATCGATAGCTGAGTTCACTTTCTTACCGGTAGATAATCTTTCTTGTGTCATATCCATTTGGCTTTGAATGGACTTCAAAGAGGCAAGATTAGATCTCATGCTTGATGTTAGTGTAATTGTATTTGCCATGGTTCTTCTCCATTTGTTAATATACCGGATTTAAAATACTTTAAATCCTACACAATACTACGCACCATTTATTAATATTCGGTTACTTTGTTAGTGTACCACAAAAAAAAGACATCCGCAAGGGGTGTCTTTTTTCTGGGAGATACCATGTTCCGTAAAATTATTGGAACAGGCTTAATATTGATTGGGCTGATTGCGAAGCCAGCGACAGTGAATTAATAGCCAATTGCTGTCTGGTCTGCAATGCCAAGTAGTTGGCCGACTCTTCGTTCATGTCGGCAAGTACTAAGTTATCTGAACCGGTCTCTAATACATCAATCAATGCATCAGTAAAGTTCTGGCGAGTTTGAATGATGGCATAGTTGTTACCAAGCTCAGTTGCATATGAACGCAAATAATCAGTAGCTTCGGCAATTGAGTTGATTGTAGCATCAATAGAAGCGCCATAGCTCTCTACCGGAACTCTGTGTACAACCATCGTTCCACCTGGAGCATCATTGCGATCTGCCGTACCATCACCTTGTAATTCGTAGTATACATCACCATTTTTAACAAAGGTTGTGGTGCCACCATCATTAGTATAGATTACCGATCCTTCCGGCACTGTACCTTCATTACCCGCCCCAGCATCATCTTTTAGCTCTATCTCTTCGGTGGTTTTATCTTCGGTGAGCTGCGTAGTTTCTTCCAAAGCCCAAGTGTCTACGCCTTGAATATCCATCTCGGTTAATATATCGTCACCCAAAATTTCAAATTTGTTAGAACGGGTTTCATTAAAGGTTACCATTAATCTCCCGCCCTTTAGCAAGTTGATACCTTGGTAAGATGCATCATTTACCAATTTGGTGATTTCTTCTTGTATGCGATTGAACTGTTCCTCATAACTTGCAATCTGATCGGCATAGGTTGCTGAAGTCGGGTCCAATGCGTAAGCCGACTCGGCCACAGACTTTAATTGTTCTACATAAGAGGTAACTGCTTCTATACCTTCATTAGCGGCTTGAATAGTTTGAATACCTTGTCCCATACTGTCGAGAAGGGCATCCAAGTCACCAGCTCTGTTAGTCAAAGCTCTTGACTGATAGAAGCTTGATGCATTGTCTATTGCAGAATTCACCTTCTTTCCGGTAGACAATCTTTCTTGCGTAGCATCCATCTGGCCTTGAATAGATTTCAATGACGCCAGGTTAGAGCGCATACTGTCTGTTAGGGTTATCGTGTGAGCCATATTAGTATCTCCTTTTGTGCTTACGGCTATTTTCCTTTTAGTGTGTTACCGAACAACTTATCTTCTTGTTCAATCAATTTAGCGGCATCTTTTATAGCAGCATAGTAGTCACTCACTATCATTGCTTCGGCTATTGGAGCAATGTAAGGTCTGAGGCTTGGAGCTGCCGTTTGAAGATCTCTTATATAATCGATGAACATCTGCTGCAACTGTTTACCACCTCTGGATAAGTACATCTGCTGAACAATAAAATAGACTCTGCGGGCAGGTGTGTTGGCATCTTTTTCCCGTAAAATAAACTTCTCGCGCAAAATAGGAACATTACCGTCTATGTAAAATCTTATACGGTCATTGTCATTGGTTATTATTGCGTCCCCTATTATAATACTCTCACGGGGTTTGAGTTCTATCTTTAAAGGCATCTAATTCTCCCTGCTTTCTGCCTGATTATGCTTAAAAGATATTTATTTATTAAAAAAAAGTAAATATCTATTTGCATATTGTGCATAATTAATATAAAACCCTTTGCGTAACAGAGATATAAGCTGTGAGGAAATATGAGCGAACCACCTATCTATACAATGAAAAATGTTAAATTGGCATTCGGCGACAACCAACTGTTTTCCGATGTGGAGCTCTTTATGAATAAAGGCGACAAAATTTGTTTGGTCGGAAGAAACGGATCGGGGAAGTCAACCTTGTTAAAAATTATTGCCGGTGTAATTGAACCTGATGATGGGGAGATATTTGTCCAACCGGGAATTAAAATAGCTTATATGCCTCAAGAACCTGATCTATCCAATTATGCTTCTCTCAGAGATGCTTTGCTTGATGCCTTGCCCGACAAGGGTACTAATTCTGCATATTTAGCTGATATCTGGGCAGATAATCTGGATATTGATTTATCGATAGACCCTTGCAAAGCCTCAGGCGGAGAATGCCGCAAAACAGCTTTAGCAAGAGCTTTAATTAATTCTCCGGATATCTTGCTCCTTGATGAACCTACAAACCACTTGGATATTTCGGCCATCGAAAAATTGGAAAAAATAATTGCCGATTTTAGGGGCGCCGTTGTTATAATATCTCACGACCGCATGTTTCTTAACCACACTTCAAAAAATACTTTTTGGCTCGATAGAGGCAAAATGCATATGAACAACAAAGGTTTTGCTAACTTTGAAGAATGGCAAGAACAGATAATCAATCAAGAAATTATCGAACAAAATAATCTTAATAAAAAAATTGCCGAAGAAACAGAATGGCTACACAAAGGTGTTACGGCAAGACGACGCAGAAATATGGGTCGATTGCGTCGACTTATTGAATTAAGACGAGAAAGAAGAGAGCAAATTAAGCAAATCGGCAGTATAAACCTTAATATAGATGAAGGTGATTTTCGTTCGAAACTGGTTATTGAGGCCAAACACATCTCAAAAAGCTTTAATAACCGAGATATAATAAAAGACTTTTCGACTCGTATTATCAGAGGCAATAAAATCGGAATTGTCGGACCTAACGGTGCCGGAAAAACAACTTTGATTAAAATGCTTACCAAACGACTGGAGCCTGATAGCGGTTCGGTCCGTATTGGTAAAAACTTGGAAGAAGCTTATTTTGACCAAAAGCGAATCACCTTAGACCCAAAGAAAACTCTGTGGCAAACCCTATGCGACAAAGGCGACCACATTATGGTGCAAGGACATTGGCGTCATGTGGTGGCTTATCTTAAGGACTTCTTATTTAAACCCTCGCAAGCACAATGCCCTGTTGCAGCTCTGTCCGGTGGTGAAAAAAATCGCCTTATGCTTGCCAAAACTTTGGCTATGCCTTCAAATTTTTTGGTCTTGGATGAACCGACAAATGATTTGGACATGGATACAATAGACTTGTTGCAAGAAGTCTTGGATGAATATAACGGAACAGTGCTAGTCGTCAGCCATGACCGCGATTTTTTAGATAGAATTGTTACCTCGGTTATTTATCTTAAGGGCGATGGTTCGGCTTTTGAAAATGCCGGAAGTTACAGCGAAATTATCGAAAAAATAAAAGAAACACCGTCCGGTGATAAAACTAAGAACAAACAACCGACGGAAAAGATAGCCCCGCAAGAAAAACAAACCTCGCAAAAACAAAAAAAGTTGAGCTATAATCAAAAGCGCTTACTGGAAGTGTTACCTGATGAAATAAGCCAACTCGAAGCAGAAATTAAAAACATTGTTGCAGCTCTGTCTAATCCTAACTTGTATCAAAATGATCCTGAAGCCTTTGATAAGTATTCTAAATCATTGTCTGAAAAACAAGAGGAAAAGTCAGCCAAAGAAGACCAATGGCTGGAAATACAAATGCTGGCTGACGAGCTCTAGTGTTTAGTCATTCTCAGGGAATAAATTTAAGCCTCGAGCCATTCTTATCATTTGCGTTTCTATTGAGGTATTTAAGTTCAATTTACCACTCTTGATAATACCGCGGATTTGGTCGCCTTTTGAAGTATCCGGATTAGCAAACAAAAAGCTTATTTGCGGCTTCTTTATGCCTTTACCTACCAAAGTTTGGTGTATAATTCCCAATATTCCGCGGGAGAACAAATCGTAAGCTAAATCTTCACTCATATCTCCTGCAGAGGCATATTTTACTACCGAGTTAATGGCATCGGTAATGTTGTTGGCGTGAATGGTTGAAAAGACAAGGTGTCCTGAGGTGGCTGCGCGCAAAACTTCACTGGCTCCATCGGGGGTTCTGATTTCTCCAACCAAAATATATCTGGGCTTTGAACGTAGTGCCGATTTCAGGCTTTCACCCCAGTCTCCTCTAATCGGAGTGGTTTGTTTGCAGACGCCAAGTCCACCGGTTTCAACTTGATATACACCATCTAACGGTTGCTCGGTCGGATCTTCAATTGTATAGGCAAAACCACCCTCTTTGACTAAAAACTCTTTCAACAAACTTGATACCAATGTAGTCTTTCCGGAACCCGTAGGGCCGGCACACAAAATAAGTCCGGTTGAACGACGCAACATTAGTAGGAAATTTATAAGCTCCGCAGGATACCCTAATACCCTTATTGACGGAACTGAGGACGGCATTTTACGAGCGCAATACTGAATGCCTGAAATAGCTTCACTGCGCTCTATGCGGTAATAAATTTTGTCATAAATAATGGAATAACTAGGATTGCTGCCATCATAACCATCTTCTACGACCTTAAAAAATTGCTCGAAATCATCTGCTTCAAATTCCATCAATGCATTTAAGGTGCGTTTGTCTTGAATATAGGCTTTATGGTCTGCTGCCGATATATAAACATCTGAAAATTTGCTTTCTGTTACCGTGGCCATATTTGCTTCTCCTATATTTATTTTGATAATATTGCCTTACCTGATAAGACTTCGGTAATCGTATACATATTATCTTTTATTAATGATAATTCTTCTTGCGGGTACCTACAGTTCTTAAGTTCTTCTCGTTGGTTACTTATTACTTTTTTCATTTTAGTACCGCTTAGTCTGGAAAGATTTTTGTTACCTTCCATATTGTTTTTTAAGGTTATACAGGACAAAATTTCTCTTATTCTCTGCTCATCATAAAAAAATCTTTCAACATTCCAGTTTTGGATTTCCAACCATTTAACTATTTCGCTAGGGTATTGGCTGGTAGAGTTGAGAGAAACCTGATTGATATGATTTTTGAGAGGTCCTTGCATAATCTGTGACCACAACGTCAAAAAAGCATTTAGTTCATCGACATCTATTGTGTGTTCTGAAGTCGGAGCTTTGGCATAGGGACGAGAAATTACCATACTGCTCATTGGTACTGATAAAAACCAAAAAAGGAATATGAAACATCCCAATGCTATCAAAAATTTATATTTACGCTGCATATGTTACCACCTCAGTGCAGATATTACATAGCTTGGCGAAACATCATAACTGTTGGACAATTCTCTGGTCTTGGCTACATCAGGAATATACCCCTCCCCCAGATAGTTAACATGGCGACCTTTAGATATAAGCATACTGTCAATTCCCATTAATGAGGCCGTCTTAATATCTGTGGCTATATTATCTCCAACAACAAGAACTTTTGATGTATCGCTGATACCTTCTATAGCATATTGCATAAACTTTACATCAGGTTTGCCTAAAGTAATTATGCTTCCGCCCAAGATGGCATAAGCCTCAGCAAAGGCTCCTGATGCCAATCCCAATTTGCCATTAATAAAGCATGATGTATCGTTGCCGGCACAAACAAAAGGTAAACCGAAATTCACCGCCTGCTCTAATTGCGGACGATAGCTATCCAAAAGTTCTTCCGATGATGCAACTCCGCTCATGTACAAAAAGTGTGCTCTTTCTATTGACGAAACCGAATAAAATTCAAGTCCGGAAAAAACACTGTTATCTTTTTGAGAACCGATCTGATAGTATTCATTACCAATAGCGGCATATTCTGCGGCACCATATTTTAATTTGTAGTGCAATATCTCACCTGCCGTAATAACATTGTGCAAGGTTCTTATGTTTATGCCACCTTGTTGTAATATAGAAACTACTTCGGCAACTCTTTTTGAGGTATTGCTGACAATGATGATTTTTTTGCCGAGCAGAGCTAGCTTTTTTAAGCACTCTGCGGCCTCCGGATATATATTTTGCCCATCATAAAGAACCCCGTTAAATCCAAATACATAGCTATCATACAGCTCGGTTATCTTGGAAATATTAACTATAGGTTTTATCATTTTCATTGTTTTGCAGCCTCAAAAAACTTTTTAATGGTTTAATTGTACAAGCATTTAGCTTAAAAACAAGTTAAAATCCTTTATTTTTTAACAGATGAAAGCTTTAATATCACATAATTGGCTATTGTTAATCCAAAGATTGCCGTAATGGTCGGTAACGAACCTAAGGTGTGGCGTGTACGACCTTGTTTGGCCTCATCTTCGGGAAGAGCTAAAGCTGTGTCAGGTAAGTTTACGGCCTCTTCGGAAAAAACACATATTATTTTGCTGATATCAATTCCGCGTTTGCGCAATCTTTTACGAATGAATTTGGCCAAAGAGCAATTCTTACTGTTGCTTAAAAATCCGGTTTTTATTTTGGACGGGTCGGTTTTTAGAGCAGCTCCCATGGAAGAGATAAACGGAATATCAGCCATATGCAAGGCCTCCATCAAATCGCATTTGGGGTTGAGAGCATCTATGGCATCAATAACATAATCTGCTTTGCAAGATAAAAGCTCGGGCAAAGTGTCTTTGTTTACAAAAATATCTTTAATTTCAACCTTGGCATCAGGGTTAATTTCTTTAATTCTTTGAGCGGCGACAATAGTCTTTTTTTGACCAATGGTTGAGGACAGTGCCAAAATTTGCCGATTGATGTTGCTTTCTTCAAATTCATCAAAATCGGCCAAAATAAATTGGCCGACCCCAGAACGAGCCAATGCTTCGGTTACATAGCCGCCTACGGCTCCAAGCCCCACAATCATCACGGTCGAAGACTGCAAATTTTGCATAGCTTCTTTTCCGAGCAACATCTCCGTTCGCATAAATCTTTTATTTGACACCATAAAACTCCATAAAATTATTGTTAACCCTCAAAACCATCTCGGCAACATCTTCGCCCCTAACTGCGGCAATCGATTTGGCAAATTCGGGAATTGTATTATAATCTGAAAGGTAAGGTCCGTCACTTTCCAAGAGCAACCGCTCTAAAGGAATATAGCGAATAATTTTCTCACTTTCTTTGCGACGCAAAATAGCAGCCGATATTGATATATAAGCTCCAAAATCTAGTGCTCTGTGCAAAAAATTTATACTGCCGGAAAAAGAGTGCAAAACGAACCTTGCGGGCATTTTAGGCATTAGTGCCGACATTTTTTCTTCGGCTTTTAACAGATGGATATTTAAGGGGCGATTGTACTTTTTGCTTAATTCTGTTTGCGTTATAAATACTTCTTCTTGTTTGTCTTTATCTTCTTTGCTTTTAAGAAAATCAAGTCCGCACTCGCCAATTGCCGCGTGAGAAAATTTTTGTAATTTTTCTTCCAAAACGGAAAGCCAATTTTCCGGTGCCTCACTGATATACCATGGATGCAACCCAAAGGCCGGCACTACAAAATCGGGGTAATTTTCGGCATATTCCGCAACCTTATCCCAGCTCGTAAACTCAGCACACATCGAAGCGACCTTGATAAAACCAAGTTGTTGCAAACAAAAAATATTTTGTTGAGCATCTTTTGTCTTATAATCTTGCAAATGGATGTGTGAATCGGTAAACTGCATGGCACTTTTGATGATTGTTTATTTGGAAACTGATAGTAGGAAATTATGAATATTTTGACAAGACCAATTTTGGAAATAAATCTTAATAATCTCTTGGATAACTACAAAATGCTGGCCAATTTGGCAAAAAATGCCATTCCAGCTGCCGTTATAAAAGATGATTCTTACGGTTTGGGTGCTCAAATCGTGGCTAAATTGCTTTACGAAAAAGCAAACTGCCGCAATTTTTTTGCTGCTCACGCCGTTGAAGTTAAAGAAATCGCTGCGACCCACCCCGATGCAACATTCTATATTTTGCAAGGTGTCGGGGCTGATTCGATTGAGATTTTTAGACAGCAAAAAAACATAATACCGGTTATTTCATCGCCGGAAGTGCTCGAATACTGGGAATCAAACAAACCGGATAATCGCAAAGTCGCCATTCAGGTAGAAACCGGACTTAATCGTCTGGGCTTTCGCGAAGATGATCTCAAAGCTTTGCCTAAAGATAAATTTGCCGAATTTTCTCTTGTAATGTCGCATTTGGCGTGCGGAGATGAAAAAGATCACTTCATGAACGCTAAACAAATTGAAAATTTTGAGAGAATTAAACAAACATTCTTCCCCAATACTCCGGCAAGCCTATCGGCGTCAGACGGTGTTTTCTTGGGCGAAAAATTTCATCAAAATATGGTGCGACTCGGTGCTGCGGTCTATGGCATTAATACTGCTCCTTACCGTCAAAATCAGATGAAAAATGTGGTACGAGTTTTGGCTCCGGTCTTGCAAGTAACAAATTTGCACAAAGGTGACTTTGTGGGATATTCAGCAACCTATAGAGCCGGTTCGGAAAGAAAAATTGCCATCGTATCAATAGGTTACGGCGATGGGTTGCCGCGTTCGTTGTCTAATGTCGGAAAAATATTCTTAAACGACGGTAAAATACACGAAGCCCGTATAATCGGTCGTGTTTCAATGGATAATACAATTTGTGATGTGACTAATGTGCCGGAGATTAAAGCCGGTGATTTGGTCAGCATTGCCGATGATTTCTACACTTTAGACGATGTAGCACGCGATGCGGGCACAATATCTTATGAAATTATGTCGCGACTCGGAAAAAATAAACGTTTTGAACGGAGATACATTCAAGACTAAAGGATAAGCCCCGCCTTTAAAAGCGGGGCTTCCTATTTATCTGTTTCCGGCGATTTATGGGCAGACCGCTGGAGTTTATTTGGAAAAGTGATTATGGTCTGCTGTTTATAAATGCTTCTGGTGACAGATAAAACTCTTTATATATTATAATCACTATCCGATTCTAATTTTGTCAAAATTTTGGACTATTTTAACAAATATGTCAATATATAATTACCCACATAAAAAATATACTGCAAAATCAATCTGATAAATTTATTCTGGTTTTTAAGGTTGCCTTTGTGCTTTTTTCTTCTTATGCTACTATCGTAATGTGCAAAGACTATTATTTGGGAGGTTATATGGTTAAGATTGCTCCAAGCTTGTTGGCCGCTGATTTTGCCAACCTGAAAGACGAAATTTTTCGCTTGAACGAAGCCGGTGCCGATATGGTACACTTAGATGTAATGGATGGCAATTTTGTGCCTAACCTTACTTTTGGTCCTTGTGTTATAAAATCTTTACGCCCTTACACTGACTTACCTTTTGATGCTCATTTGATGGTGCAAAACCCTGATGATATGCTAGAATGGTTTGCTTTGGCCGGAGTGGACATGATTACCGTACATGCAGAAGTTTGCCCACATTTGGACAAGACAATCGATGCTATTCATGCTCTTGGTCTTAAGGCCGGAGTTTCGCTTAACCCTTCGACTTCGGAAAATGTATTGGAATATCTGCTCGATAAACTCGACTTAATACTGGTAATGACCGTAAATCCGGGGTTTGGCGGACAAGAATTTATGGAAAATCAGCTGCCGAAAATTGCTAAAATCAGAAGTCTTATCGGACATCGCGACATTATCTTGAGCGTTGACGGCGGCATAAATCCCATGACCGCGGCAAAAGCTATTGCTGCCGGTGCTGATATGCTGGTTGCCGGAACGGCCGTATTTTCTGGCGAAGATATGGCTAAGAACATTGCAGCCTTAAGATAATTTTAACTCCTATGCCCTACAATTTTTGAAAAAGTTTTAAATTGCGGAGGGCTGTTTTATGAAGCACTTGATTTTAGTCATTGAAGATGAAGAGGCATTGGGCTTAATGCTCAAGTACAACCTTGAGAAAGAAGGCTACGATGTTGTGGTACAAACCCGCGGCAACAAAGCCATCGCCGATGTTGAAAAAAATATGCCCTCGGTAATTTTATTGGATTGGATGCTGCCGGAAATATCAGGTGTGGAAATTTGCAAATTAATACGTTCAAAACCCGACATTAAAGATATTCCGATTATCATGCTTACGGCAAAAGGCGAAGAAGAAGATAAAGTCAAAGGCCTGTCCGCCGGTGCCGACGATTATGTTACAAAACCATTTTCAATTCCTGAGCTTATGGCCAGAGTTAAAGCTCAAATCAGACGAGCTCCGGAACCGCAAACCGCAAAAGAAATCGTTTTCCAAGATATCAGAATGGATTTGGTTGAGAAAAAAGTGTTCCGCGGTGATAATTACATCCATTTGGGACCGACCGAATTTCGTCTGCTTAAAATGCTGATGGAAACTCCGGGGAAAGTATTCTCGCGCGAATTTTTACTTAAAAATGTTTGGGGCTCCAATATTTATGTCGAATCTCGAACCGTCGATGTCCATATTCGTCGTTTGCGCAGAGCTCTTAATGAATTTGGCGAAGATTACATCAGAACCGTCAGAGCTACCGGTTATGCCATTGATACAAACCCGATGGGCGAAGAAGAATAATCTTGCTTTTATTCCCGTTATAAGGCATTATCAGGGAAATTAAATTTTGCTTTAAGGATTTCTGTAATGGCTCTTAAATTTGAAATATTGCAAACCGACGGGAAATCGCGCCGCGGAAAATTATATACCAAACACGGAATTATTAATACCCCTGCTTTCATGCCGGTAGGCACTTGTGCTACGGTTAAAGCCATGATGCCGGAATCGGTGGCAGCAACAGGAGCAGAAATTTTGCTCGGCAACACTTATCACTTAATGCTGCGTCCGGGGGCTGATTTGGTTGAAAAAATGGGCGGATTGCACAAGTTTATGAATTGGGACAAACCAATCCTTACGGATTCCGGCGGTTTTCAGGTAATGAGCCTTTCGGGTTTGAGAAAATTATCGGAAGAAGGAGTTGCCTTTTCATCTCATGTCGATGGGAAAAAATTCTTTCTGTCTCCTGAGGAATCTATCAAAATTCAACATAAACTTGATTCCAACATAACCATGTGCATGGACGAGTGTGTTAAGCTGCCTGCCCCTCATGACAAAGTTAAGAAGTCGGTTGAGATGTCAATGCGTTGGGCTAAAAGAAGCAAAGATGCCTTTGTTGACAGAGACGGTTATGGAATATTTGGGATTCAACAAGGCGGTGATTATCAGGATTTGAGAGCTTATTCCGCCGAAAAGCTTAAAGAAATCGGCTTTGACGGTTATGCTATCGGAGGTTTGGCCGTCGGCGAAGGGCAAGAAACCATGTTTAAGGTTTTGGATTATGCCCCGCAAATGTTGCCAAACGACAAACCTCGCTACCTGATGGGAGTAGGCAGACCTGATGATATTGTTGGTGCCGTGTTGCGTGGGGTTGATATGTTTGACTGCGTTATGCCGACACGTTCGGGCAGAACATCACAGGCCTTTACCGCCAGAGGCACAATCAATATTCGTAATGCGCGCCATCGCGAAGACCCCAGACCTTTGGAAGAAGGATGTGATTGCCCGTTGTGCAGAAATTACTCTCGTGCTTATATTCATCATTTGCAGAAATGTAACGAAGTTCTTGCCGTTATGCTTTTGACATGGCACAATATCAGATATTACCAAAGACTGATGCAAGGATTGCGTAATGCTATAGAACAACAAAAATTAGCCGATTTTGCTGCCGAATTCTATCGGTTGCAAAGCTTAGGCGATATTGAGGAGCTATAAATTATGGCTGATACCGAAAAGAAAACACTAAATTTGAGAGTTTGCGTTTCCGGCGGACATTCTTCGGGCGATGATCCGATATATGCTCAAGAATCTTATCAAATGGGCAGACTTATTGCAAAAATGGGGTTCCGCCTTGACTACGGATTTTCAAACTCGGGAATTATGGGGGCTGTAGCAAAAGGTGTTTTGGACGAGTGGGAAACCAGAAAAGACGAATTTTATTCCGAGGTTAGCCCTATTGTCGGTATTACCACGCAAGAGTATTATGACCTGTACGAAAAAGATGCCCTGCTTGAAAAAGTTACCGATGTCGTTCTCACCGACACTATTGAAAACCGCAAAAAGAAACTTTTTGATGCCGATATTATCGTCTTTGCTCCGGGCGGGGTTGGTACTTTAGATGAGTTGGCGTATGATTGCGTCGCCATGCAGGACGGATTTATCAAAACAAAACCTTTCATTGTCTACAACATCAACGGATTTTTCTACCATATTCTTGAGTACTTGAAAGAAATGGTCAAATCGGGCTTTGCCCAGCCGGTTCCCTTCATTGTGGTTGATAACAACGAAGAGTTGGAAATTGCATTCCGTCTGCTCAAATTGCGCTACAATGATTGCGAAAGCTTTAAGGAAGCATATTATCATGCCAGACAATTGGCTTATGAAATGCCCTATTTTATCAAAAAGAAAGTGGGAAAAATCTGGGTCGAACACTTGATTGCCGACATGAATGAAATTGAAAATAACGGTTCTTGGGAAGAGAAAAAAGCTCTTCATGATGAAATTGAAAAAGCTTATCTTGAAAAAGAAATCGAAAGAATGTACGACCGCTTGGCAAAAGCCGGCAGAGATACCGCAATGGTCAGTGAAAAACTTACCAACTTGAAAAAATCTCAACTTAAAAAACATTCTTAAATAAATTTTAAGTCTGGAAGTTTATAATCCCTTATGTTTTTGACATAAGGGATTTTTAATGCTTGATTTGAGCAAAAATGCTTGGCTGCTTATTCTTATCCATTCTTTGCATTGGATAATAGAGCTGTTTTTAAACACCTTTTTGGTAGCCTATTTCTTAAACCTAACCAATAACAATATCGTGCCGGTATCGTTGTTTTATATCGTTACTTATTTTACCCTAATCTCAACTGCCGTTGTTTTGGGACAGCATATAAAATGCGGTAACAAATTATTGTTTTATCGCTTTAGCTTTTTGGTTAATTCTTTGTCGTTACTGATAATTATTTACCTAAAAGAGGACATTGTGAAATATATATGGCTGCTGGGATTGGTTATAGGTGCTGAAAAAGCACTGTTTTATATGCCGCAGAACCTAATGACTTCGCAAGAAGCTAAAGGAAATCTTTTGATTAAATTTAACGGATATCGCAACGCCATCAACAACCTATTAAAAATCTTGATGCCGGTGGCATTCGGTTGGTTTATTTCACTTGATTCTTATATATCCACCGCCTCTTTTGTATTGCTTTTAGCCTTTGCCGGTATAATTCCCTCTTATTTTCTTAGAGAAGCCAAACCGTACAGAAAAGATTTTAACTTCAAATCCATGCTTATCTTGGCCATGAGAAAAAATAAAATAAAACTATCCTTGTGGATTGAGATGATGAAGGGATTTATTTTTGATGTATTGGATGTCTTGATTGTCTTATATGTTATATACATGTTTAAGACCAATCTCAACTTGGGAATTTTTACTTCCGTCTTTGCCGTCTGCACGGTTGCAACCAACTTTATTTTCGGCAGATTTTGTAAGTATGAATATTTTGCCAAAGTTTTGAGTTTATGTGCCGTGTTAACGGTTGCTGCGGCAGCTTACTTTGTTTTTGATACCGATAAACTATCTTTTATCGTCTATAATCTGATATTTGCCTGTGCTACTCAAGTGATAAGGATTGCCGTTGATGTTAACAGTTATAAAGTATCGCAATTAAAATCCGTATCGGTACTTTATCGAACCGAATATTTGACTTTGCGGGAATGCTTTTTGAATACCGGAAGAATATCTGGATTTGTTTTTGTGATTATTTTTGCGGTGGCACAAAATCAAGAAATCTTAAAAAGTCTGATTTTGCTTTTGAATATCGCCGTAGCTTTGATTGGCTGCTTGAGCATAAAATTGAGCCAGAAACTAAATACGGAGGATAGCAAATGTTAAACATTATCTGGGCAGCATTTTTTATTCTATCCCTGTTAGCCGCAATTTTTCATTCAGCTTGTGGAAACTGGCAAATTTGGCCGCAGATGATAAATTCGCTGTTTGATACTGCCGAAACTTCTTTCAAAATTGCACTCAACCTTACCGGAATTTTGTGTTTTTGGTTGGGGCTGATGAAAATTGCCGAAAAGTCGGGACTTACCGATATGCTGGCTAAAGCTCTTTATCCGCTGTTTAGAAAAATTATGCCTGAAGTTCCGCAAAACTCTCCGGCTTTCGGCTCGATTGTGATGAATATCGCCGCCAATGTTTTGGG
Organism: uncultured Pseudomonadota bacterium; assembly: GCA_949297185.1. Lineage (GTDB taxonomy): Bacteria > Pseudomonadota > Alphaproteobacteria > RF32 > CAG-239 > CAZU01. The sequence goes on from CASFRM010000020.1 coordinate 16,224, forward strand.
ACTTGATAATGCGGCAACGCCAATGGGGCTTAAAGCCATGGAGCAACTGCAAGAGGTTAATCACAACAAGAATAGAGCTTCAAACCCGCAAATCATGTTTATGGTTATAAACTCCTCGGCCGTTACTTTAATTCCGATTACTATCTTGATGTATCGACATCAATTCGGTTCACTTAACCCTGCAGCCGTGTTTATTCCGATACTCCTTGCAACATCTATTTCAACTCTGGTCGGATTTTTGGCCACCGCCGCATATCAAAAAATAAATATCTTTAACAAAGTGGTGATGGCTTATTTAGCCGCAGCCATACTGTTTGTATCTGCTACCGCTTGGGGCTTTTATGCTCTTGATGAGCAAGCTAAAGCAGAAATATCCGTCATCTTAAGCAACCTGATTATGATGCTGATTATATCGTGTTTTATAATCTCGGGGCTTGTTAAAAAACTCAATGTTTATGAATTGTTTATTGAAGGGGCAAAAGACGGTTTCAAAATTGCCGTACAAATAATTCCGTATTTGGTTGCCATGCTTACTGCAATTGCCTTATTCAGAACTGCCGGCTGTATGGATTTTATTACCAGAGGAATTGCCATAATCTGCGAAACTTTCGGCCTTAACACCGATTTTGTACCGGCTCTGCCAACCGCATTGATGAAACCATTGTCCGGAAGCGGTGCAAGAGCTATGATGTTAGACACATTCCAAACCTATGGCGTGGACAGTTTTGCCGGATTTGCCGCATCTTTGGTACAAGGATCTACCGAAACAACATTCTATGTTTTGGCGGTTTATTTCGGAGCGGTCAAAATATCGAAAACCGGTGCAGCTCTTCCTTTGGCCTTGCTGGCTGATTTGGCAGGTATTACCGCGGCAATAATTTTGGCTTATTTGTTTTATCAAGGATAAAAAAATGAAAGTTTTGGTACAGCGAGTTTTAAATGCTAATGTAGTGGTTGACGGTAAAGAAGTATCCGCTATCGGTAAGGGCTTTTTACTTCTGGTCGGAATAGAAAAAAACGACACCACCGCACAAGCCGATTATTTGGCAAAAAAGACTGCCAATTTGAGAATATTTGAAGATGAAAATGGCAAAATGAATATCTCAATCTGCGATATTAAAGGTCAGATTTTGGCAGTTTCGCAATTTACTTTGGCCGGTGACACCTCAAGAGGCAACCGCCCCGGATTTGATAATGCTGCAGAACCAAAAGAGGCTAAAAAGCTCTATGAGTATTTTGTTGAATGCCTTAGAACTTACGGTCTAGAGGTAAAATGCGGTATATTCCAAGCCGATATGAAAGTCGGACTTATAAATGACGGCCCCGTAACCTTTATGTTGGAAAGGAATTAAAAATGGATAGCGATAATTACAGAAAACAGGCACGCGAAATAATTAATGAGCTCTTGGGATATTCTTATTCTCAAATATTCGATATTGCTCCGGCGGAACAAAAACTAAAAGATTTGCAGTCGCTCTACCCTAATTCCATTGAAGTTTTAATCGGGTTGATGCTTACCTCCGTTATGCTCGGAAACAGGCAAAGAGCCTTGGAACTTAGCGATAAAATTTGGAGTATCGGCGGTGAAATATCCGACTTTTTTGAGTTGATCTATACAGAGTGCCTGCTTAATCTACTGGAGGTAAAAAAAGCCGGAATATTACTGCAATCCCGCCTTGCCAATATTGCTGCAAATCTTGAGTTTTTCTATATGCCGATGGCTAAATATTCTTTATTGTCAACAAACCTAAACATCATAAGCCAAATAAGCCAGTATCCTGATGTTAATGAGTTCGAGTTTCCGCTTTTTGATTTTGCCAATAATCATGCTTTTGATGCAACATCAAAAGACTTTGCCGCTATGGTAACTGTATTAATGAATGAAGCAAAAAATCATATCTGTGCTTTTGATTACAATCTGGTAAATGGTTATTTTGTTGAACTTATCTTTTTTACCGACTTGGATATTGAGCAAAATCAAAATCTCTTAAAAAGAATAGATGAAAAAATCAATGGCTATTTTTTGAGTATGAATCGCGAAAGATTGGACGATGTAGGTTTTAGCCTTTTAAACATCAAAAATCATCTGCCCTGGGTAACTGACTAGAGTTATTGAGGAGTAATTATTGCTCCAGATGATGTTGATTTTGCAATAAGCGGTCTAAATTTCTCAATTCCTTCGGCAAGAAGCTTTTTAGTTAAATTTGAAGCAACTTCCTGCGCGTTTTCCGTTGAGTTAAACAAGACAAATCTATTTTTATGCTCGGTTGAAGTTTTATCGGTTTTGGTGTCGGTAAAATCAACCGTGACTACTATTTGCAGACGTGAGGTTTCGGAATTTATATTATCAACTTTGGCTTTTAATACTTTGGTTTTTAGGATATAGTCAGGATTATCGGAAACCGGCAAGACCTCAAGTTTTTTATCTGTGTCAAACAATCCTTTTAAGTACGGGAAAAAGCCGTTAGTTGAACTGCCGTTATAAAATTCGGTATCTGAAATAAGCAATCTAACTTTATTTTCTTCGGCCTTATGGGGCTTGGGTTCATCTTCCACTATCGCCAGAGGCTCAATTTCTTCTTCCTCAGGTTCATCATAGGCTATTTGCTCATTGATGGTGATATCGGGCTTGGGTGGAAGTTTTAGCACCTGAACTTCATCGGCTGAAACCAAACCAAAAACCTCATCAACCGCAGATGTGGGCAGATAGCCGCTTACCTCAACACATACTTTTTTATCATCTTGTGAGGTGATGACAATTTTTAGATCTTCCAAATAATTGTCTACCAATTTATAGACCCGCATATTAAAATCAGGTGACGGCAGACTATCTTTGTATTCCCTTAACTCAGTTATATTCTCGACAGCCTTAAAAGAAGCTTTATCGGTAGCTCTTAGTCGTGCCGAAGCTTTACTCTCGTCATTAATCAAGTTTTCGCAAACATCGGCAAAAACAGCTATTTCGCCAGCATTTTCTTCGACCTGAGCCAAAGCTTGCGAGGTAAGGGAAAATAAGAATAGCAGTGACAAAGCAACTTTTGTAAACATTTACCACCAGCTTCCGTCATCATTTAGAACTTGACGAATGGTTTCTTGCCATTCTCCAACCTTTTTATTATTTTTATCAAAGAGTTCTATTCTGTAGGAAATGACCGGAATTTCAGGAGTGCCGATGTTGTTTATATAGCTTTTCAGCACATAATCAGCTTTGTTTTTATCAGTGGTCAGATTAAACATTTTTGAGCCTTCGACAGTGTAACGAAACGCCTTTTCGGCTGAATAGCTACCGTCGGGTAAATATCTATCGACAACGACCATTTCCTCTACAAAAACCGGAGCATCTTTGTTTTCGGCAAATATTCCGGGGATTTCTTCCAACATGCTATTGGAAGCACGCATTCCAACAGTCCAGTAGTCTTGTGAAGTTATGGTATAATCGGCATTATCGTATCTTTCTTGCCTTTTTACCAGATTATAACTTCCAACCACAATATTATCTGAAGTTGAAGGTGCTGTGTGCTCTATAGCTCCGGTATCAGGAATTACAAGCTCTTTGTGCTCAGATAATGTTACGGGCTGCTCGTAGTATCCATCATCAGTAACTAAGTCAAATATAGTTGTATCCGTACTGCCGCAACCAGATAATAAAACCACACTCATCAGGCAAAACAATCTTTTAGTCATATGATATAATCTCCAGATATTCCCTCGTTTTTAATAATAGACATATCGGCGCAAAAGGAAAATCTTATTTTCTACTTATTCACTATTTGATTTTTATTTTGCTTTATTATAGGATAGTGCCGTTGTTGATTTTTTATTTGAGGATTGTCATGACCGCTTTGTTTTGTGCAATTTTACTCGGGTTGGCCGCACTAATTCCGCCGCTCAGACGCAATAAATTTTATCTCTTAAATTCGGCTTTGATTATTGTTCTGGCTTACTATGTTGAAAATAACATATTTCGTATTCAGAACCTTTTATCATATAAATCTTTGTTATTGTTTTTGGTGTTTCACCTAATTACGATTAATTTTACCACATTTTTGGCTTATGGTATGGATAAAAGAGCTGCCATAAAAAAAGCATGGAGAATTCCCGAGAACGATTTGCATGAATTGGAATTTTTGGGTGGTTGGATAGGGGCTTACATCGGCCAAAAAGTATTCCACCACAAAACAGCTAAAAAAAGTTTTCAAAACATGTATAAGCTGATGATTGTGCTGGAATTTGTGGCAATTTGGGGATTGTTAAAATTCTTCGGTTTGCTGTAGAGTGCGTTGCCTTTTTAACAATATATACATTGCTCCATCACCGCCGTCTTTAACTTGAGCGTGGCAAATGCTTAAAATAAACGGGCGAATCTCGTCGTGATTGAGCCATGCCGGCAATGCCTCTTTGATTATCCCTTTGGGTTCGTACCAATAGTCATCGTCTTTTTTTAGCCCCTTGCCGGTTATTATCAAAACACATCTGCGTTTGAGAGCAAAAGAATCGCGAATAAAGTTCAAAACCGCCAAATAGGCCTGCTTTTCGGTCTGACCATGCAGATCCAAGCGAGCCTCAATCTTAAATAACCCGTTACGAAATTTGGCGGCCGTGTTTTTATCTAAATTGGATGTATCTCCAACCTGTAAAAAGCTAAAACTTTGCCGATTATAAACATTTTCCATCTTGGGTGACGGAGAAACATCTTTTAATATAAGCGGAGCTTCGGGTTTTTCTTCCGGTTGCGGTAGCGGGGTTATCCCCTTTATTTCTTCTTCCCAAGCATCAGTATCTTGAGGAGCTTGACATTCAGGCAGCCTTTTCATCTTTGCCGCCTTCTTTCTTCGCTTCATCTGCTGTTTTATCATTGGCCGAATTATCTATCATTAAATCGGCATAGTGCAAAATAACAAACTCTTTCCAGTTGCCTTCAGGGGAAACACAACCCTGACTTTTATCTGCCGAATTGACCAATACGATCCCACCAAAATCCCATAGTTCATTGCAGTGTTGGTAGTCTGATATAAACATTGCTTTGGTGCGCTCAAAAAGGCGTTGCTCAAGCTTTTTCTTTACCAAGTTATTGGATAGCAAAATTCCGCCAATCATAAAGGCAAGTCCCCATAAAACGCCCATCGCCCAAATCAAGATAAGCCCTAAAACTACGGGAATCAAACTCGGTAACAAAACTTCCCATGGATTATAAACCGGAGATGTAGGAACATTGAGCTTGGAACTTAGAAGGCATAAGTGCAATTTATCACTGTTTATTGCTTTTTGCAGTGCTTTAAAAACCATTTTATCAGCTTTGTTCATTCTTTCCGTCATTTATTATTCTCCAACTTTTTGGGAAACAACAAGAAATATCTACCGCTCGAATTCATTCGACCGGCCTTATCCAAAACATCATCTCCGCCGGAACCCCAGAAATAATCTCCGCGGACTCCTCCTTTGATGGCTCCGCCAATGTCTTGCGCAAATACTATCTTATTGATTGCATTTTTGTCAGGATCGGTAGTTTCAAGCCACAGCATTGAACCAAGTGGTATAAAATGCTTGTCTACCGCCAAAGAGCGTCCAGCTGTTAAAGGAAGGCCGTATGCTCCTATCGGCCCTTCGACATTGCTTAAGCGATGGAATATATAGCGCTCGTTTTCGTTCATATTGGCGATAGCTAAATCAGGATTAGCTTTAAGCCATTTTTTAATACCTCCCATTGAGGCTTGGCCTGAAGGCAACAGGCCCTTGCTCAAGAGAATCGAGCCTATTCCTTTAAACTGGCGACCATTATTGCCGGCGTAAGATATTCTAACTTCTGAGCCGTCGGGCAATTTGGCAACTGCCGAGCCTTGTATTTGCATGATGTATATGTCTATATCGCTGTCACCCCACAAGATTGTAGGAGCATTGACGCCGTTTTTGTGAATCTCGGCTCTGGTATAGTAAGGAACCAACTTGTTGGCAACTACTCGGCCGACAAGTTTTTTAGCCGGTAATGAGGCGTCAAAGTCACGCAAATTAACCTCGACCAAATCTTGCGGTAAGCCATAAATTGCGTATTTGTATTTTGAATCCGGAGTATACGATGCTCTGATTTCAGCCTCGTAGTAAGAGGTAAATTTACCAACCGTTGAACCTTCATAGAAAACCTTATACGGGACAAAATTTTGCTTGATAAATTCTTTAAACTCAGAGGCAGAAACATCTCTTGCGGCAAGGCAAAGACTTTTATAGTCGGCAACTTTTATTTTGGCTTCGCCCTCGCCGATAAATTCTTTTGAAGTGTTTTCTATAACCTGACAATTCTTGATAAAAACTTCTCTTACCTTGGAAAAATCTTCGTTTTCAAAACCCGATAAGTCAGAAAATGATGTTGTTTCAAGGCGAAACGGCTTTACCTCTTCTTCCTTTTTTTCCGAGCAGGAAAGAGGTAAAAATAACGACAGAATGAGTACAAGTTTTTTTATCATTATTTTTTCGTCGAAACCAAAAGCCAGTTGTTAATTTTTGTATCTAAGGGCTTCGTGAAAGTCCAAACATCGGTAATGGTTTGGATATAGTTTTCATCACCTTGAATAACTTCGCCATCTTTGTTTCTTAAGACATTAACTTGCTCGCTGACAAATTCGACACTAAGATTTGCATTATTTTTATCGTCGATGATTGCCTTTACAATTTCGGCCTTGTCAAAGCAGATAAAGTCGGTTTCGGCAGCAACTTCATTTTCTTTGCGCTCTTTAATAACCTCAATAAGCTTTTTGAAGATGTTTTTATCGACCAACATTTTTAAGGTTTCGGTATCAGCTTTATTAAAAGCTTCGGTGATAATTTGAAATGCTTTTTTGGCACTATTGATAAAACCGTCTTTATTAAAGCCGGGAATCTTACTTAAAGTGATATCTAGTTCGCTCATGTCGGCAACATTCTCTGTTTCTTTAGCCTCGGTTTGCGGTGCAGAACGCTTTTCTACTTCGCTGCGCAATAAATCGCAAAGTTTTTCGGCTCCTTCTTTGCTCAATTTAATCTGGCGGGGTTCTTCTTCGGGACGAGTTCCCAAAACCTTCCACAATCTTTGAAAAATAAGCGCTACAACTACTAAAAGAACCAATATATCTAAATACATCATCACTTATCCCTATATCTATATAACTTGTTTTTAATATAACTTATCGCAAATTTTTATCAACTGTTTATTATTATTTGACCTAAACAATTTTTGAATGTATGAATGTATATAATTTGAATAAACTTTTTGCAGGAGAAAATTTATGGTCAATCAATCCAATCCACCGATTGTAATTCAAAACCAATATATTAAAGATATGTCGATGGAGATTCCGCATGCTCCGGTTATTTTCAAAAAAATGCAAAGTACGGCTCCAAAGGTTAATATCGAAGCTAATATCGGGGTTAATAAATTAGAAGAAGAAAAGACCTTTAATGTCTTGGTTAACTTCAGAATCAACGGTGATATTGAAGATGAAAAAGCCTTTATTTTGGAACTTTCTTATGGCGCTGTTGTGTCTTTGAACATTCCGGAAGAACATGTTGAACCGGTTTTGATGGTGGAAATTCCGCATATGATGTTCCCGTTTGCCAGACAGATTATTGCTTCAACCATGGGCAGCGCCGGTTTGCCACCTTTGATGCTTAATCCGATTGACTTTGCGGCTTTGTTTAATGCCAAAAAAGCTAAAGAGGCGCAAAAACAATAAATCAAACAATCAAAAAACCCCGTCATTGCTGACGGGGTTTTGTTTTGCCTTAATGCCTTGCTAGCGACTTTGCGATTTCTGAGCCGCAACAATTTGCTGCCAAGTACCGTTGGGTTTGGCTTGCGATACTAGTTTACCATCTTTACCATGCTCCAATCCTACTTTATTGAGAATTGCATCATGCTTTTCCATAAACGCAATCTCACTTGGTTGCAAGACTTCTCCATTACTCTGACGAAGAGCCATATCATTGTATACAGTTTCGTGAGCATATAAAAATTGTGCAACGTTATTGTTACTCTTGCTCGCCGCATATTTATCTCTGAACGGATTGCCAAGGGCATTATGATATTTTCCATCTTCGTCCAGCGTCACTTTCATATTTGAACGAATCAACTGGTAGTCTTCACCTGCAAGAGGAGTAGATACTTCAACAACAACTTTGTTATCTGTTACTGTATATCCGCCACTTGCTCCATTACCAGAAATCTGATGGGTGGTTTCTACCGTCGTTGCTTCAGGAGCTATAGTCGTTGTTGTATTTATTACTCCATTTGCAGCATTTTCTTCTGTATTAACCGGAGCTTCGGCAACGTTTTCTACCGGAACTGTTTCTTGTGCCGGTGTAGTCTCGGTTACAGAATCAGCACTTTTGCCGGTTTGAGCGGCAGTATTCTCGCTCTGAGAATTGTTAATTCTGCGTTCAAGGCGATTTTCGATTGCTTCTTTACGACGCAAGAATTTTTCGTTTTCAGCAATTTTGCCTAAATGCTCATTGTTTTGTTCGGTTTCTTCACCTAAGCTGAAAGTGTATTGACCTTTAAGCTGACTTGCTTGCAAATCTTCACTAATTTTGCTGCCAAGCTGCTGAGATGTTTCACTATCAAGCATATATTCTTTTTTACCGATGAAAACATGTGCCATACCATCTTCTTTGTTGATTTCGACACTTAAGGCTCCTCTGCCTTCGCCATATCTCATATATAAGCTGTCGCCATTATCTTTGATTTCGGAAACATTAATTTTGCTCAAATCAAGTTCCATAGCAACCGGATATGATGTCTCAACACCTGTGGGTTGGCTGGTTAAATCTTCATTAACCATGGCACCTTTCTGCCATACACGAACTTTACCATCCATGCCCATACGCAGATATTTAGCGTCTTCTGGCATAGTATAAACAGTGTTACCGTTTTCGTCGGTTGTTTGTGTCATAATGCCATAATCATCTTTGCCAGAAGAATATACCGCAGTACCTTTAGAGCCGATTTCTTGCTCTCCGGCAAAGTTGACAGAAATCCTTTCTCCTGCCTCTTGATTTATTTCGGGTATTTTAGGCTTAACCGGATCAACATCTAAAAGGACTGTTCTTTCAATCTTGCGAGGCGTTAAGTCAACATTTTCTTCGGTGTTAACTTCAGTGTGTTCACAACCACAATCAATGCTGCCTCTTTTATACAGGCCTACAATCTTTGCGCTGCCGTCATCACAGTTTACTTCGGCACCGATCTTTATAGTACGGTTAGATGTACGCAGCGGCAACTCTTTAATTGTACCGTCGGGCATTTCGACCTTTATAGGTCGTTGAGAACCAATATATTGTCCAAACATCGGAACTTTGGTAACGCACAAATTACCGTCGGACCCCCGAATAACACATTCCATATCTGCATCCTTATAGACTATGGTATCGAGAGCATTCTTTACAAGCGAAATCTCGGCGGTTGAGGCTTTGAAGTCATCGCACAGCAAATCTTTTATCATAACATTGATTGCCTGTCTTTGGGCATGTGGAGCTAATTGAATCAAACGAGTCAATTTGTCGACATATTCTGCCGCACTTACACCTTCGGGAAGGGTTTCGACCTTGCCGGATTCAATCATTTGATAGAAGGCTTCAACAACACTTTTACCACTACCATCTCCTCTTAACACACCCTCTACTTCAACGGAAATGATTGAGCCGTCTTTTCGTAATCCTCTGACATAGCCTTCTAAGCTTTCACCGGTCCATTTGTTAACGGAATTTCGATACATACGCATTTCGTCATGGCTTAATCTGGACGAATCAAAGCTATATTCAGGTGCTGTTTCGGTAACTACTCCCGGAGTTTGTTCTGTTACCGGTGCTTCAGGTGTCTGAACCGTGGTATCAGGAGCTTGTTCTGTTACCGGTGCTTCAGGTGTCTGAACCGTGGTATCAGGAGCTTGTTCTGTTACCGGTGCTTCAGGTGTCTGAACCGTGGTATCAGGAGTTTGCTCTGTTAGCGGTGCCTCCGGTGTTTGCTCTACCATGGGAGCTTTATTAGTATCGGTAACACTATCCAACTTGTTTTGCAATCCACTCTTTATATCGCTAAGAGTGTTGCTAAATTCTTCAGAATTATTTGCAAAGCGAACTCCGGCACCTATGGCTGAGCCAGCAACAACAGCTCCTAGGGTGATGGTATCGCTCTTTAGCTGTGCTTGCAATGTACTAAGTTTTTTATAGGCTTCTACAGAGTAATCGTTCTTAAATAATCTTTTAGCCTTTAGTTTTTGCCACCAGGTGAGTCCTGCAGTAACGCCTTTGCCGGTACTTGAAATAAACGGACGCAATACGGCTCCACCCAACAAAGTAGCCGTTCCGCTTAAGACGCCTTCAACAGTTCTGGTCCATGCTCTGCGTTTAAAACCTGCTTCCGCATACTTTTCTTGTCTTATTCTCTTGATATTTTCCTTGCGGTATGCCTTACGAGCCTTTTTATCTGTAATGCCAAGAGCATCCATTTCTTTATTTAAGGCATCATAAACAGGCATTGCCCAGGCGTTTGCCGCTGTCCATGAAGCATAAGCCAAAGCACCGGCTCCGGCAATAGCCCATCCACCAGAAACCATTGCGGCAGATGACAAACCGAATATGGCCGCATTGGCAACAACTTTTTTCCATCCGCCTTGTTTAACCATATTTTTGTAGGCGGCATTAAGCATCATTTTGCCTTTTTGCCAAAACTTTAACTGGTCTTTTTTAACTTTTTTGGCTTCAAAAATTTTCTCAACTCGTTTGGTCTCCGAATCAAGTTGATGACTATCCATTTCAACAGCCAACGGATTTATTTTCAGACCTTCGCCATTGGCATTTTCATCCAAAAACTTTTCTAAGGCTTCTGATTTAACAATGTTGCCTTTTTCGATCTTAACATCATCCAGCGAAGCTACAAAATCCTTGCTACTTGCAATTTTGGCCAACAATACACTGCGTTCAAACTGCTTGGCTATCAAATCTTTGTAAGCTGAAACAACTTGCTCCGGTGTACGATTTTGAAATAGAAAACTACGGTCTGCCAAGACATCGTGAGTAGCGCGTAAGGCTGCGTTCGAAAGCAACTGCTGCATCAAACTTTGACGCATTGAATCTTTTTCGGCTGCGCCCATAGTGTCAGGAAAATCAAACTCAATTTCATTGATGACTTCTGCACAATCAGAATATAACTCGTTTAATTTGCCATCTTTATCAAAGACTTCCAGACTATCAACATTGCTCAACAAAGCACTGTCATTTTTCTCAATGACCTTGCCGTCTACTTTATCAAAACCCGACAATGATGCTAATTTTTGAATAAACTTCTCTTTGGTCTCGGGTGCTATTATGTTGGCTTCTTCGGCTTGATTGTAGTGATAGAACATATTGTCTGTTATTTCGTCAGCATTTTGTAACTGCGTTTCAATAATTTCATCACACTTTTTCATACCATCGGCTGTATCAACCAATGATTGTTCATAGTAGTCCTCGCCTATTACGCCTCTCATTATGCTGCGGCTGGAATCACTGTTATTACTTTCTTGTACCACTCCCAGCCATGACTTAATTTGTGCGGCTTCATCAAACTTTACTGATTCTTCATTATTTGCCAAACGGTCAAGACCATCCATGGCATTTGCCGCAGAAACCTGATACAAGTCTATGAGCTTGTCGGAATTTTGAGTTTCTTTGCCCATAAATCTGGAATAGCTTAAGCAATCATACGCACTTTCTTGAGAAAAATCTTGGACTTCGTTTAAGCGAGTATCAAGCTCTGCCCTAATCTTCTCGGCAAAGTCGGTATTTCCTTCTGTTTTTACTGTTTGGTATACATGATAAAGCGTAGTAAAACTTTGTCTTTTACGCCAATCTTCGTCATCCCAACTCATATCCCAATTAGAAGCCATGTTCGTCTCCTGTTTTTAATTTAAACTTTCAGTTACTATAGATAGTACAACATTTATTGTACGGTTGCAAGCTTTTTTGTCAATTTTTTGTATTTTTTCTTTAAAAAGTTGGCAAACCCCCATTTTTACTGGATTCTAACATATAAAAGTTAATATTTTGATAAACCAAAACCCCGCCTTATGACGGGGTTTTATTATAAGAGCAAAGTTTATATTGCTATGCTACTTTGGCATCATAACGGATTGATAATCCTTCGATATCTCCGGTGGTGCCGTCGTTGCAGCCGTTGTTTACCTTAACGGCTAAGACCTGCTCGGCGATATAATCTTTATTTTCTTCCAACGCCTTGGCAAGTTCCGGATTCTCGGTGGAATAACAAAGCTCTATGCGGTCTGAAATATTGAAGTCTTTGTCTTTGCGCAAAGTTTGAACCATACGGACAAAGTCTCTGGCCATACCTTCGCGTTTGAGCTCGTCGGTTACTTGTGTATCAAGCATTACCAAGGCTTTGTTATCGGCAAATGCCTTACCGGCAACACCTTCTTTCATATCCAAACGGACTTCAAATAAATCTTTTGTCAAATTATGTCCGGCAATTTGCAGTTCACCATTTGCCAAAAGCTGCCACTGATTTTGCTTATAAGCTGCCATCACGGCTCCCATATCTTTACCCAAGGCTTTACCCAAAAGCGGAGTATACAGATATATCTTCTTATCGGCGTAGGTGCTCAAATTATTATCAAATTTGACCGATTTTACATTAAGCTCATCTTTGATAATGTCGCAATATGCCGAAGATAACTCTTGTCCTACTACGGTCAGAGAATTTAAAGGTAAGCGGTTGCGCAAGTTTTTCTCCTCGCGGATAAATTTGGCCGCGGAGCACAAATCTTGCAAGAAATCCATATCGGCAACCAACTTCTCATCAAAGCTGATTTCTGACAATGACGGATAGTCGGTCAAGTGTACGGATTCTTCACCGCTTAGGGTCTTATATACATATTCGCTGACAAAAGGCATCAAAGGTGCGGCAATCTTGCTTAGATTAATTAAAACCGTGTACAAAACATCAAATGCCAAGGCCTCGCCTTCCCAGAAACGGTCACGGGTGCGGCGGATATACCAGTTGTTTAATACTTCTATAAACGAAGCTATTTCATCACAGGCAACCGCAACATCATAGCCGTCAAGGTTCTTTCTGACACTTGAAGCCAATTTTTTGAGTTTGGACAAGATGTAGTTATCCATTGCCTCGGTTGAAGAATATACTTCTTTGGCCTTGTAGCTCTCGGCATTGGCATAAAGAGTAAAGAAGTAGAAAGCATTCCACAACGGGATTAATGCCTCACGAGATGCTTTGGCAATCTCTTTACCTTCTTTGTCCACGGCCAGGTTTCCGCCCTTTAATACCGGAGATGACACCAAGAACCAACGCAGAGCATCAGAACCGATGGTCTCAAGTACTTCATTGGGGTCAGGATAGTTTTTCAATCTCTTGGAAAGCTTTTGACCGCCTTCGGCCATCAATAAACCGGTGCAGATACAATTCTTAAATGCAGGTTTGTTATGCAACGCGGTTGATAACACGGTTAAAGTATAGAACCAACCGCGGGTCTGATCCATAGCCTCAACAATAAAGTCGGCCGGAAAATGACTTTCGAACCATTCTTTATTGTCAAACGGATAGTGAACCTGAGCATAGGGCATAGAACCACTTTCAAACCAGCAGTCAAAAACATCGCCAACGCGGTGCATCATGCTCTTGCCTGACGGATCATCAGGGTTGGGATATACTACATTGTCGATATAAGGCTTATGCAAATCGACCACATCAAAACCGGTTTTTTCTTTAATCTCGGCAACCGAACCAAAAACATCAATTCTCGGATAGGCCGGATTATCAGATTTCCATACCGGAATCGGAGTACCCCAAAAACGGTTACGGGAAATTGACCAATCTCTGGCGCCTTCAAGCCATTTACCAAAACGACCGTCTTTAATATGCTCGGGTATCCAATTAATTTCTTGGTTGTTTTTGACCATCTCATCTCTAAAATCGGTTACCTTAACAAACCAAGAAGACATTGCCTTGTAAATCAACGGGGTGTCGGTACGCCAGCAGAACGGATATGAGTGGGTGTATTGTTCTTTTTTGACCAGCAAGCCGTTTTCTTTTAACCATGCCATTATCGGTTCATTGGTTTCAAAAACCTGTTTACCTTCATAATCTTTGACCTCAGATGTAAACTTACCGGCCTCGTCTACCGGACAAACAACAGGGAAATGTTCGTTATAGGCACGGCAGACATCAAAGTCGTCTTGACCAAATCCGGGAGCAATGTGAACGACGCCGGTACCGTCTTCAGTTGATACGAATTCACCGGACAATACTTTAAAACATCCTTTTTCTTTGAGGTGTTTGAAGTATGGGAACATCGGTTCATAGCTCAAGCCCACCAAATCTTTACCCTTTAATGAGCCAACCTCAACCGCGTGTTCAAGTTGTTTTTTGTATCTGGGTAATAAGGCGCGACCTAAAATGTATTTCTGGCCGTCTTCTTCCATAACAACATAGTCAATATCTTCTCCGACTGCTAACATTAAGTTTGACGGCAAAGTCCACGGTGTGGTGGTCCAGACCAAAATCTTCATGCCGTTTTCGAGCTTGAACAATACCGTAATGGCATTATCGGTTTTATCTTGGTAACCTTGGTTGACCTCAAAGTTTGATAAAGGAGTTTCGGCAGCCCAAGAGTATGGCAAAACGCGGTAGTCTTCATAAACCAAACCTTTATCGTAGAGTTGTTTGAAGTTATTAATCACGCTCTCCATAAACGGCAAATCCATGGTCTTATAGTCATGGTTAAAATCAACCCAGCGACCGATGCGTTTGAACATTTCTACCCAAATGCCGGAATATTTCAAAACATCGGAACGGCAGAAATTGTTGAATTTTTCAACACCAAATTCTTCAATTTGTTTGCGACCGGATACGCCCAATTGTTTTTCGGCAGACATTTCGGCCGGCAAGCCGTGACAGTCCCAGCCCAAGCGGCGTTCAACCTTTTTGCCGTTCATGGTTTGAAATCGAGCAACAACATCTTTAACATAAGACACCATCATGTGTCCATAGTGCGGGGTTCCGTTTGCAAACGGAGGGCCGTCATAAAACACGAATTCGGCGGCTCCGTCACGATTGTGAACGGATTTTTCAAATGTTCTGTCCTCATCCCAAAACTTTAGGACTTCTTTTTCCAATTCTACAAAATCAGGCTTAGCCTTAACATCTGCATAATGTTTCATCTCTTAAAACACCTTAAAAATTTATATTGATTGATTAAAATAAAAAAACTTGATGATGATATGTGCAAAATAACTTCAATCCCCTAAGGGATAATACGAAAAATACTTGATATGAAAAACTGAGTGCACATATTTAAAAACCTTTTATTTATAAATTCGTTTTCAGAATTTAATACAACAAAACAAATGAGTCAACATTTTATAGTTATTTTGGAATATGAATGATTAAAATAAAAAATTAATTTATTTTTAAGAAAAAGCGTGATATGATAAATCCCGTATGGAGTAGAAGACCATACGGGATTTTCTTAAGGAAATAAGATATAAGGACGCAACAGTAGTGTTGACACAAGGATTGAAATAT
>CASFRM010000021.1 GCA_949297185.1 uncultured Pseudomonadota bacterium
TACAACGCTACATTGAACACCAAGGGCGCGAAGATATGGGGCAAGCTTGGCTTGAACTAAAATGATACCACCGGCATTAGCCGGTGGAGTTTCATTATTTGCCTGATTGCTGGGTCTTTAATTTGGCTTGCAAATCGGCAATCAAAGCATTTATACCACCGGGGTTGTTTTTGATAAAGGCGGTGTATTCGCTTCTGGAAGACTGTGCCAAGCTAACACCTTCAATAATTATATCAACGATTTTATAAGTTCCGTTTTTCTCTTTTACTCTCCAAACCACTTTTGCCGGTTCCCCTTGCTCCATCGGAACCTCCGAGTTAACAAAAACCTGTCCTTTGGAGGAAGAAGGGGTTGTTCCGTTAAATACAAAGTTTTTACCTTTAAACTCATTAAATCTCTTTGACCATGTAGCAATGTTCAAATCACGATAAACGCTGATAAATTCTTTGCGTTGTTCGGCATTAGCTGTTCTCCAGTTACGTCCCAACACAAACTGTCCGATAAAATCCAAATCCAAAGCATTATTAAGCAAATCATAAAATCTTTTGTCTTTTTCTTTTTGCGGAATATCGGCATTAATAATTTGCTCAATACCTTTTGCTGTGGTGTCTTTAACGAATTGTTCTGCAGCTTTAGCGTTTACTTCGGCGTTAGCATTTGTCACGACCATCATTATCGCTGCAACAAAAGCAAAAAATTTGGTTTTAAACATTTCTAGTCCTCATCACTTATGGGTTAAAACTATTCTTCTTCAATATCAAAGTCAAAGTCATATGACGGGGTTTCTTCCTCTTTAGCAAAACGACATTTGTACTTGCGTTGATTTTGCAAGTAAGCCGAACGAATTGTCACATAAGGATCAACCGAATTTTTGGTTAATTCCAGATACAAATCCATATAGCTTTCATATTTTGAAGTGTACTTAATGAATGTGTATGGGTATGAAATCTTAGCACTGTAATTTGCATCATTCATGGTCATCCAGTATACCGGATCGGCTAAAAAGTCGACACTTGAACCTAAGAAATTACGTGGTGTGCTGGGTCCGACAAAGGGTACCACGATATACGGTCCGTCAGCAATGCACCAAGAAGCCAAGGTAGCCCCGGTTGTAGTCGGTTCAAGTTCTAATCCCCAACCGCTTGCCACATCAAACAATCCTGCCAAGCCCAGAGTTGAGTTGATTACAAAACGAGCTACACTAACGGCCGTTTCTTTAGGGCGCAGCTGGAGCAAATAGTTGGCTGTAGAAATAGGCTCGTCCATATTTGCCACAAAATCTGACACACGATTTCTGATATCTTTTGTCGTAATCTTGCGATATCCTCGTTCAATAGGAAAAGCAACATTTTCATAAAAACTGTCATTAAACGCAAATATTTCACGGTTTATATTTTCGTAAGGGTCGGCATTCTCATCATTACGATGAATAGAAGTTGCGCAAGCAGAAGTCATCATTATGCAAGCAACAGCCAAAGTTAATTTAGTGTATTTCACATTGCTCTCCGATTTTTTCAAAGCCTAAACTGCCAAAGACTATAACATTTTTTTTCCGAAAATCAACCTCTACGATGATCAAAATTTCAAAAAAACATAAAATGTTACAAAAAAGACATATTTTGTGTTTTGCCAAAGCAGAAGTTTTTGCTGTAGTATCCGCAACAGCAGTTGAAAATAATTAGCAAATGAGGAAAATTACATGTTACAAAAACCAGAAAAAGCAATACCGTTGTTTGATTGCAAAACCACACAAGAAGTTATCGGACAACAAAAGTTTTTAGACGCTTTCAAAACCATTTTGAATCATGGCGGTTACTGCCAAGGACCGGAAACCAAAGAATTGGATACCGCATTGGCAAATTATTCCGGTACTAAATACTGTGCAACCTGCGGTTCCGGAACCGATGCCTTGACCCTTGCTTTGATGGCATGGGACATCAAAGCCGGAGATGCCGTATTCGTATCATCTTTCACTTTTGTTGCTTCGGCTGAGTGTGTTGCTATTGTCGGTGCAACCCCGATTTTCGTCGATTCTGATCCCAACACCTACAACATGGATGTTAAAGATTTGGAAAAAGCCATCGAAATGGTCAAGAAAGAAGGAAAATTAACTCCGAAAGTTATTATCCCTGTTGATATCTTTGGTTCTCCTTGTGATTATGATGTAATTATGGAAATTGCTCGTAAGAACAATATGAAAGTTTTGGCTGACTCTTGCCAAGGTTATGGTTCGGTATACAAAGGCAAAAGAGCAGGTTCTATTGCCGATATGACAGCTACTTCTTTCTATCCGACCAAACCGTTGGGGGGTTATGGTGACGGTGGTGCAACATTTACCAACTCTGCCGAAGAAAACGAGTTGTTAAAATCTTGCCGTGTTCATGGTATGAGCCCGGAAGATCACTACGACAACATTCGTCTTGGCATGACTGGCCGTATGAATACATTCCAAGCAGCCGTTTTGTTGCAAAAACTCACTGTTTTAGATGACGAATTGCAAGCCAGAGCCAAAGTCGCCGCTCGTTATGACAATGAGCTCGACAGCTACTATGGCAAACAACAAATTTTGCCTGATTGCAAATCTGCTTATGCGTTATACACCATTAATTGCGAAGACAGAGATGAATTGATGGGCTATTTGAAAGAAAGAGGTATTCCTTGCGGTGCATACTATCCGCGTCCGGTTAATACTCAAACCGCTTATGCAAAATGGAATATTCGTTCATTACCGGTTTGTGAAAAATTGTCAAAGACTGTTTTGAGCATCCCGATGACACCTTATCTTGACAAAGAGCAGATGGATTACATCATTGGTGTAATGAACGAATTTGCAGCACAAAAGAAAAATCGTGCGGCTTAATCGTAAGTTTTAAGTAAACACTCAAAAAAAGAAACGGCTTCTGCATCATGCAAAAGCCGTTTTTTTAATATTCTGCTCGTAATAAAAAGCAAATTAACTCATCAGGTGATGTGCTTGAATTTTCTACTTCCAGAGTGTCTTTATCAACGATTTTATAAGTTTTTTCTTTATCTTCATACAATAAATAAAAGCACTCGTCATAGCCCAAAATCAACTTGCTGGCAGTTTGCCGGCGAAAAAACTTTTGATTAAACAGAACCAAATCTTCAAAAAAATTACTTTCGGTTTCAATACCAAATACCAAAGCCCCCTCATTTGAAAAACCATTGCTTTCTTTTATAATAGCAACAAAATCACTAGGCACTTCTGGCAAACCGCATTGTTTGAGTTTTATGTTAGCAATTTTGATTTGAGCCTCACTTAAAGGTTTATTACAACCTATACTTTGTGATTTTAAGATATTGGCTAAATCTGTCATTGGGATTATCCTCTTTTAAAATTTTGGTTTTTGTTCAATTTGCGGAGAGCATCAAGTTTTCCTGCTTTGTCGCTATTATTTGTTCGGTAATTTTTGTAATAATTACCATTCTTTTTATCGTTATTTTTTTCTTGAGATATAGCTTCTTTGACTTCATTTTTTTCTTCAACTTTAATATTATTTTTTTGCAAATAATCTTTATCGTAAATCACATTATTAAATCCGAGCATGCATTTAACCCCCTCAGGAGGTTGAATGCGGTAGATAAATTTTTTATCGATTTTGCGGTTGTAAAAAACATCATCACGATAATTTCCGTTTATATCGTTTTCTAAAGCATGCATTGCATCGTGTTGTGGTTTTCTGACGATAAAACACATATTTTCATAAGCGTTAATATCAGCAAAGCTTTTACCATCAGCTTCTTTTGCGGCAGCATCTTTAATGTTAACAACATGATGCACATCAACCACCGGCTGATTGCTCCATTCTTCTTTCCAAATAGGCTTGCCATGACTATCGGTTTCTTTGGTTAGGTCAGTTCTACCGTTTTTCATTGCGGCAACCAGAGCCTCTACATAATCTTCTCTGACACCTTCCATTGCAAGCAGGCATTTACGGAATTCTTGTTCATTTTCCGTAATAAAACGGATTGTGTTTTTTGCTTTATAGCTTTGCTCAAAAACCTTTGCGGTTCCGTTTTTTCCGGCAAATTGTCCGTGAATCAAAAAACAAAAATCTTTCACCTTCAATCTGGGCAAATCATCAGGTTGAACACCGTAGGTTGCTAAAGCCTTTTTTACCTTATCTTCAATGTTTTTAAATTCCGTTACCTGAGAAAAGACATTCCATACCGTTGAGCTTTCAAGGTGATAGTCGTCGGGAGTGGTTTGGACTCTGATTTGCGGTTTATTTTTCAAATCACGCAGAAATGGTGAAATTTGGTATTCTTGAGGTCTATCAACATATCCATTAAAAGCCATTCTGGCCACATCTCGTTTGTCTTGGGAGGTTTCTTGATAAGGGTAACAATATAAATATAAATTAGCCTTTTCAAGCGTTTGAGCTAATTCTTGTTCTTCTTTAAATCCGTTAGCTTTTACAAAATTGTTTGCGGCGGTGACAATTTGTTCATACAATTCATCATCGTTCTGTTTGGATATTTCTAAATCGCCACTCACAAGAGCAGATGTCTTGTTGCGGATATTAGAAATCATCTGTCTTTTTTGCTCATCATCCATCCCTGGGACAATCATATTATTGTCGCCGATATCAGGATTTAAGTATGTAGACCGAGTGTAAGGCATTTTTGCCACCTTTTATTTTTGTCATTTTGTCTAATTATAACACGAAAAAATTAAAATTTCTATAACAAAAATTATGAATTTTCTAATGCAATAAGTCCTTTTTTTATATCAATTCCAGCAGCATATCCGGTTAACTCACCATTACTTCCAACAACACGATGGCAAGGTATAACAATAGCAATGGGATTATTATGGATTGCTTGCCCCACGGCGCGGCAAGCTTTAGGATTATCAATAGCTGTTGCGATATCCTTATAAGATTTGGTCATTCCGTACTCGATTCGCAAAAGCTCGTTCCAGACTTTAAGCTGAAAATTGGTTCCTTTAGGTTCTATCGGCAGATTAAAATATTTGCGTTTGCCGGCGAAATATTCATCCAATTGCTTTGCTGCTGTTTCAAGCAAAGGGGTAGGTGTGTTAATAAGTTCGGATGTATATTTCTTGCCAAAACAGATTTCAACGACTTTTGAGTTTTGTTCAACTATGGTAATAATGCCTAGAGGTGAATTGTATTGTAATGAAAACATAATCTTAAACGATTGCTTAAATTAGTAAAACAAAAGCCTTGGAAATCCAAGACTTTGAAATGGTGCTCAGGGACGGGATCGAACCGCCGACACGAGGATTTTCAGTCCTCTGCTCTACCAACTGAGCTACCTGAGCAATAGTAACTCTGTCAGACAACGAAGGCTTTATAAAACAAAAAAAATATAATGTCTAGTATATTTTTTATTTGTTAGTAAATTTTTTTAGTAAAAATAATTTTGGCTAGTTTGTCAAAATAGGTTGACCAAAGCAAATATCTGTGTTCTACTGCAGTCACAATGATATTATTTACTTTACTTAATATATTATGAAAACAAAATTATCTAAGATCGTTGGGAAGATGAATGAGGAACAAGAACTTTATCTTCTCAAAAACGGAACACCTTACGCCAAAAGGCAGTACATCTTATGGTATGGATTCACATCTCCAAAAGGTCAGATTGAACTGGCACAAAGTGATGTCGAATTAATACATCTTCAAGGTTATATCTATGGAGATGTGTGGAATAAAGAGGCAATGGAAATTCTCAGACAAAGAGGATTGTTGCCGAGCGAAAATGAAGAAGACACCAAAGTGGCTTTTTTAGGTTGGCTAAGTACAGCTCTTGTTGGAGAAAGGAAGAATGAGGCCGAATACGGCGAGCTACAGGACTATTGGCTCAATTATTCTTCAGAAGATCCAATGCCTCACGCCAGCGAAGAAGAGCAAATAAGTTGGTTTAACCAGCGAGATATTCATAAGATTGTATCCTATGAATATAACTGGAGAGGGCAGGCTCTGATCCGCTTTATAAAAGAGGCCCCTGAAGAGGTGGTGTACAAATATTTACACTACAATCTTCTGAAAAGGGAAGATGCCCAGTTGGCTTTAATCGAACGAGATGAAGCTAATGATGAAAACGAGCTTATATGGTTCTATTTCCATCAAAACAGGGCATGTCTGGCGGTTCAAGAAAAATTACAAAAGAGTGAACCATGGCTCTGGAGCAATTATATGATTGTCCTAAACTACGGGTGGGACAATATATATGAGCGACGAGCAAGATCGCTTAGAAATTGGCAGGACAAGTTGGAGGCGAACATATACCGCCTGGCAAATTGCCCTGTAGAACACATTCCATATGTGCTTGATACCATAAAGTAGTAAAAAGCCCCGCAGTTTTATGCTGCCGGGCTTTTTTCGTCTTTATTTTTGCCTAAAATTAAATTATAAAACAATAGGCATCAAAATTAAATTGAGAAAAGATATGGATTTTAAAACTAATGTTATGAGAATTTTGGATAAGCACAAAGTTTGCTACCGACATTACAGCTATGATGCAACCAAGGCTATAAGCGGTGTAGAGGTAGCTCAAGCTTTGGGTGAAAATCCGGCACAAGTATTCAAAACTTTAGTTACTGTAGCTAAATCCAAACAGCATTATGTTTTTATGATTCCTGTTGCCGAAGAGTTAGATTTAAAAAAAGCCGCTGCCTCGGTTGGCGAAAAAGCCGTTGATATGCTAAAAAGCAAAGAGCTTTTACCTCTAACCGGATACATCCATGGAGGCTGTTCTCCGATTGGTATGAAAAAATTTTTTACCACTGTAATCGATTCGTCAGCACAAAATTTTGATACCATAATTTTTTCGGCCGGCAAAGTCGGATATCAGGTAGAAACTGATTTGATTGGATTAGGCAAGGTTATAAAATTTGCTCTGGCAGATATTCTTCAAAAAAAGGAGTAGATTAATGGCTGTAGGTTGGGCAGGTGACAATGCTGTTAATCAGCAAATAGAAGATTCGCTAAACGACGAAATAAAACGTGTCAGAAATAACACGCTGAGCGGAGAAAGTTTGGAATATTGTGAAGAATGTGGGGAAAAGATTCCCGAAGCCAGACGTAAAGCACAGCCTGGGGTCAGGTTGTGTATTCATTGTCAAGAAGAAGCCGACAAAGAAAACCACGCCGTAAGTTTATACAACAGGCGTGGCAGTAAAGATAGCCAATTAAGGTAGATTTATGCTATCTTGAAAAATAGTTATTTCCTTTTGAAGAACGCTTATTTAATCTTTGAGGTAAAATATTTGCTTCATTTGTTTTGCGGAAAAATTTACTCTCAATTTTATTTAAAGTGTTGATTTTTCTGTTGCTGTTTCCGTATAGCTCGGATAAATCGTTGCGAATATTACCCCAAAGCAAATTCTTTTCATCTTTAGGAATTGATCTGGTGTCAACCAATTCGTTAGTGGCTGATTCCAGAAGTTTGATTTTTGTCTTTGCGTTAATACCAGTAGCCTTTGCTAATTTTAAGAGCTCAATAACCTTGCGCTTTCCGGCCAGATTTTCTATCATTGTAAGTTTTGTTTTAGCATAAGCCCTAGGATCAAAAGCCTTTTGTTTTGCCGCAATTTTTCGCAAAGTACTCATAATATCTTCTTCAGATACTGCATATTTCAGAGCTTCTTTGTAGTACGATGCAGCCATTTTTTCGTTTCTATATTCATTATCAGAAATCTTATTTACATTTATGGTAGAAGATTCGAAAGTGCTTGCATACAAAGTATAAATTTGGAATCTGTCGATAGCATCTCTAGCTGAGGTTTTTTGCAATGCTCTATCACAGGCATTTTGCAGAATTTTATTTTTATTTTTGGTTTTATCATCAAGAAAAGCATCGCATACTTTGATTAACCTGATATCATCTGTAAGAGATAAAGCATCTACCATATATTTATTTGCTAGATTAAAAGCGTCGTTTTGGCCTTTCCCGCTAATATTCGTTTTTGCAATATTAGAATATATAAGTGCTATATTATGATAAGCCATAGCCATTTGGTTGTTTGACAATATGTCTGCATTATAGAGGTTTCTAGCCTTTTGGAATAATTCTTCAATTCCTCTGATGGTAGCCGGAGACTGCCCGTTAGCCATATTGCAGAATGAGTTTCCGAGAGTAATTACCTCAAAAGTATAGTTCATTTTAGGTTTTTTATAAGTTTTCTGTAGCACGATTCCTCTGAGTTCCGGTATAGAAATTTCATTTATATCAACATCTATGCCAACTAGCTGATTAAAGATGGCTAAAGAATTTATTACATAGGCCGGATTTGCCGACAATGAATCATTTTTGATTCGTTCCAAAATCACATTAATTTCTCTTGCCGATAGATTAAGTTGTTGCGTTTTGTTAGACACCGGATTGTTATTATCAGTGTTTTCAACCACAACAACAGAAGTATTTTTGTCGTTTACTTCTTTCAAAATATCTTTTTCTTTAACTTCTTCCACTTTTAGAATCTCCTAAGAAAAATTTTATTGGTATTATAGACTTTTTTTGTAAAAAATCAATTATTTTGTCTAATTTTGAGAATTTTTTAGTGAGACTGTGAAAAAAAAGAAATTTTTTTGAGCTCTAGGAGCCAGAACGAACCTTGGTTCGAACCCGTAAGCAAACAAAAAAGGATACCGAGCTAACCCCGATATCCTCTTTTATTGGTGAGCGCGGGCGGGTTCGAACCGCCGACCCTTTGATTAAAAGTCAAATGCTCTACCGACTGAGCTACGCACCCATAAATCATTCAACCGAGGGTATGTATAGAAGATAAAAAAATTTAAGTCAACTAAAAAAATAAAAAAAATAAAAAAATGTTCTTTAATCAAATTTTTAATAATTAAAGACTAGATTAAAAACAAGTAATATAAACTGATTATTTAATGGTTTTATCGAGAAAGAGTAATAAAATGGATGAAAGTTTTGCCAAAGACAGCGATGGAATTTATGAGATATTACAAAACGCTGCCGGAGAAATTATGCTGGTTATTCAAGAAAGAAACGGAGATCCCGACAATCCACATTTTGTGTATGATGGTGGAAATACTGCATTATTATATCGGAGTCGCGAGAGTTCGGTCTTCTTAGGTAACATTATAACCGAAGCCCACCAAACACTTAAATCTGTTCATGAAATTGTTGTTGCCGAAATTGACGGAGATAATGTCTCAAGAGAATATATGGTTCCGGTTAAAATAATATCGGACTTAAAACAAGTGCTGAATTGATATAATATTACCAAACTTGTGGCAATATTAATTAATAGCTTTAAAAACTCGGAAAAAACTAATATATTGTCTGGCAAATAAATAAGCTAAAGGTGTTTTTATGCTGTTGCAACTAA
The DNA here is from genome assembly GCA_949297185.1 of uncultured Pseudomonadota bacterium. Classification (GTDB taxonomy): domain Bacteria; phylum Pseudomonadota; class Alphaproteobacteria; order RF32; family CAG-239; genus CAZU01. Next base: position 9,350 of record CASFRM010000021.1, read on the forward strand.
TTATCTGCTTAGCCATCTTAAGTGCCGCATCATTAATGGTCACACAAGGTCGACGCCGCCGTATCTGGTCAATAATTATGTTGTTTGTGCTGGTGGCATTTTCGTATTTTTTAATGTCAGGCATGGATAGTGACCAAACCGGAAACTTCATATACCAATGGTTGCCATACAAGTCACTTCAGGCAGATATCAATATTTCATCTTCCAAGAACATGCGACAGATGTTTTTTCCGCTGTTTTTGTTGTTATCAGGCTGCGTTTATTTAACCACGATATTCTCTTTCGAGAAGCATTCGTTACATTTTAATACCTTAATGCTTTTATGTTTCATCAGTCTTATTCTGCAAACATCAAGCCATGATTTCTTGCAGCTTATATTTTCCGGCAGTATGTTTTCCATCATAAGTTTTTATATGCCAGATGAGATTTCCGGAAAGAAGAAGATATTTATATTTAACTTTTTGGCCGAGATGTCATTATTTATGGCTATGACGGTTATCTATGCTTCGACCAATACCTTAAGCTTATCAGCACTAAAAGATTATGTTACATACGGAACGCACAAAGACCTAACGGCATTTTTAGTGCTTTTGGCAATAGGTATAAAATGCGGACTATTTATGTTAAACAGCCATTATCAAAGCCTTAAGAGTATATCCTTAAACAGAATTGTCGGCATTTTTAGTTTGGCGGTACCACTGTCAGGAATAATTTTAGCCTTTAAGCTATACCCGCTATTTGCAATTATTCCTCAAGGCTTGATGTTATGCTGGATAGGAGTGTCTTTGATTTATTCCTTTATGCAGGCACTCTTAAATCCCAACATCAAAAGTAAAATGATATCGTTATTTTTGGCAACATATGCTTTTATGCTTCTTAATATGGTAGGTGGTTATGGCGATGCTCAACTATATATACCAAACTTATTAATAACTAATTTTGTGGTTTCTATCATATTTATTTTGGCATATTTAGCGTCATCTGGAGAAGAAAGTGTTGAGTTTACCGGTGGATTTTTACGTCATACCCCATTTAATGCGATTATAAGTATTATATCAATAATTTGTATGATGGCAGCTTTTTCCAAGATGGCGGTATCTCTGTACTCACAAGTGTTTTTCTTCTTCTATCTTGCTGTTTTAGCATGTTTTATCAAGGTTTTTTATTTGGGAGCTTGTAGGGCAGATGAAAAGGTTGTAGCCTTTGCTAAAAACTCGAGCGCCCTATATCTTATACCGTTACTTATAGTATCAGCAATGATTTTTGGATATTCTGCGCAATGGTATAATCCAGAGTTTTATTTCGGACTGGGAGCTTTTTTATTTATTTTGCTGTTTTGTCCGGCCGCCAATGTCTTAAAGCTTGGTTCAATGAACTTCTTCAGTAATGACTTAATTTTGTCGTTTTACGAAGTTGCGGTTCTCAAACCCCTTAATTATTTTGGTCGTGTTTTGTGGTTGTTTTTTGATATTGTACTGATAGAGCACAATATCATAGGACGCATATCAGAAAATTTTGCCATATTTGTTACCAGATTACGCAATTTGCAAGATTTAAGAGCCTTAGGCTATATTTTGAGCTTATTGTTGGGTGTATTGGTAATTGTTTTATACATGGGATATAGATTATATGATTAATTCTGTTGCTCTTCTTTCTTTATTGATGGGCATACCTTTATTTGGTATGGTATTTGCTCTCATTGCCAAAGGTGATGAGAGTTTTGGCGGCAAGAACAGCTCTGATGTTGCAATTTTTACCATTATTACCAATATTTTTATGATATGGCGCGTGTTTATGGTGATAGATGAAGAAAATTTAAATTTACAGCTGTTTGAGCAAATACCATGGCTGTCTTATCCTTCCGTAAGCATTGTTTTAGCCGTTGATAACATATCGCTTTTAATGATATTGGCCGTTCATTTAATTGTCCTTATGGGGATTATTGCGGTTCGTAACAATCATCAGATTGGGCTTAAATCGTTAATGGTATACACATTGTTGTTTTTAAGTTGTAGCACAGGATTCTTTGTATCTGCCGATATTTTTTCGTTCTATGTATTTTTCACGGCAATGCTGATACCACTTTTTATGATGCTTGGGTTGTTTGGCGAGCTAAAGAGAACAGAAAGACTCAATGTGTTTTTTATCTACAATATCATTGGTTCCGGGATGGTTTTTCTGGCAGTTTTGCTTATATACGGATATTATGGAAACATTACATTAGACAATCCCAATGTTATCAAGTGGCAGCAAAACAAAGGTTTATTGATATACGGTCTTTTAGCTCTTGGTTTTATATCACGCATACCGATATGGCCGTTTCACTATTTTATTTCATCAATATCATCGCGTATTCATAATCCACTGGTATCAATAATAATATCTCTTTTACCGCTTACCGGAATATACGGTTTACTTAGGTTTTGGCCGCAAGAGATACCTGATTTTGTTTCCGAGCAATTTATATGGGTTCATATAATCGGTACCATAACCATATTGTTTATAAGTTTAATCAGTCTCATAAATCGCGATTCGCAGTATAAAATATTTGCCTTTATAAATGTGTACTATATTCTCTATCTGCTGGGAATATTTATAAGAGAGCCGTTGATACTGCAAAGCGTAGGCTACGCATTATTTGGATTATTGATTATTTTCGGGGGGCTTGAAATTGTTTCCGCCTACATATATTCACAAGAAAAATTGCACGAGAGCTATTCTTCGGGCTTTTTGTGTCGAGCCAAAAGGTTGTCGCTGGTGTATTCATTTTTGACTTTTGCCGCCGTAGGTTTTCCGATATCCTCCATGTTTACCAATAATTTTTTGATATTATCAAAGATATCTGCCGCAAATATTCAAATCGGTACATTTTTGATGTTTTCATGCCTGATTGTTTCGGCCGCATTAATTAAAGAGATGTTTAGGTTAAAAACAGATGGCAAAGACACAAGCTTAGGCAAAGAAGATGATTTACCGGTAGGACAATTTGTATTTATGGTATTTATAATATTTGTATTATTGATGTCCTTCATAAGACCATTGTGGTTTGTATTAGATGAATAGGAGATAGGTAAGTGTTGCAAAATTGGTTTATCTTGCTTCCTGAAATTTTACTGATTTCGTATCTGGTGGTTTCACGCTTTGTAGAAAGTTACCGAGCAAACAAAACCGCTCGCACATTTGCTACTTTATCCCAGATTTTTGTTGCAGGAGTTATGGTCTGCACAATAGTATTTTACAACAAAAGTGTTTTTCCAAATTTATGGCATAATACTGCTTTTACAACAATGCTTAAGGGAGCATCCTATTTATTGGCCTTGATATGGTTTTATCTTTCATCAAAGTGGTTCTTAAACAAAAATCGCCCATCATACAAATTTTATTCATTATGTTTTTGTTTGCTTTTTGCCCTAAGCTTTGTTGCCTCGGCCACATCTTTTGCCGTTTTGGGTATAGCTGTTTTATTTGTATGCATATTTTATAACAAGCTTATTTTGCGACATTGGGATTTTGATAAAGTAAAAACTGTTTCTGGTTTATATCTCATAAGTAGTACATTTTTCTGCCTAATGCTTATCGGAGGAATTTTAATTATTTACAGCCAGAGTTCATCACTGAGTTATGAGACAATAAGAGCATATTACTCTACTTCTGCCAATATTAATATATATAGTTTTATCGCAGTGGCCATGATATTATCTTGTTTTATATTTTTGCTGGCGCTGGCACCATTTCACTTGTGGTACATAAATTTTATTTCCCATGGCGTGTTACCGGTTTGCGGATTTATAAGCTTGGTTCCGCCTTTAATGTACCTTGCCGGTGTAGTAAATTTGGTAAGGCTTTGTTTTCCTGCTTTTTCTGATTTTATAATTCCTATGCTGAATATATTTGGATTTATATCTTTATTCGTCGGCGCCATGTCTGCCAATTATGAATTGGACATCAGAAAGCTTTTTTCTTTTCTGGCCGTTTACGCCATGGGTTTTGTTTTTGCCTCAATCAATAATTTTTCAAATGATTCAATAATATTTTTAATAATATTTATGCTGTCGTTTTTATCTTCTTTGCTTGGAGTGTATACCGTATTTTTAGGCTTTAAGTCCAAGAGTGAATATCTTAGCAATTTTTCGGAAATAGCTGGTTTTTCACACCTTCGTCCATATATGTCGGCAGCAATGTTGATTTTTATTTTTTCATTTATGGGGTTAGCCCCGACAATAGGATTTTTTGCCGGTCTGCCGCTGATTGATGAATTGATTTCCCAAAGTGATTGGCTAAAAATAACAGCTTTATTCATAGGTATGATTTTTGCAATAAATGCCTGTTTGCACATAATAAGAAACATTTGGTTTCAAAGCTCGGCAAATAAGTTTGATAGGGCAGACAAAGCAATATTTGTATGCCTTTTGCTTAATGTGTTTTTTATTTTTATGGTTCTGTTTAATCCCGATGCGCTTGTTGGTAGATTGCTATATGTTGTCGGAGACATCAAATGATGAAAGAAATCAGAAACTGGCAAATTATTTCGTATGACTGCATCGATTCCACCAATGCGGAAGCAATAAGAAAGTCCGCAGATTATTTTACGGATGGGGTATTAATTACGGCAAAAGAGCAGAGCAACGGTCGCGGGCGTATGGGGCGGGTATGGCAATCATTCATCGGCAATTTGTTCTTTAGCCAATTATTTAAGAGTAAAGCGCCGTTATGGGTTTTGACATATATAAGTTCGCTGAGTGTTTGCGAGAGTATACAAAAGCTTTGTCGAGGTTTGGAAGTAAAGATAAAATGGCCGAACGATGTTTTGGTAAACGGCGGCAAAATAAGCGGCATTTTAATCGAAAGCGGCAATAATGACACGGCAGTTGTTGGTATAGGCGTTAATTTGCAGCTTTCGCCCGAGAGCAAGGATATTTTGTATCCTACTACTAATTTAAGAGATTTGGGGTTTGATATATCAAGAGAAGACTTTTTACAATGCTATCTCACAATTTTTGATAATTACTATAACACTTTCATTACAGACGGATTTACCAAGATAAGACATCAATGGTTATCTTGCAGCTATAAATTAAATGAAGAAATATTGGTAAGTCAGGGCAATAAAAAGCAAAAAGGCATATTTAAGGGTATTGACGAAAATGGCTGTTTACTGCTAAAACAAGAAGATAATACATTAAAAATATCTGCAGGAGATGTTTTTGCTTAAAAATAAAGAAGAATACAAATGATAGAAGGATTTGAAAAAGAAGGTATATATTTTATAGCCCTAGGCGGAGCCGAAGAAGTAGGTTTTAATATGTTTGCCTACATAGTAGACGGCAAAATAATAGTGGTAGATGCCGGATACGGTTTTTTGCGAGATGATTTTCCGGGAATGGAGATGGGGCTTGCCGATGCTTCATTTTTGGAAACATACAAAGACGATGTTGAGGCAATGTTTATCACTCACGGTCACGAGGATCATTACGGAGCTATTGGGCATGTTTTACCGCAAATAAATTGTCCCGTATATGCCAATGACTTTACATTGGGTCATATCAGAGCTCGTCTGAAAGAATATCATTTGGAAAATTTTGCCGATTTGCGTTCAGTAACGGCAAATCCGGTAGTAAAATTGCAAAATTTTGAAGTAGAATTTATTTCATTGGTTCACTCTGTTCCGCAAAGTTCCGGATTGTTTATAAAAACCAAATACGGCAATATTTTGCACGCTACAGATTGGCGTTTTGATGACGGCAAGACCGCCATGTTGCCGACCGACTACCCTGCGCTAGAAAGAATATCGCAAGAGGGCATAAGCTTATATGTCGGCGATTCTACCAATATGGGCAGCGACAAAAAAGAGCCCAGCGAATACGAAATCAGAGAGAGTCTGATAAAGTTGGTACCGACATTGTCTGGTACCATAGTTGCTACCTGCTTTGCTTCCAATATTATGCGTTTGGAGAGCTTGATTTTAGCTGCCGAAGCAGCCGGACGCACGGCAGTTATCTCAGGTCACTCGCTCAATCAGAATTTTAAAATAGCCAAGGAGTGCGGCTACCTGCAGAACTGTTCGCAAGCATTTGATATCAAAGATGCTAAAGACATTCCGTTAGATAAAATTTTATACATATGTGCCGGTTCGCAAGGAGATTATCGTTCGGCATTAAGCCGCATAGTAAATGGGGAGAATAAAGATATAAGTTTAGGCCACGGCGATAATATCATATTTTCATCCAAGATAATCCCCGGTAACGAAGAAAAAATTGAAAGGATGCAAGAAAAACTGCGTGATGCCGGAGTTGAGGTTATATCAACCGAAGACTATTTAGTTCACGCCTCAGGCCATGCCACTCCGTCGCAGATTTTAGCTATGTACAGATTGCTAAAACCGCAGATTGTTATTCCGGTACACGGAGACAAACGCAGTATCAGAGCGCAACGCAAGTTGGCGGTAGAAAATGGGGTTGGTGATGTAATTATAGCTCGTAACGGTGAGGCTGTTCTCATCAAAGACGGTCATGCTGAGATTGTTTCCGAAGTATTTACCCGTAAACTCGGGGTCGATAGAAAACAATTAACACCGCTGGATTCTCAACTAATCAAAAATCGCAAAAGAATAGCTTTTAATTGCTCGGTATTTATCAGTGCTGTATTTTCACCGGATTGGCATTTGCTCGATTTGCAAGTAAGCTCAATAGACATATTGGAAGAAAACGAGTTTGCAGCTTTACGCGATAAAATAATATCAGATGTCAAAGAAGATATAGACAAAGAGATAATAAAGCTAAACGGCAACGAAAATCAAATCAAAGAGTATTTGGCCGCACGTATTCGCCGCCAGATATTAAAGGCGACAGATATCAAGCCGGTTGTGTTTATGCATTTTTACAAAGAAGATGCGTCAGCTTTTTCTTCTTCAAATACCGGCAAATAGATTGTGAAAGTTGTTCCGTTATAGCCGTTTGAATTAACGGTGAGGTTACCTTGGTGTCTGATAATGATGTGTTTTGCAATGGCAAGTCCAAGGCCGGTTCCCTTAATGTTTTTGTCTTTGTGTTCTTGCAGGCGGTAAAATCTTTCGGTTAAGCGCGCCAGCTTATCAGAAGAAATTTTAGGTCCTTTATTGTTAACCGAGATTGCAACGGCTTTTCCTTTGGCGGTCTTAATGGTTTTTGACGGCGGAATTTGCTCTGCATTATTAATTCTTATTGTAACCTCGGTTCCTTTGGTTCCGTATTTAATGGCATTGTCGGTAAGATTTTGGACGATTTGCTTTATCTGCTGAGCATCGGCTCTGATATCTGGGATATTCTCTTCTTTAATCAGATGAATATTCATATCATTGTTTTGAGCTTTAATTTCCATAGATTTAGCTACATCTTCAACGATTTTTACGGGATTAATTTTATCTTGAGGTAACTCGTTTTGGTTTAATTCTATTCTGGACAAAGAAAGCAGATTTTCAATCAAGTTCGCCATATATTCGGCTTGCGCTGCAATGATTTGCAAAAACTTTTGCTGCGCCTCGGGGTCATCTTTAGCGGATGTTTGCAAAGTTTCGACAAATCCCGAAATAACCGAAAGTGGGGTACGCAATTCATGACTGGCATTAGCCACGAAGTCAGACTGCATTTTTTCGATTTTTAATGATTTGGTAAGGTCATAAATTGATATAACGGCAACGGCCTTACCTTTAGAAATCCAAGGCAGTTGCTTTATATGAGCATATAGTTTTTGGTCGATCGGCTCTTCTACATAGAATACCAGGTTTTCAGAAGTTGATTCTTTATTTAAGACCCGAGATACGGCATTTATGAAGTTATTGGAGTGGAAGACTTTATCAATATTTTTGTCGGCAATTTTTTCACCGAAAGATGTACGAGCCGAAAGATTAGCCCCCAAAATATTTCCGCTTCTGTCAATAACCAAAATAGGGTCGGGCAGGCTGTCCAATACGGCGGTATCGGAAATTGTTTGAGCCTCCAAGATGTCAGCTTTTTGCGTCCAGAAGTGGTGCATATTATTTATTGCCGCAACCAACTCTTTAGTTTCCTCTTCCGATAAAGAAATCAGATCATTTTCGGTAATTTCTCCTTTGGCCATTTTAGCCACATATTTTTTAATTTGCTGCAATTCGAAAGTAAGCGGAAACAATAGGACGATATTGAATAAGACAACGGCGGCCATTGATATAATGGCCAGCATAGGGTCAACCAGATTAAACGCAGATAAGGTAACAAACACCAAGGCGGTTGGAAAGCTCAAAAACAAAACTCTTTCAACAAACTGGGCGTTTTTTTCAAAGCCGAGAGATTTTCTGGATTTTTCAAACATCGGATTATCCCATCTTAAAAAAATGTTCTAGACCAAAGTATTAAAATATAATAATATACAACAAGTTTAAAAATAATAAATTTTTAAAGAGAAAGATTAATGGAAACCGATTTTGAAAAATTGTCGTCATTAACCCCGATGATGTCGCAGTATATGGCCATCAAAAAAGAGTATAAAGACTATTTGCTGTTTTATCGGATGGGCGATTTTTACGAGTTGTTTTTAGACGATGCCGTTAAAGCTTCGCAAGCTCTCGATATAGCCTTAACCAAAAGAGGAAAATTGGAAGGTGCAGATGTTCCGATGTGCGGAGTTCCGTTTCATGCATATGAGAGCTATTTAGCCAAGTTAATCAGGCAAGGCTATAAGGTTGCGATTTGCGAACAGACCGAAGACCCTAAGGAAGCCAAAAAACGCGGTTCGAAGTCGGTCGTCAGAAGAGAAGTTATCAGGCTTGTAACCGCAGGAACTCTAACGGAAGATCCGTTGCTTGAGGCCAAACGCAACAATTTTTTGATGTCGGTTTCAAAAATCGGTGATGTTTTGGGATTTGCTTGGTTGGATATTTCTACCGGAGAATTTTTTACCCAAGAATTTACGGTAAAAGAGAACGGTGATGAAAGCGTATTGTCAGGAGTTTTGAGCCGTCTTCAACCGGTAGAATTGGTTATATCCGATTCATATCTGCATAATCCGGCAATTTTTGGTGTGATGAAAAATTATAAAGAGCAGTTGAGCGTATGGCCGGACGAAAGATTTGACAGTATCAATGCCGAAAAGAACTTGCACAAATTTTTTCAGGTTAATACGCTGGACGCATTCGGTAATTTTTCAAGGGCAGAGGTAAGTGCTGCCGGTAGTCTTATCGACTATGTCGAAACCTCACAAAAGGGTAAAATACCGCTATTGCAACATCCGCAAAAAATAATTGATGACGAGTTTATGGAGATAGACGGTGCCACTCGGCGCTCTTTGGAGTTGACCGACAGCTTGTCCGGAGACAAGTCTAGTTGTTTGCTCAAGGTTATCGACCGCACTCAAACTTCGTCAGGAGGCAGACTTTTGGCCGCCAGAGTTGCCAATCCATTACGCAATATTAAGTCAATCAATGATAGATTGGATGTTATAGAGTTTTTCATCAATAATAATTCACTAAGAGAAGATGTAAGAGAGCTGTTAAAATCGGTTGCCGACATAGGACGTTGTGTATCAAGATTGAGCTTGGGACGCGGTGGCCCGAGAGATTTATTAAGTATCAAAAATACCTTGCAGTTGGTTCCCAAAATCCGCAATATAATAAATTTAGGCAAAGGAGATGATTTGGTCGGAATACCGGCATCACTCTTGAGTATCTGCGCTGATTTGGGCGAACATTCCGTATTGGTATCCAAGCTGTCGGAGGCTCTAAAAGAAGATGACTTACCGCTTTTGAGCCGTGACGGAGGTTTTATTAAGACAGGATATTCGGCATCATTAGATGAGCTGAGACTGCTCAAAGACGACAGTCATAAGTTGATAGTTGATTTGCAGGGAAAATATATAGAAAAGACCGGTATCAGCCACCTTAAGGTCAAATTTAATAATGTAATTGGATATTTTATTGAGGTTCCGGCCAAGAATGCTGCTCAGATAATGGAAGACAAAGATTTTATCTTCCGCCAATCGGTGCTTAGCGCTTCAAGGTTTACCACGGTTGAACTGACCGAACTTGAGGACAAGATTCGCGGCGCAGCAGATAAAGCTTTGGCTTTAGAGCTAATGTTGTATGATGAGCTGGTCGATTCGATAAAAGCATCATCAGATGACATCATAAAAACGGCCAATGCTTTGGCAGAGATAGATGTTGCTGCCGGTCTGGCTGATTTGGCAATAGAATATGATTATTGCCGCCCGATAGTAGATGACAGTTTGATTTTTGAAGTAAAAGAGGGTAGACACCCCGTCGTTGAGCAATCATTGCGTAAAGAAAATGCCATAAATTTTGTCAGTAATGATTGTTATATGGACGATAAAAGTAATTTATGGCTTTTAACCGGTCCGAATATGGCCGGTAAGTCTACCTATTTAAGGCAAAATGCGATTATTGCGATAATGGCACAGATGGGATCATATGTCCCATGTTCTTCGGCTCATATCGGAATTATCGACAAGATTTTCTCGCGTGTCGGAGCCTCTGATGATTTGGCCAAAGGTCGATCTACATTTATGGTCGAGATGGTTGAGACGGCCAGCATCTTAAATCAGGCAGACGAGCGTTCGTTTGTTATACTAGACGAGATAGGACGCGGTACGGCAACATTCGATGGTTTGTCGATAGCCTGGGCGGTGGTTGAATATTTGCACGAGATAAATCGTTGCCGCACTTTATTTGCCACGCACTATCACGAGCTCACTAGCTTGAGCGGAAAATTGGCAAGATTAAGTTTGCACTGCATGAAAATAAAAGAATTTAATGACGAAGTAATTTTCTTGCACGAGGTAATGGACGGAGCCGCCGACCGCAGTTATGGTATTCATGTCGCTAAACTTGCCGGACTTCCTAAAACAGTTCTGAAAAGAGCAGATCAGGTTTTGCATAATCTGGAAAGGCAGGGTCAAGGAATGTCGGCTAAAGAAGTTGCAGATGATCTACCGCTGTTCTCATGCCTCAAAGAAAAAGTCGAGGTTAGGGTAGAAGAAAGTGCCGTAACTAAAGAGCTAAAAGAGCTCAATCCAGATGATTTGAGCCCCAGAGAGGCGTTGGAAAAGCTGTATGAGTTAAAGAAGTTGCTCTAAAAGAAAAAAGCCGGAAATAAAAATTTCCGGCTTTTAATTATTCAGCGTCTCTTTGTTCAAAGAAAGATTTATCTACGCCGCAAACCGGACAAGTCCAATCTTCGGGCAATTCTTCAAACGGAGTTTCACCGTCATATACATAGTTGCAAACTGTGCAAACCCATTGTTTAGCCATTGTTTTTCTCCTTTATTTGTTGTTGAAAAGCTTTGATTACATCATTTTTGAAATATTTGCGATAATCTTCATAGAGAAGGTTGTCATCATCGCGCAAATTAGCAGTATCGGTAATTTCGGCAATAAAAACCGTATTACTTTCTAAGGGGTAAGAATGAATAACTTTGGCCGTAATATGAGCCAAAGCATTTTTCAGAACCGGCAATCCGTTTAATGTTTCATGTTCAACGCTATCCCATTTGTTGATATTTTTAGAAGATTGGAAACCGAAATTTGCCACTACAAACGGGTCGATATCTTTAGGTAATACGGAAATAGAAAATTCTTTGCTTTTCTCAAGGCAAGATTTGGTATAGCTGGCATTGCCGCAAGAAATGGCCAAAGCAGCAGGCTTATTGGCAGCAATCATAACGGCATCGACAATACTGCCGACATCTCTGTCATTATCTTTAGCACCCAAGACATATAATCCGAGCGAAACTTTGAATAAGGCATTCCAATCAATCATAATAAACTCTCCCAAACAAACGATGTATTAAAATATAAAATGCTTTATAAAAAAATCAATATCAATAATGCGGCGGGGGAGTTTCTTCTTCCAGAGGCTTCACCACATCTTTGTTAATTTGGTTTAAAAGGTATTTATTAACCTTGATAAGTTCATCAATTTTTTTGCCTTGTTCAAATACGACATCGCTGAGTTCTTCAATAGTTTTTTCGTGATTGGCGATAGCCGATTCAATATCACAGAGTCTTTGTTCCGACATGATAAATTCCATATATATTAAAACTGTCGGAAATGATAGCATTTTAGCGAAAAATAGCAACAAGAATATGATAGGTGGAAATAAAGATGTATAATTTTTACGAAAAATAAAAAATTTTGCTTGAGTTCTAAAAAAAATATGCTACAACTAACGAGCATTGAGCGAAACGGATTGTAGTTCAGCCTGGTAGAACGCTTCGTTCGGGACGAAGAGGTCGCTGGTTCGAGTCCAGTCAATCCGACCATAAAAAATCCACCCTTTATGGGTGGTTTTTTTTATGGTCGTAATTAAGACTTCTCGAACCGGCGAGGTGCTGGTTCGACTACCAGCGGCAGGCAGACTAGGGGATGCCGGTGGCTTTTTTATAAAAAGCCAGCCGCGCAGAGGCAACTCGAACGAAGTGAAGAGTAGCCCAGTCAATCCTTTCCACTAAAAAATCCACCCTTTATGGGTGTTTTTTTATGGTCGTAATTAAGGCTTCTCGAACCGGCGAGGTGCTGGTTCGACTACCATCGACATAGTGTTATCTTATCAAAGTTATATATTTTGGCGGGATAACGCCTCCTTTTATAACCAACAAATAATATGGCACCACGGAAAACCTAAGCCCGCGTTCATCGTCACATGCACTCCAGTCAACCGGAGAAGTATCAATATCGTTGATTGAACCTAATTTAATTAATTGTTCGTCTACATCTTGCGGCATTTCTTTATTTAGATTAGGCTTTAGTGCCGGAGATACATAAACCGCCTCAATCAAGCCGTCTTTATCCAAGGCCGAAACATCTATGGCGAACAAATCCGCTCCTTCAATAAAATCCTTAAACATTTTTTCGCTTTTCTCAGTCCATTTAATCGGCTCCGAAAATCCCCTGATAGTACGGCTTCGGCCGGTAAAACGACTTTCCATCCACCTGACAATGCCTTCGTGAGTTGTTTCTCCGCCGGTTCTTTTGTAGTAATAATGTAAATCAGCTTTTGGGTTGTTGGCTAAAGACAAAATTCCTTCACTTAGAGCAGTATTCCCTTTTGTTATGTAATGGTACAATATCACGATATTACATCTCCGCGTTAGTTGTTTTCCCTTTATTGTTCCAAATGATAGCATATTTTATAATACGAGGCAACAAAATCAACTTCCGCTTTTTATAATACCTGCTCCAAATTTATTTTCCAACTGGTCAATAATCCGCGAAAGTTTGTCATCTTCGGGTTCATTGTCATCAAAGAAAGAAAATTGCCGGCTTTTTCCGAAACTAAGTTTGGCCAAAGTAATTCCGGTTGCACGGTAAATTACCCCGCGTTTATATAATTTATCCAAGAGCATATGAGCGGCTTTCCGCAAGGTTTTTTCAGAATTGGTAGGCTTATCAAGCTTGGTTTCGTCCTGATAAACCGCAAAGTCTTTGGTCCTGAGCATAACCGCCAAATTCGAACAATATCCGTCCCACATTCTGAGCCTTTTGGAAGCGTTGTGAATATGCTCACTCAAGGTAGAATGAAGAAAGGTTATGTCAGATGAAAATTCGGCAAAAGCTGCGGTATCCTGAATCGATTGCGGTGGCTCGGGCAGGGGATTAACCAAAGATACGGTTTCGCCCAAAAGTTCGTGTTTGAGTGAAACTCCGTTTACTCCGAATGTTTGTTTTAGCCAGCTATCGGAACGCGCCACAAAATCTTTTATGGTGTAAATACCGTTATAGTTAAGGTGCTTAAAGTTTTCTTTGCCGATTCCGCTTACCGTATCAATTTGTTCATTACCTATTTTGGTTAAAATTTTATCAACTTCCGGCCTAATGACATAGATTCCCGATGTCTTTTTTGCTTTATCGCTGGCCAATTTTGCCAATGTTTTTGATGAACTTAGCCCGATTGAAACCGGAATTCCGGTGCGTTTCAAAATTTCGTTTCTGATATTGGTAATAAACTGCGTGTAAGATGTATGATGAATTTCATTAAATCCGGTTACATCGGCAAAAGCCTCATCAACCGACATCACTTCCACATCGGGAGTAAAATCGCGAATTGTATCCATAACTTTTTGTGAAATCTCGTGATATAACGAGTGATGAGCCGGAATACAGATTGCTTCCGGATGCTCGACTTTTGTCTTAAAATAGGGCTCTCCCATTTTAACGCCGATAGCTTTGGCTTCTTTTGAGCGAGAAACGATTATTCCTTTGTCTCCGCCTCCGGTCATAACGCAAACTGGTTTTCCTTGCAAAGCGGGGTTTTTAACTCTCTCGCAAGAAACAAAAAAGCAATCACAATCTATCAAAGCAATTATTCGTCTCATAGAACAATATTAGAACGATCGCCGGACAATGTCAAATAGTATGCAATCAAGGCGGTGTATAAATATATCTTCAATCAAATTTAGAAAATCTTGCAATATAAGCTTGCCAAGATGAAAAACAAATGTTTATATAAAACCATATCAATTGCAAAAAGGATGAAACAGATGAAAAAACTTTTAACGGCGGTTTTATTGAGCAGCATGATTGTTTGCGCTTCGGCACAAGCCGGTAATGTAAGATACGGCTACAATGGTCGCGGAGAATATGTTCCGACCGAAATTGACGGTAAACAGGTTGAATACGGTTATAATGGTCGTGGAGACTACGTTCCTACCAAGATAGGCAATGACCGCGTCGAATACGGCTATAATGGACGTGGAGACTATGTTCCCACCAAGATAGGCAATGACCGTGTAGAATACGGCTATAATGGCCGTGGAGACTATGTTCCTACCAAAGTAGGTAACGACCGCATTGATTACGGTTACAACGGTCGCGGTGATTATGTTCCCACCAAAGTAGGTAACGATAATATAGATTATGGTTATAACGGTCGCGGTGATTATGTTCCCACCAATATCGGCGGCTTTGGATATTAAATAAAAAACACCTGCAATTCACAAATTGCAGGTGTTTTTATGATTCGAACGTAACACTACCTGCGTAAGCAGGTAGATGTAGACATACCCATATCTTCGCGCTATAAAGAAGATATGGAACAGGTAATATAT
>CASFRM010000022.1 GCA_949297185.1 uncultured Pseudomonadota bacterium
GACGACAGGATTTAGGTCAGCTCCGTTTGGAGCTGTAAGGAAAAGGCACCCGAAGGTGCCTTTTCTATAGAACCCCCAGTTTACTGGGGGATATCTATTATATAAACTCATCTACATCTTCGATATGTTCGTTTTTTTCATAAAAATGCTTGAGGTAATTGCGGCCGGTGCGTTCTATTTCTTCGTCGCGGATTATTGATTGGTTATTGGAATATACGCTTACTTTATTGCCCTGATTATTGGGAGGAGGGGTATCGTCTTCAAAAATGCCGCTGACGGCAAGTGCTTCTATGCTGCCTGATATATCCGGTGAGGCAGAATTAAAATCGGTTTGTGATTGTTGACGGCGTTTGCGATTTTGTTCGTCATTGTCTTGACCGTCTCTGACCAGAACACTATTGTTGGTATCAATGTGTTCAACAAATTGCGAGTGGTTGTTAGGCTCAAAATTGCGCTTATCAACCTTCGATGAGGTCGTTGCAGAGGATACTCTGCGGGTTGCTGTTATACTCATGTGATTTCTCCCACAAGATTAAATGCCTAAGCTACTTTAGGCTATATGTTTAAATATATCATATAAACAATTAAAAAGCCATAATAATTTGATAATCGCTATACAAAACGCTATTCTTCGGTTTTGTCTTGAGTATTGTCTTCTTTTTTAGTATCTGATTTTTTATCTGCTAAAGCTTTCATTTCTTCGATTTTGGCTTTGCCGCATGATTGCATTTTGGTGCAATATTGCTTAATCTTAGGAAGCCAAATTTCAGCTTGCTCTTTGATTGATTCTACTTTGATAACTCCGAAAATAAAGGCTATGGCCAGAGCTATTAGTATCCATGATAACATTTTTATTTTCCTTCTTTTTGTTTATAGATTTTGTGCAATACTTCGGTGGCGTCATAACTTTCTTTATAAACTGGCACTTGCCCCAATAAAGCATCGTACATCTTTTCTTCCGTTTTGGTAACGGATCTTCGAGCATTATTATGCAAAACTTCTAAAGCTTTGTCCAGCCGTTCTAATCCGACGTCGGATAATTTTGGACATTTGTCTGCAAGTTCGGTTAATTCTTCAATGCGCCCCATGCAATAAACAGCACAGTCACAACCGGCATTTACGGAAGATATGGCTCGTTCGGATATGCTTCCATGAAGGGCCTGCATATCTATGGCGTCTGAAAGCAATAATCCGTTAAATCCCATATCAGTGCGAATTAGTTTGTTGATGCCTAACTTACTTTGAGTTATAGGATGATTTTTATCTATGGCCGGTAAAAGAATATGTGCCGTCATTCCAAGAGGGGATTGGTTGCAATTTTTAAACGGAATGATATCTTTTTTTATTTCTGATAATGTGGCATTTATGACCGGTAATTCTAAGTGTGGGTCGTTGGTGGCGCGGCCGTGTCCGGGCATGTGTTTGATACAGGGAATAATACCGTTTGCCATATATTCATCAACCATAATTTTTCCTAAGAAAGATATCTTTTCTATATCATCAGAAAAACAGCGACTTCTCAGAGCTTCGGTAATTTGCGGATATGCAATATCTAATACCGGTGCATAGTTTACATTTATTCCCAATTCTTTTAAATCTCGGCTTATGAGTTTGGCATGTAGTTTGCACGCTTTTGCCACGTCATCGGATGGTAATGCTCCTAAAGAATATTGTGAGGAGTAGGGGTGAAAATAAGGTTCTTTTAATCGTCTTACTCTGCCGCCTTCTTGGTCTACGGCAATTAAAATATCATCGCGCTCGACGCAATTTTTTATTTCATTTATCAGCCGCTTAATTTGTGTAGGTTCTTCTAAATTTCTGGCAAATAGGGATATCCCGACCGGATTGGCTTTGGCAAATATCTTCTTTTCCTCATCGGATAAAGAAGTGCCTGCACAAGATAACATTGCGGCAAGTAATGGTTTGCTCATTTTTATCTCCTTTTATAAAAACAAACCAGCCAAATAGATTGAGGTTTGTCTTAAATAATCCGCAAATGGATTAAAGCTTATGCCAAAAGCTTGTAACAGTGAAGGCATTATGAATGCCAAGAACACTATGAAAATAAGTCCGGCTTTCTCTGATGATAAAAATTTTTGGATGTAAGGATTATCTGACCAGCCAAGTAAAATTTTTGAGCCATCCAACGGCGGAATCGGAAGCAGGTTAAATACGGCTAAAACAATATTAAAAAATATCATTTGCAACCAAAACATAGAGATAATACCGCTAGAGACGGAATGTGGTATTTGTAATGATAATTTTAGCATTAGCGACGATATAAGAGCCAATAGCAAATTGGTTATAATTCCGGCTGAAGCTACGAGTACTATATCTCTTTTTTGATGTTTTAGTTTGCTATAATCTACCGGTACAGGCTTGGCCCAACCGAATATAAAGCCGGTCTTCGATAAGAAAAGCAATATCGGCACGATTATCGTGCCGAATATGTCTATATGACGCATTGGATTTAGTGATAATCTATTATGCTTTTTAGCAGTGTCATCACCAAGTTTGTTGGCCATATAGCCATGAGCAACTTCATGAGCAATTATGGCGGTTAGTATGGCTGCGGCAGAGGTTATCACTTTAATTATCATAGTCGCATTCTTTCATTTTGAAGGGTTATTTCTTTTTTACCAGGCAAGAACCTCCGGCGGTCTTTATGGAATTGCAAACCTTATCGGCATCGGCGCGTTCTTTGAATGCACCGGCCTTTAAGCGGTAGAATGTTCCTTTGGCACCTAAATCTGCAGCTTCTACCTCGTAGGGAAGACCTTTTAATACTGCATATTTGCTGTTTAGATTACCCCAAGCCTTATCCATTGCCGATTTGTTGGGAGAAGAAATAAGTTGAATTTGCCATACTCCGTCCGGTATTGTTTGTGCAGAAGCTTGTTTTTGCGGAGCCGGTTGAACTTTTTTAGGTTCTTCTTTGACAGCAACAGTGACTTTTTCTTCTTTTTTTACTTCCGGTGTCGGTTCTGCTTTAGGTTTTACTTCTTCTTGTGCAGGTTTGGTATTTGCAGCCAAAATTTTTTCGGCTTCAGACACAGTAGCGGCAGAGGTTTGGACAACTTCTTTGGATGCTTCTTCTGCTTCGGCAGTAATGGTCGGCATTTTGGGTTGCTCTGGAGAAGGAAGCAGATTTTCTACTTTTATCTCTTGGTTTTCTTTTTTCTCAACAATATCGTAAACGGTTTTGTCTTGATTTAAGATTTCCATACCACCCGGATCTGCCGGTTGAACTTTTATGGCTGTTTGCGGACGACGAATTACCGGAATTTCGCTGTCTTGAGTGTTGGTGTAATCCGGAGACAAGATAAACCAGCTTACTATACCGGCCAATCCTACGCCCAAAACCGTGCCTAGAAAGACATGTTGCGAACGGTTTATTTCGTTTTTGCGTTCTTCAAAATTGTCTATGGGTTGCGAACTTAATCTTTGACGGAACTCATCAAGAAAATCGCCGCCTTTTTCCATATCTTCTTCATCGCGAAAATCATCCAACATCACAAATCTCCGTTAATATAAAAACTCAATGAGTTAATATTATTACAAAAAACTTTATAATAGCTTAACAAAAACAACTAAAATCTATAAGAAATGTTGAATAGTTTTTGATGCTCTTCGCAGGCAAAAGCATCGGTCATATCGGCAATGTATCCGCATATGCATTCGGCTTTGTCAACATCATTGGTGGTTTTATCAATTTGCGGACGCAATTCCATAGGTAAGAGTTTGTAATCATTCATGAAGGCATTGAATAAATCTTCGACGATTTTTTGCGATTTCATATCCATGCGAGCAATGTTGCTGTGAGTGTAGAAATTGCGGATTAAAAATTGATGCAGATCGTATATGTGTTGGTGCATATCTTTAGAAAAGTTGGCGGTAAAAGATTTGGCTTTGCGTACATCATCTTGTGTTTTTATATTGTTGTTTTTGATGTTTTCTTGCGTGGTTTTAAGTAAATCGAACACCATTGCACTGATTAGTGAGCGCGTGATGGCATAAATTCTCAAGTTGTTATTGGCATGAGGGTTTTCTTTATCAAAATTATTAATTATCTCTTTGATGAAATCTAGCTCACAAAGTTGTTCTATGGTAAAAAATCCGGCTCTGAAACCATCGTCAATATCGTGGTTGTTATAGGCAATGTCATCGGCAAAAGATGCTACTTGAGCTTCCAGTGACGGATAATGTTTTAGGTCAAGCTCAAATTGTCGGTTAAATTCTTTGAGGTATGAATGGGTTATCTTTTTTATCGGGCCGTTATGCTTTACCGTGCCTTCCAAAGTTTCCCAAGTCAGATTAAGACCGTTGAATGCGGGGTAGTGGTTTTCGGTTTTGGTGATGATTCGTAATGAGTGAACATTATGGTCAAAACCGCCGTAGTCTTTCATGCATTTATTTAGTCCGCGTTCTCCGGCATGACCAAACGGGGCATGTCCTAAATCGTGGGCTAAGGCAATGGCTTCGCCTAAATCTTCGTTTAGGTTCAAATTGCGACACAGAGTTCTGGTGATTTGCGCAACCTCAATACTGTGGGTAAGGCGAGTACGGTAGCTATGGCCTTCGTGGTAGGCAAAAACCTGTGTTTTGCCTTCAAGTCTGCGAAAGGCGGCTGAGTGAATGAGGCGGTCGCGATCGCGTTGGAACGAAGAGCGAATTAAATTGGTATAATCGGGATACAAACGGCCGCGAGAATTTTCTTCCGTTGAGGCATATTCTGCAAGAATCATCTTTTTTACTTTCCTTGGTTGAAAAAATATTATAGTTTATGTTTAACATGTCTGGTTAAAGAAAGAGTTAATATATGAAAATTGCCACTTATAATGTAAATTCCGTTAATGCTCGAATCGAAAATTTGGTCGAATGGTTAAATAAAACTCAGCCCGATGTGGTATTGTTGCAAGAGATTAAAACAGAGTTTAACTCGTTTCCGTTTTTTGATTTACAGACAATAGGTTATGAGGCAAAAATACTGGGGCAAAAAAGCTATAACGGGGTGGCGATTTTAAGTAAACACAAAATAAATGTGGTGAGCGAAGGGCTGCCTGGTTTTGAAGATGAAAATGCCAGATATATTGAAGCAGACATAAAAATAAACGGTGTTGATTACAGAGTTGCCTCAATTTATTTGCCTAACGGAAATCCTCCTTATAATAACCCTGATGATGAAAGCAAGTGGTTTTATAAATTAAAATGGATGGATGCGTTTTATAATCATGCCAAAAAACTTTTGGAATTGCAAAAGCCGGTAATCTTGGGTGGCGATTTTAATGTAATTATGAGTGATTTTGATGTTTATGATCCGGAGGCTTTTCGTAAGAATGCTTTGTTTAGACCGGAGGTTGTTCAAAGATTGCGGGCGGTTTCTTATTTGGGATATTATGATGCTTTCAGGAGCTTAAATCAAAAAGATAACGGATATACTTATTGGGATTACGGCGGGGCAGCTTTGCAAAGCGATAACGGTATGAGAATTGATTATTTGTGGCTTAACGCTTTGGCTTTTGACCGGCTTGAAAATTGCAACGTTGATATCATGCCGAGAAAAGCACAAAAGCCATCTGATCATACGGCATTAACGGCGGTGTTTAAGTAAATGAAAAAGATATTTTTATTGTTGTTTTGCTTTTTTTGTAGTGTAGCTCGAGCAGAGGATGTTTCTCCTTGGCAAAAGATTTATGCAGAGGTTAGAGATGCTTATGTCGGTGATGTAAAAATTGCCGATTTGGCGGTTGCAACATTAAAGGGATTAAAAAAAATCGATAAAAATCTCACCGTGGCTAATGATAATAAAAGGATTAGCCTTTATTATAAAGGGCGGGTTGTTAAGGTAATCAGCAAGCCAGAAAATGATAATGCCGGAGAGTGGGCTGAGGTGACCGAAGATGTGATGGCGGCGGCAGAAGAAAAATCGGCACAATTACAAAAGCAAAATTTTGAGGTAATTGCCATTACCGCTCAAGAGATGTTACCGTTGTTGGATGATGATTCAAAATTTTTTGAAAGTTTTGATGAGGCGCAAAATATAAAAAATCATCGGCAGTTTGCGGCAAGAAAAGAAAATGACATGCTGTATGTCAAAATGGCGTCAATTAACAAACAAAGTAAAACAGAGCTGAAAAAAGCTTTATCGGAAAACGGTGAGGCTCAAAGTATAATTTTGGATTTGCGCGGGTGTGTCGGTGGTATGTTTGGCGAAGCAATAGAAATTGCCGATATGTTTTTGGATGAGGGAATAATTGCCGTTACAAAAGAAAAAATAAAAGATGAAGAAACCTATTATGTTGCCGGAAATGAGGAAAAAGCTGATGAGCGAGAATTGTTTGTGCTGGTTGACGGGGATACGGCATCAGCGGCAGAAGTATTGAGCGCAGCCTTAAAAGAACAGAGCAGGGCTAAGATAATCGGGACAAACACCACCGGTAAAGGCTCTATGCAGAAATTAATAAATCTCGACGGACAAGGGGTGTTGGCCGTTACTTCCGGATATTTTATGAGCCCGTCGGGAGCGGAACTTAATAAAAAAGGAGTGATTCCCGATATTTGTACTTTTGCACAAAATGGAACTCCCGATGTTAAATTATTGTCACAAAAAGCGGTTTGCCCCAAAGAAAGCAGAGAAAACAGCGAAATTGAGCTCATGATAGTCAAAGAATTGCGTCAAAACCCATAAATGTGAAAATATTGGTTGACATAGCGCAAAAAAAATGTATATTACGCTCAAATGTTTTGAATTGTAACCCTAATTTAAGAGTATGGAAAAATGGCTAAAGCAGTAAAAGTTAAAGTAAAATTGGAAAGTACAGCCGGTACAGGTACATTTTATCTTGCTGAAAAAAATCCGAGAACTCATCCGGAAAAGTTGTCTTTGAAAAAATATGATAAGAAATCAAAGAAACACGAAGAGTTCGTAGAAAAGAAATTGAAGTAATACTTTGATTTGTTCAGTGTAAGATACCGGTTCGTATTTGAACCGGTATTTTTTTGTTATCGGTTAAATCAAAAACTTTAAAAGTGTCAATCTTCCAGAAGATGAGCTTTTTGATATTCTTTTTTTAGGTGCTCAATCTCTACATTGGTGTAGCGTTGGGTGGTGGACAGGGAAGCATGCCCCAACAGCTCTTGAATTGAACGCAAATTGGTTCCCTCAGCCAAAAGGTGAGTGGCAAAAGAGTGACGCAGTGCGTGCGGAGTTAAACTATCCGGTAAATTGGCGTAATTGCGTATCTTGGCTAAAGTTCTTTGTACTATACGAGGGCTTATTCTTTCACCTCTTGCTCCCAAAAACAATGCATCACCGATGTTTTGTTTGTAGGGGCAAGCTTCTAAGTAGGCGGCGATTTTCTCTTTGACTATGGGCAGAAGCGGAACAATCCGCTCTTTGTTGCCTTTACCTCTGATTTTGAGAAAGTCGTTTTGGTTAATATCTCCTAGATTGAGTGACAAGGCTTCAGAAATTCGCAAACCGCATCCGTAAAGTATTGTAAAAATGGCGACATCTCTAAGACCTTGCCACTCTTCTTTGGCAAAATCTGCCGCCATATCAAGCAAATTCAGCGTCTGATCAACATCTAAAGCTTTGGGGAGTATTTTGTCTTGCTTGGGAGAGGATAAAATACTTATGGAAGTATTATCAATTATGTGGTTGCGATTGAGCCATTTGAAAAAGCTTTTGAGTGTTGATAGTTCGCGGGCCAGGGTGCTTTTACTTAAATTTTGTTGTTTGCGGCGGCTTAAAAAAGCGCGAAACGTGCGGACATCAATTTCTTTTAAGGCTTTTAAATCCGGAAGTTGTTCGGAATATTCTGACCAAAACTTAAAAAACGCGGATAAATCTCTTAAATAAGCGTCTAAAGTATGCGAAGAATAACCGCGTTCGTTGATAAGCCATGAACGCCAGTCATTTATGAGGCCTAAAACCTCGGAATCCGCCTTATATCTTATTTCTTCTTTCATGAAAAACAGTAGAGCACAAAATATTTAATAAAATGTTGCTGACTTTGTTGTTAGTAAATCGGAATGGTGTTTGAGAAAAAATGGAGCGGTGTTATGATGTGAGGGCTGGAGGAAATGTATGCGAATTGTAGGTGTGTTATTGCCGTTGCCTTTTAACGAGGTGTTTGACTATGAGGCCGAAGATAATGTCGGACTCGGTGATATTGTCAAGGTACCTTTCGGAAAAGAGGTTTTGGTCGGGGCAGTGTGGAAAATCGGAAAATCCAGCAATATAGACAGCAAAAAAATCAAAAAAATAATCGAAGTTGAACCATACCCTCCGTTAAAAGAAAATTTACGGCAGTTCGTTGAGTTTGTAGCTAAGTACAATATGGCATTTACCGGATTGGTGCTCAAAATGGTTTTGAGTGTGAAATCGGTTTTTGATGATCCGAAAATGCTCAAGCTTTATGAACTATCAGGCAAAACTTTGAGTGAGGCAAAGCTGAAAAATTCCGACGCCAGATGGCGAGTGATGGATTTTTTGAAGGTCGCTCCGTTTAATCGTACGGAAATTGCCGCCGGAGCAGGGGTTTCGCAAGCAGTTATCAAGACCATGATTGATGCCGGTATCTTAAAAGAAGTGTTAGTTGAGAAGAAAAAAGAATATCAGCATCCGATTTGCAAATTTCAAAAAGTGAAATTAACCGATGAACAACAAAAAGCGGCCGATAATTTGTGTGCAAAAGTAGGAAACGGTTTTAATGTTACGCTTCTAAACGGTGTTACGGGATCCGGTAAAACCGAAGTTTATTTTGAAGCGGTAGAAAAGGCTTTTGAGCAAGGAAAACAAGTCTTGATAATGGTGCCGGAAATAGGTCTGACGGCACAGTGGTTGAGCAGGTTTGCTAAAAGATTTGGGGTTAAGCCGGCAGAGTGGCATTCGGCTTTGACAAACAGTGAAAGAGACAGTACCTGGAAGGCTGTTGCCAAAGGCGAGGTTAAAATTATTATCGGAGCACGTTCGGCTTTGTTTTTGCCGTATACCGATTTGGGATTGATTGTTATTGATGAAAGCCATGATTTGTCTTTTAAGCAAGAAGATGTGGTTAATTATCAAGGACGAGATATGGCGGTCGTGCGGGCTAAATACGAACAAATTCCGGTAATATTATCAACGGCTACGCCAGATTTGGAAACAATTTGTAATGTCGATGAGGGGAAATATGATCAGGTTTGTCTTAAATCGCGTTATGCCAAAGCAGAATTGCCGGAAATAAAAATCATCGATTTGAAAAAAGACAAGCCGGTAAAGGGGAGCTTCGGAACATCTTGGTTGTCGCCGACACTTTGTGAAAAACTTAAAGCAAATTATGAAAACGGCGGGCAGAGTGTGTTGTTTTTAAATAGAAGAGGGTATGCGCCGTTGGTGATTTGTCGTGATTGCGGTCACAGAATCCAATGCCCGAATTGTACTGCCTGGCTGACCGAACATCAGAGAATAAACAAATTGGTTTGTCATCATTGCGGGTATATGACCGAAATTCCGAAAGAGTGTCCGGAATGTCACTCTGAGACCGGATTAACGGCATGCGGTCCAGGGGTTGAGAGAATCGCAGAAGAAGTAAAATACAGATTTCCTTTAGCAAAAACAACTGTTTTATCATCTGACTTTGTTACTAACTTTAAAGAAGTTAAGCAAGTTATTGAAAAAATGGAAAAAGGCGAAATTGACATACTGATTGGTACACAGATATTGGCTAAGGGACATAACTTTCCTGATTTGACTTTGGTGGGAATCGTGGACGCTGATTTGGGGCTTGCAGGTGGTGATTTGCGTGCAGCCGAAAGAACTTTTCAGCTCCTATCCCAAGTGGCCGGTCGTGCCGGACGAGGTAGTAAAAAAGGTGAGGTGTATTTACAGACTTTGCAGCCGGATAATGCCGTGTTGCAAGCCTTGGTTAAAGGAAACAGCGAGGAGTTTTATCGCTTGGAAAAGCAAACCAGAAAAATCTTGAAAATGCCTCCTTTCGGTAAGCTTGCGGCAATAATTGTGTCGGGGATAAAAAAAGACGATGTGGAGAAAACAGCAATACGGCTGGGGCATACTGCTTTTAATGATGATAAAATATCCACACTCGGTCCGGCTCCGGCGCCAATATTTATTTTGCGCAACAGATATCGTTATCGTTTGTTGCTTAAATGTGCAAAAAATGTGAAAATTCAATCGGTTTTGTATGAGTGGTTGAGAAAAGTGCCGGTGCCGTCAAATGTTAGGGTGGAGGTGGATATTGACCCTTATTCGTTTTATTAAAATTTGTTAATAAAAAAGAAACTAATTGGTGGTTAAAATCATGTCCGTTAAATGTTGGAGTAAAAGGTAAATTGAAAAAAATATCTAAAACTAAAATCGCTGCCGTATATTCTACCGCGTTGTTTGATGCGGCAAGAGATGCGGGTTGTCTTGATGAGGTTTTGCAAGATGTTAAAAAACTCAAAGATTTGGCAGCGGCAAATAGTGATTTGATAAAATATTTTTCATGCCCTCTGTGGTCAGAGGAAGACAAAGTATCAGTGCTGGATAAAATAGCCAAGGTCTCCGGCGTCGGAAAGGAAACTCTTTCGTGTTTGAAAGTGATGTCGGAAAATAATCGTATGGGAAATCTCGGCTTGATGCTTGATGAGTTTTTGGAGCTCTACTATAAAGAAAAAAATATCGCCGAAATTGATGTGGAAACGGTTTATAAGTTGTCGGCGGCTCAAGATAAAAAGTTGCAAAAGACTTTGGAAGAGATTTTTGCCAAGAAGGTTGTGATAAATTACATTATCAATCCGTCAATAGTCGGTGGACTGAGAATTACTTGCGGTTCGCAGATGTTTGACGATACTTTGGCAACGAAAATAAATTATTTGGAAAATTTGATGAAAGGTAAATAAAATGTCTGTATCTGCAAGTGAAATATCTTCGATTATTAAAGACAAAATTGCCGGTTCCGATGCCAAAATAGATGTGGCACAAGTCGGAAAAGTATTGTCGGTCGGTGACGGCGTTGCCCGCGTGTACGGACTTGACGAAGTGCAAGCCGGCGAGTTGGTCGAGTTTTCTTGCGGGGTTAAGGGTATGGCTCTTAACCTGGAAGAAGATAATGTCGGCGTGGTCATTTTCGGATCTGACCAAAATATTAAAGAGGGCGATATCGTTAAAAGAACCAACTCAATCGTTAGTGTGCCGGTAGGAAAGGAATTATTGGGACGCGTGGTTGATGCTTTGGGTAATCCGATTGACGGCTTGGGTGAGATAAAAGCCTCTGAGTATAGAATCGCAGATGTAAAGGCTCCCGGTATTATTGCCAGAAAATCGGTACATGAGCCGATGCAGACGGGTATTAAAATTATCGACTCGTTGATTCCTATCGGACGCGGTCAACGCGAACTTATTATCGGTGACAGACAAACCGGTAAAACAGCTATAATACTTGATACTATTATTAATCAGAAAAAAATCAATGATGCCGCAAAGTCCGAAGATGAAAAACTTTATTGCGTTTATGTTGCCGTAGGTCAAAAAAGATCTACCGTTGCTCAGGTGGTTAAAACCTTAAAAGATTACGGTGCGATGGATTATACAATCGTTGTAGCCGCAACAGCTTCTGACGCTGCTCCGCTGCAATATATTGCTCCGTATTCCGGTTGTGCAATGGGCGAATTTTTCCGCGATAATAAAATGCATGCGGTTATCTTTTATGATGATTTGTCTAAACAAGCTACGGCTTATCGTCAGATGTCGTTGTTGCTCCGTCGTCCACCAGGACGTGAGGCTTATCCGGGCGATGTGTTCTACTTGCACTCAAGATTGTTGGAACGTGCCGCAAAGATGAGTGACGAAGAGGGCGCTGGCTCCTTAACCGCTTTGCCGGTTATCGAAACTCAGGCCGGTGATGTGTCGGCTTATATTCCGACCAATGTGATTTCGATTACCGACGGACAAATATTCTTGGAAACACCTTTGTTCTATCAAGGTATCAGACCGGCGGTGAATGTGGGTATTTCGGTTTCGCGTGTGGGTTCGGCTGCTCAGGTTAAGGCTATGAAACAAGTGGCCGGTACCATGAAGCTCGACTTGGCTCAATATCGTGAAATGGCCGCTTTTGCTCAGTTTGCATCCGATCTTGATCAGGCTACCAAAAACTTGCTTGATCGTGGTGTCAGATTGACCGAAATGCTTAAACAACCGCAATATAAGCCGTTGCCGATGCAAGAAGAGGTGGCCGCTATATTTGCCGGTGTTAGAGGTTTCTTGGATAAGGTTGAGGTCTCTATGGTTAGAGAGTTTGAAGAGACTGCTCTTAGTGACTTGAGAACTAATCATCCTGATATCTTGGCTGAAATAGCCGAAGCTAAGGTTATTTCTGAAGAAACAGAGCAAAAATTAACCGCTTTTTACAAAAAATTCCTCAAGAGTTTTTGTGAAAAAGCTCAAAAAGCTGCATAGGATTTGAATTATGGCAGGTTTGAAAGAATTAAGAACTCGTATCGGAAGTATTAAATCTACTCAGAAGATTACTTCGGCTATGAAAATGGTCGCAGCCGCCAGACTGCGTCGAGCTCAAGAATTGCTTGCCAAATCTCAGACTTACAGCGAAGGTTTGCTCACTATTGCCGGTCGTCTCTACAAGGAACTTAAACTTGAGGAGATTAATAACGATGTTATTCCTTTGTATCCGGTAATAATGCAAAAAAATAATAATCCGCAAAGCTACTGTCTGGTGGTGTTCTCATCAGACAGGGGCTTGTGCGGAAGTTATAATGCTGCCGTGTTGCGGGAGACTTTGAAAAGAATAAATGAATTGCACGCACAAAATAAAAAAGTGGGGGCAATTTGTATTGGAAAAAAAGTCGGTGATGCTTTGAAAAGAAGATTCCCCGATATGATGGTTAAAACATTTGCCGGGGTAGCTTCTAAAGGTATTGATTATAAAGAAGTCGAAAAAATAACCGAACCTTTGATTAAAGGATTTATGGTTAAGGAATTTGATGTATGTGAAGCTATTTACACTAAATTCCATTCCGCAATAAGTCGTGAGGTTACACTAAAGCAATTTTTACCGTTTGATTTGGATATCGACATAAATGACGAACGGTTCGATGAAAAATTTGAGAATGCTTTTTATGAGTATGATGCAGCTAAAGAAAAAATCTTTACCGATGTAATTTTTATGTTATCGGTTTCGGATATGTTTCAGATGCTCATTAACGCTCAGACCAGTGAACATGGAGCGCGTATGACCTCTATGGACAATGCAACTCGAAATGCTCACGACATGATTGCAAAATTGACTCTAAAATATAACCGCTTGCGCCAAGGTGCAATTACAACCGAATTGACCGAGATTATCTCTGGTGCCGAGGCTTTGTAGTTTTTTATTTCAGGAGATTGTTATGGCTAAAGAAACCGTAAAAAAGACAGAGAAAAAAGTTAAGACTGCTAAAACAGCAAAAACGGCTAAAACTGCCGGCAGTGTAAAAAATTCTTCCGAATTGCCGTCCGGATATATTGATCAAGTTACCGGTGCCGTAGTCGATGTTAAATTCAAAAATGTTAATGAATTACCTTGCATTTTGACCGCACTTACTTGTGATAACAATGGTAAAAAGTTGGTGTTGGAAGTTGCTCAGCACTTGGGCGAAGATGTGGTCAGATGTATCGCTATGGATGCAACAGACGGTTTGGTAAGAGGGCAGGAAGTTATTAATACCGGAAGACCAATTGAAGTTCCGGTTGGTCCGGCAATGCTTGGCCGAATTATCAATGTTATTGGCGAACCGGTTGATGGAAGAGGAGAAGTTGTATCAGAACATCATTATCCTATTCACCGTGAACCGCCGGCATTTGTGGACCAATCTACAGAAACCGAGGTTTTGACAACCGGTATTAAGGTAATTGATTTGTTGGAACCTTATGCTAAAGGTGGTAAAATCGGCTTGTTTGGTGGTGCAGGTGTTGGTAAGACCGTGCTCATTCAAGAGTTGATCCACAATGTTGCTAAAGGACACGGAGGATATTCTGTATTTGCCGGTGTGGGAGAAAGAACTCGTGAAGGAAATGACCTCTATCACGAAATGATTGATTCCGGAAT
Organism: uncultured Pseudomonadota bacterium; assembly: GCA_949297185.1. Lineage (GTDB taxonomy): Bacteria > Pseudomonadota > Alphaproteobacteria > RF32 > CAG-239 > CAZU01. The sequence continues at coordinate 14,088 of CASFRM010000022.1, forward strand.
TATCGATTTGAAAGGTGATAATTCTAAGACCGTGTTGGTATATGGTCAGATGAATGAACCCCCAGGAGCTCGTGCCAGAGTTGCTTTAACCGGATTGAGCCAAGCTGAGTATTTCCGTGATGAAGCTCACCAAGATGTGCTGTTCTTCGTTGATAACATATTCCGTTTTACTCAAGCAGGTTCAGAGGTTTCGGCACTTTTGGGACGTATTCCTTCGGCGGTCGGTTATCAGCCGACTTTGGGTACCGACATGGGTGCAATGCAAGAAAGAATTACTTCAACCAAAAACGGTTCTATTACTTCGGTGCAAGCAGTTTATGTGCCGGCCGATGACTTAACCGATCCGGCTCCGGCTACAACTTTTGCTCACTTGGATGCAACGACCGTGTTGTCACGTTCTATTTCCGAGCTTGGTATCTTTCCGGCGGTTGACCCGTTGGATTCTACAAGCCGTATTCTTGATCCTATTGTGGTAGGAGAAGAGCACTACCGTGTTGCCCGTGGGGTACAAGAAATTTTGCAAAAATATAAGTCATTGCAAGATATTATTGCCATCTTGGGTATGGATGAGTTGTCTGATGAAGACCGCTTAACTGTGGCAAGGGCTCGTAAAATTCAAAGATTCTTGTCGCAACCGTTCCATGTAGCCGAAGTATTTACCGGAACTCCGGGTGTATTTGTCAAATTAGAGGATACAATTAAAGGCTTTAGAGGAATCTTGGAGGGTAAATATGATGATATTCCCGAACAAGCTTTCTATATGGTCGGAACTATAGAAGATGCTTTGCAAAAAGCCGAAAAAATGAAAGATCAAGCCGTATAGTTTTGCTTTTTGAGGATTTGACAACATGGAAAAGGAAATAACTTTAACTATTGCACTACCGAATAAAGTCTATTTGGAAAAGAAAGTGCCGAGTGTTATTATTCCAGCAGTGAGGGCAGAAGTTGATATTCTGCCCGACAGAGCGCCGAGTGTATTTGCTTTGGATTTTGGATTGTTGCAAGTCCTTGATACTGATGGCTCGGTTAAGGAAAAGTACTTTATTCAATCAGGTATGGCTGAAATTGCTGCCAATAAGTGCAAGCTAATGACACAAGGTATTGTTCCTTTTGTGGAAGTTAATCTTTATGAGGCTAAAAAGCGCGTCGAAACTGCCGAAAATGAGCAGGAGAGATTGTTCTATCAAATGATTCTGGACTATCAACGCGGTATTCGCCGCAGATATTTGCGTACTCTTAATTTGTTCTCGGATAAATCGGGAATGAAAAAAACTTATGATGAGGTCATGTCTGATATCAAACATGAAATAGGTGAGTTAAGAAAACGCAATGAAGATGAATTGAAAGCCGAAAAAGGAGAAAATTAATGTTTTTGGAAGCAGGACTTTTGACAAGACGTTCGGTGCGTCAGTTTGAAAAAGATAAAAAACTCTCAAAGGCCGATATTGAAGATTTGCTCAAGATTGCTATGTACGCACCTTCGGGATGCAACAGACAGCCTTGGGAGTTTGTTGTCGTCGAGGACGAGGAAACCAAGGATAAAATAACCCAAATACATTCTCATGCGTCTTTTTTGAAAGACGCTTCTGCCGCTATTATTGTTTGTGGTGATACCAATCAAGAGCTGGATGAGAATTTTTGGGTCGTTGATACATCGGCTGCGGTTGAGAACTTGTTGTTGGCCGTTCACGGTAAAGGATTAGGTGCTTGTTGGTGTGCTATTTATCCTTATGAAGACAGGATGAAAGAGTTTCAAAAACTTTTGGGGCTGCCTGAAAACATTAAGCCTAATGCATTGGTGGTTGTAGGTTATCCGACTAAAATTCCGACCCAACCGAAAGATAGATTTAAGACGGAAAAAATTCATTACGAAAAATGGTAATAGATTAACCTCCCGTTTAGGGAGGTTTTCTTGTTACAAGAATATCAACGCTTAGTTGCGATTGATGACGATGTTCATTCGGCTTTTGTTACTGCTTGGTATTATCATCGTAGCAAACGAAAGTTTGGATATTATCCAAAGGTTGATGCTATCGGCGGATATGGGCTAATGTCTTCAAAGATAAATCCTAAGAAAGACGGGAGGCAACTCTCAGAAGCAGAAATGCTGGTTGAGGTATTGCTGAAGCTCGGGGTGGCAAGAGAAGATATAGGTGTTGTTTCCTCTAAAGGTACTAATACCGGACAAAATCTTGCGGCTTATGCTTCAGATTTATCTAAAAACGGAGAGGATAAACAAAAGATTTTGTTTTGTGCTACCAGGCGGTTGGTTGGAAGATTGTGGTTGACGCAAATTCAACAACAGCCACAGCTCGAGGCAGATTATGCATGGGCTGATAATGATCTTGGTGAGTGTCAGCTTTACAACGGTAAAGGCCTAGCTGGAGGTTTACCTTATTTGTCAGAAGTGGCATCTATTTATGACAGGTATATTCGTTATACTTGTCATAAAGATGGACAAACTCAGTTTATGGCAAAGCTGGATGAAGATTTACCTCCTGAGGTTGAAGAGGCCGGCGGGTATTTATGTAAAAAACATAAGTTAAAATTGCCGGAGTTTTCGTTTTTGAAAATATGGCAGTTCGGATTAACTTATATAGATTTTCTTTTACATAAGAGAAAAGTAAGGGAAAATCTGGAAGATAACTTAAAATTCTGGCGATGGAGGCTGGAAGAAGAGTTCGGACTTAAGTTTTAGAAATAGAAAGAGGGAGTTTGCTATCAAGCAAAATTCCCTCTTTTTGTATTCCGGAAAAATCTAATTTCCAATGAAAGATTGAAAATCTTTATTGTTGACTACTAAATTTCACCGATGTAGATGCCTAGGTCTTTGGCGGCTTTTACATATTTGCCTTTGGGGTCTACCAAAGTAGTACCGGCTTTTACAACATCGTTTAATTCAACGGCAGAAACTTCGCCATTCTTCCAGACAACCATTTTGTTATTTTCGCCTTGTTCAAGCAATTCAATAGCTTTTGCTCCGAAAAGCGAAGCCAAAAGGCGGTCAAAGGCTACCGGAACACCAGATCTTTGCAGGTGACCGAGAGTGGTTACGCGGAATTGGAAGTCATTGTAAACCTTGCTTATTTCACCGCACAAATATTGGCCGATACCGCCGTAAATCATTTCTCCGACCATGTTTTTGCGGTTGGTAACCGGTGTACCGTCTTCGGTCTTTAGACCTTCAGAAACAACGATAACGGCATGGTTGCGACCACGAGCTTTTACTTCTTTTAACTTATTGATGATGCCATTGATGGTATAAGGAATTTCGGGAATTAGGCAAACATCTGCGTTACCGGCCAAAGCTGCATGCAAAGCTAAATGTCCGGCATCGCGACCCATAACCTCGGTAATTATGGCGCGGTTATGTGAGCGAGCTGTCAATTCTAAGCTATCGATAGCTGTGGTGCAGTATTGAACTGCCGTTTGGAAGCCAACCGAAAATTCGGTAATCGGAGTGTCGTTATCAATAGTTTTGGGAATGCCGATAATTTTAACCATAGAACCGCGGCACATGTTGGAAACAATGTTCATACTGCCGTCGCCGCCGATAACAGCAATGGCGTCAAGGCCTAATTCTTTAACACCGGTTGCGAATCTTTTGGAAACTTCTTCTAATGATTCTATACGCATTCCTTTGTTAAGAGAGCCTAAATAAGAGCCACTGAGGCGAGGCCAGGGCGAATCGCAGAAGTTTTTTACGGTTAAAACTTCGTAACGATGTGGTTTTTCGGTAATGCCTTCGGTACCGTCGTTTATACCATAAACTTCCCATCCTTTCTTTTCGGCAGCTTCGACAACCGAACATATTACGGCATTAAGGCCGGCACAGTCGCCGCCAGAGGTAAGAACTCCTATTCTTTTAATTTCACTCATTGCTCTTAAGACTCCTTTTTTTATCTGTTGCAATATTTGTCATTTTGGTGTATACTAATACAGATTTAAGAGATATTTTCCAGAAAAAAATGTAATTTAATAAGATTTTTTATTGAAAGGGCCTTTTTTTATGTTGAACCAGAATCAAAATGCTCGCTTGTTGCAACAACTTTGTGAGCTGAAACTGGAAGAAAGACGCGTCAGATCCGATATTCACCACTTGGTTAAGGATAACAGAACGATTGATTTCTTTAAGGCTAAACAGCTTAATATCCTTAAAACAGGGGTGAAACAGAAGATTAAGACCGTCGAGTCTAAAATGACGCCAAATATTATAGCTTAACTTATGAGTTATAGCCTTTAATTAAAAAGTCCGGACATTGCGTCCGGACTTTTTTTGACTAATTCTCCAAGCCTAACAGCTTGTATTTAATTCTTACATCCATATCTTGGGCGTAGTCATCAATAAGTTCTGATGCAAGATTGTCTTCCAAATCTTTTTGCATGGCAGTATTAATTGTTTCCAACTGTTGATCGGTGCTAGCCTTGGCTTTAATTACCTTAACAGGGGAGATAATATTGGTAACTCCGCTGCCCGAGATAAGGCGATATTCGTTTAATGGGGTTTGGAATACCTCGTTGAGTTGTAAAGAATTTAGTTTGGCAAAAGCTTCGCCTTTTTTCAAAGGTTGAGTTTGGTTAAGCTTAAGGTTGAATCTTGAAGCTATATCCGACAATGAATTACCTTCGTCTAGGTTGGCAACAATGTCGTTTACAACTTCTTGGGCGATTGCCGATTTTTCATTTTCTGCCCAAATCTTTACAATTTCGTGACGAACTTGTTCCAGTTCTTTTATCTTGGCTTCGTCTATTTTGTTAACGGAAGCCAAAACAAAGCTGTCCTCGGTTTCAATAGTTTGGGTAATCTCATTTTCGTTGTACGAAAAAGCAGTGTCAATAAAGTCTGACGAAGATACTATATCAGCATATTTTTTGTTGCCGATTGATTTATAACTGCCGTCTTCTTTGAGACCATTGACTGTTACAATCTTGGCGTCGTATTTGTCGGCTATTTCATTTAAGGTTGCGCCGTTGCCTATCATGTCGTCGATTTCTTGCATAACCTCAAGGGCTTTTTCGTAAGCGTATTCTTGTTGCAAGATGTTTTTAATGCGGCCTTTTACCTCAGAAAGCGGAGTTTCTTGTTTTGGGGTAATCTTGGTAACTTTAATGATATGCCAGCCAAAATCGGATTTGATGGGGCCAACAATATCATTTATCTTGGCGTCAAAAACATCTTGTGAAAGCTCGGGCAATAAAGAATCGGCCGTAACATCACCCAATTCTGTGGTTTGTTTGTCTTGATTGGCTTTTTGCAAAGCAACATCGTAAAAATCTTTGCCTCCGTTTAACAAGTTAACGGCTTCGGTGGCGCTTTCTTCACTGTCAAATACCATTTGTAAAGCTTGACGGGTTTCGGGAACCACATAATCGGCAAGGTTGTCTTGATAGTAGGAAGATATGTCTTCGTCCGATATTTGCATTTTTTCGGCTAAGTCTGCAATTTTTAGATTGATGAAGCTGACATCACGACTTTCGGATTCTTCAAATTGCGGGGCAAAATCTTCATAGTACTGCTCAATTTCTTCTTCCGTAATATCACGGTCGATTTTCATGGTTGAGGGATCAACGGTTATATAAGCAAAAACCTTTTGCTGATTGGCAATTTGAGAATAATAGTTATTCATAAATTGCGGAAAAGCGATGTTTTCGACCGGAGAATATACCAAATGGCGGCTTAAAATATTTTGTTTTAAGTTGTTGATGTATTCTTTTTCGCTCATATCAAAATAAGAAAGTTGGCGACGCAAGAGCTCGGGACTGAAGCGACCAGAGGCATCCATAAACTCAGGTTGAGAAGCTATGATTTGCTGGATTAGCTCATCTGAGATGCTGGCATCTTCTTTTTGAGCCTCTCGCATAATAATCATATCGGTGATGTTTTGCTTAACCAGTGAACTTAAAATGTCTTTTCTGGTGTCGTCGTTGAGTTCTAAATCGTATCCCAAAACTTTTTGAGATTTGCGGATGCTGTCTTGCAATTTGGCGTTCATCTCGTCTTGCAAGATTTCCATATTGTCAACTTTTAGTACGGCTCGGTTCTTTCCGGCAGAATTGACATAGCCCGAAACTCCAAATAAAGACATAAAACTTAGTGCCGTAAGTCCTAAAATCAGCTTGGTTAGCCACGAGTCTTGATATTTTCTTATTTTGCTTATCATAGTTATTCGTTCCTTGAAAAATGTATCTACATATATCAAAATCTTTGCCGATTATAATACCTTTATTATTTTATACAACTATTCAAATATTGGTGTTGAAAAGTTTTTCTTACTATGTTAGAAGGTAGGTTAATTTTAATCGTTATTTAGAAGAGGAGTTTGTTATGGCACGCAAAATGATGATTGCCGGAAACTGGAAAATGAACGGAATGTCGGCAGACGGTGTAAATTTGGCTAAGGAAGTGGCTACAGCCGTTAAAGCTAAAAAAAGAGATTGCGAATTTGTAGTCTGTCCGCCGTTTACAATTTTGGCTTTGGTTAAAAAAGCATTGCGAGGCGCTAAAGTTGCTTTGGGCGGTCAAGATTGTCATTTTGAAGAAAAAGGTGCTCATACCGGTGATGTCAGTCCGTTGATGCTTACTGACTTGGGTTGTTCTTATGTTATCTTAGGACACTCAGAAAGACGCGCCGATCACGGCGAATCCGATGAGTTGGTTTGTAAAAAGGCCGTTGCAGCTCACAAAAACGGTTTGAAAACCATAATTTGTATCGGTGAAACTTTGCAACAACGCGACGAAGGTAAAACAATTGATGTTTGCTCAAAGCAAATTTTGGGTTCGGTACCTGATTGTGCCGATGCTAAAAATACCGTGATCGCTTACGAGCCGGTTTGGGCTATCGGTACAGGTAAAACTCCGACCGCTCAAGATATAGAGGATGTTCATGCCGCCGTACGTAAAGTGTTGGCTAAGAAATTGGGCAGAGCTCAAGCAAATAAAATGAGAATCCTTTACGGTGGCTCGGTTAAACCGAATAATGCCAAAGAATTACTGGCTTTGCCGGATGTTGATGGTGCTCTTATCGGTGGTGCAAGTTTGAAGTCAGCCGATTTTATGGCTATCGCCGATAATGCCGGTTGTTAATTTGAATTAAATAAGGAAAATTAAAATGGGAACAGTTTTATTGGTTATTCATTTGTTGGTATGCATTTTCTTGGTAGCTTGCATTTTGATGCAACGTTCTACCGGCGGTGCTTTGGACGGTTTGGGAGGCGGCTCCGGTGCATCGAGCTTCTTGAGCGTCAGAGGTACCGGAAATTTGCTTACCAGAACTACGGCAATATTGGCTACTTTGTTGTTTGTTACCAGTATTTCGTTGGCTTTGTATTATCGAGGACAGGCAAAACCGGCCGAATCTTTATTAGATAAGGCTGCTGCCGAGCAAACAGTGTCGGTTGATAATGCTGCTAGCGATACTCCGCAAGCTCCGGTGGCTGAAAAGTAGGGAACAACAATATGATCGATAACTTAAGGGCATCTTTCCGCTAAATAGGGAAGGTGCCCTTAACTCTTTAAAATATTAATGTAACAGGAATTTGAAAATGTCTGAAAATACCAAATTTATATTTATTACCGGTGGTGTGGTTTCTTCTTTGGGAAAAGGATTGGCCTCGGCTTCGTTGTCTTCTATTCTGCAGTCCAGAGGATTTAAGGTTAGAATGAGAAAGCTTGACCCATACCTCAATGTTGATCCCGGAACAATGAGCCCATATCAACACGGTGAAGTGTTTGTTACCGATGACGGTGCCGAAACTGATTTGGATTTGGGGCATTATGAAAGATTTTCCGGCGTGCCGTGCCATAAAACGGATAGTGTCACAACCGGAAAAATTTATCAGCGCGTGATTGATAAAGAAAGACATGGAGATTACCTCGGAGCTACTATTCAAGTAATTCCGCATGTTACCAACGAAATTAAAGATTTTATTCTATCTGATATTACCGATGAGGATTTTGTGCTTTGTGAAATCGGTGGTACCGTCGGCGATATAGAAGGACAACCCTATTTGGAGGCTATTCGTCAAGTGGCGTATGATTTGGGCAGAGAAAGAGCTATGTTTATTCATGTCACATTGTTGCCTTATATCGCCGCCGCAGGTGAACTTAAAACCAAACCAACGCAACACTCAGTGAAAAAATTGCAGGAATATGGTATTCAGCCTGATATGTTGTTGTGCCGTTCGCAGGTGGAAATTCCGCAAAACGAGAAAAGAAAAATTGCTTTATTCTGCAATGTAAGAGAAGAAAATGTTATTGCGGCTTTGAATGTGTCGAGCATATATGAAGTTCCGATTGCTTATTCACGCGAGGGCATGGATAGGGCTGTGTGCAAACATTTTGGTATTGCTTGTGACAGTGAACCAGATTTAAGCAAATGGGAAAGAATTTTAGAAAATATTAAACATCCCGAAGGTGAAGTAAGAATCGCCGTTGTAGGAAAATATACAAAATTGTTGGAAGCTTATAAATCTTTGAATGAAGCTTTAACTCACGGTGGTATCGCCAATAAATATAAGGTAAAAATTAAATGGATTGATTCTGAGATGTTGGAACAAGGATCTTTGGACGAACATTTAAATGATGTTAGTGCAATCTTGGTTCCGGGTGGTTTTGGACAACGTGGAACCGAGGGAAAAATCAATGCCATAAAATATGCCAGAGAACATAAAATTCCATTTTTGGGAATTTGTTTGGGAATGCAGATGGCTGTTATTGAAACCATGCGTAATGTTGCCGGTATTAAAAATGCCGGAACTACCGAATTTGATCCTGATTGTGAACCGGTTGTGGGGTTGATGACCGAGTGGGATAAAGAAGGTGCTAAGCAAATAAGACACAAAGATGGTGATTTGGGCGGTACAATGCGTTTGGGAGCTTATGATTGTGTTTTGGCTCCGAATTCTTTGGCAGCTCAAATTTATGGCAAAGAAAAAATATCGGAAAGACATCGTCATAGATATGAAGTAAATATGAAATATGAGGATACTTTAAGACGTTCGGGAATGGATATCGTTGGAAAGTCACCTGACGGAAAATTGCCTGAGATTGTGGAAATAAAAGATCATCCGTGGTTTGTGGCGGTACAATTCCATCCGGAATTAAAGTCAAAACCGTTTGATCCGGCTCCGTTGTTTGTGTCTTTTGTGAAGGCGGCTATTGACAAAAGCAGATTGATTTAATACATAAATCCGGAATTAATCATTTTTACGGATATTAAGCTATGAAAAGTTTGAGTGTATGGACTTTCCTAGGTTTTATTTTTTGGTCTTTTGAAGCAAGAGCTGATTGGTTAGATAATTGGATAAAAGATGTGTCTGATGCTTCGGAATCGATAATAAGTTTGGGGCATTATGATGCATATATACCGTTTTATGCTTGGCATAACCGCTTTGCTTATGATGATGAGCATATTGAAAAGTATAATGAAAAGGCTTTTGGTTTTGGTTTGGGAAAGTCTTTGCATGATGAAAAAGGAAACTGGTATGGCCTGTATGCTTTTGCTTTTGAAGATTCAAATCATAAATTGGAAACGGTTGCCGGATTTGCTTTTCAGAAAAACTGGAATCTAACTGCTGACGGAAATTGGCGGGCAGGGATAGGTTATACCATCGGAATGACACAACGCGAAGAATATTATTACATCCCAATTCCGATGCCTTTGCCGATTGCCGGAATAGAGTATAAAGATGTTGCTTTGCAGATGGCTTATGTGCCAGGACTTAAAAATTTTGGTAATGTGGCTTTGTTTTGGACCAGAATAAGAATTAACTGAGTAAAATTTTACACTTTGTTGTAAAAAAATACTTGATTATTTTTGTTTTGTGCTTTATCTGTAGGAGCAGCTTTATTGAAACAAAGCGGCCATGGCGGAATTGGTAGACGCGCAACCTTGAGGTGGTTGTGGGAGAACTCCCGTGAAGGTTCAAGTCCTTTTGGCCCCTTGAGGTGGTTGTGGGAGAACTCCCGTGAAGGTTCAAGTCCTTTTGGCCGCACCAAACTAAATTTTAAGTTTGGTGGAGAGGTCAAAATAAAGCTTTTTTTATGCCTTTAGAACACTAAATAGATTTATTAAAGCTTATTTCTATAGTTACGAGAGGAGGTTAATGCTTATGTTTAAGGTTTGTAAAACAGACGCTAACGGAAAACTCGTTAAACTTAAAAAGAATCGCTTGTATCCCGGATCGTGGATTAATCTGATAAACCCCAGCAGTGAAGATTTGGAAAAAATTGCTTCGTGGATTGATTGGGATGTCGATACCCTTAAAAGCTCTTTGGATATTGATGAAAGATCCCGTATTGAGCACGAAGGAAATAATTTTATGGTGATTGTCAATTTACCGTTGCTTGACGATGACGGGTATTTTGATACTTTGCCGTGTTCCATGATTTTTACGCCGAAAAATTTTATTACGATTTGTGCTAAGGAAAATCGTATTATCGGTTCCTTTACAAAAGCTACCGCAAATACTTTCAGTACTCAAAACAAACCGGGAATGATGCTTAGTATTTTGTATAAGGCAACACAGTTTTATTTAAGATATTTGAAGATAATCAATCGTAAGACCGAATCTATTGAGTACAGCCTCAGAAATACAACCAGCAATAAAGAATTGTTTCAGTTAATGGAAATTCAAAAATCATTGGTTTATTTTACTACGGCTTTGCGTGATAACCAGATGGTGTTGCAAAAATTGTTGAGAACGGTTCGCAGCAAAATGACTTTTACCAATACCAATTTCAATGAAGATGATATCGATTTTCTTGAAGATATTATAATTGAAAATAAACAAGCTATCGAGATGGTTGATATGCACAGAACCATTCTTGAAAGCATGATGGACGGATTTGCTTCGGTAATTAATAATAATGTAAACCAAGTGATGAAATTCTTGGCAACAATTACGATTATCCTTTCTATTCCTACTATGTTGGCAAGTTTTTGGGGTATGAACTTGGCGTTGCCGTTGATGGATAGCAAATATGGCTTTTGGTATGTGTTGGCAACCTCGGTCTTCTTAACCATAATGGCTATTTTGTTCTTGCGCAAAAAGAAAATGTTTTAGAAATTTAGCGCCTTTTTTGTTAGTATCTTGTTTGCCGCTCTTGTGATGGTGGCGTTTTTGTCGTAGTATCTGCGTGAATTTGTTTGGCAAAAAAAGGATTTAGAAAAGTGTTGTTAGGTGTGTTAGTGGCATTGATTGCCGTTGTTTTAGATCAATTGAGCAAATTTTGGATTTTGGATTTCTTGGGCGTAAATGCTTATGAGCCGTTTGGCGATTATTTTAATATCGTCAGAACATGGAATACCGGTGTTAGTTTTTCTATGCTTAATAATTACGGCAATGTCGGAGCTTGGGTGTTATCGGCTTTGGCAATTATAATCGTTGTGATGCTTTTTATGTGGTTGAGAAAAGAAGAAAGCAGATTAACTCAAGTTGCTTTGGGACTGATTATGGGCGGTGCAATAGGAAATGTTATTGATCGCGTGCGTTTCGGTGCCGTATTCGATTTTTTGGATTTTCATGTAAATGATTGGCATTGGCCGGCATTTAATGTCGCAGATAGTTGTATTTGTATAGGCGCGGCTATTATCATTGCTCAGGCCGTATTTGCAAGATTGGAAAAAAAGGAGGAAAAATGAGAAAAATATTGTTGGTGGCAGCTTTGGTTTGTTTGTCTGCTTGTTCATATCTTAATAAAGAAAATTTGGGTATGACAAAAAAAGCTCCTAATGAGACTATGGTTGAAGAAAAAAAGCCTTTGTCTTTGCCGCCGGAGTTTGATGTGCGTCCACAGGTTGTTTCCGAGTATAAAAAATAGGTGAATGATGCTTAAATTTTTTGCATTGTTGATTGCATTATCGGGGGCTTTGCTTTTTTATGAAGCAAAAGCTTTGGATTTTGCTATGGAAGATTTTTATCTTGATAACGGTTTGCAGGTTATCGTGGTTGAAAATCACAAAGCTCCGATAGTTAAACAAATGCTTTTTTATAAAGTAGGTGCGGCAGATGAAAAAGCCGGACAAAAAGGTATTGCTCACCTGCTTGAGCATATGATGTTTAGAGGGACTGATAAGGTTAAAAATCAGATCTTAAATAAGGTGTTGGAAGAAAATGGCGCCGAGAGCAATGCTTTTACTTCTCAGGATGTTACGGCATATCATCAGTTTTTGGATATAAGCAGGCTCGAGTTGGCAATGTTTTTGGAAGCGGACAGAATGAGAGGGTTGGCTTTCGATGATGAAGCCTTTGTAACCGAAAGAGATATCGTGTTTCAAGAAAGAAAGCAGGTGATAGAGAATAATCCTGCAGCAAAATTTTTTGAAAGCTTGAATAAAACTTTGTGGCAAGATCATCCATACGGAAGCCCGATAACCGGTCTTGACAGTGATATAAAGGGCTTGAGCGTTGGTGATGCAAAAGAATTTTACAATAAATATTATGCTCCGAATAATGCAGTGTTGGTGTTGGCCGGTGATATTGATGTAAAAACCGCTAAAGAGTTGGCAGAAAAGTATTATGGCGATATCAAGCCTTCTGATGTTAAAAATGCCGATTATCCTAAGATAACCGAAAATTTCAGGGGCAGAATAGAAATGTCGTTGCCCGATGTAAAGCTTATGCGTTTTGTTAAAATATTTGTTGCGCCTTCTCTAAATCATGATGCCGATAAGGTTTATGCTCTGGATTTGTTGAGTCAATATTTGAGCGGCGATGAAAATGCTCCTTTGTATCAAGACATGGTTGTGGAGGATAAAGTTGCACTAAACATTGATGCAAGTTATAGCGGAGTGGCCAAAAGTTATGGTTCTTTTGTGATAAGTGCCGTACCGACCGGTGATGTGAGAAAGTTTGAAAGTGAATTGGAAAAGACTTGGTATAAGGCGTTGAAAAAACTGACAGAAGAAAAATTGGCTCAAGTTAAAAAGAAGCTTTTGGCGGATATGATATATCTTAAAGATAATCCGAAAACTTTGGCTCAGATAACCGGCAGAGTGGCTGCCGTTGGCGGAAGCTTGGAGTATATTGATTTGTATGCCGAAAAAATAAACGGTGTTACTCTTGATGAGGTAAAACAAGTTGCCGAGGAATTGTGGCAAAAGGCACCGCAAGTTACAGGCATTTTGTATCCTGAGGAGGCGGAAAATGAGTAAAAGGCCGGCTTATCTTAAAACTAAAAGCAGCTCCTATTGGGTGATATGCGCTTTGTTGGCTGCTATCGCTTGGGTCGTTTACGGAATAGGCAATGAGTTCGAATTGCAATATTTGGTGGAAAATTCCGTGCTTAAAAACCGCAATTTTCAAGGTAAGACAGAGGAAATATTTGTTCCGTCTTTGAAAACAAAAGCATACTTTATGGAAGAAAATACGAATCCTTTGGTGGCAGTAAGCTTTTTGTTTGATGAAGCAGGAACAGCTTATGATGAAAAGGGAAAAGAAGGTCTGGTTGCGTTGACTGCGGCAACGATTAAGGACGGGGCAGGTGAGTATTCGGCCAAAGATTTGAAAGAACAAATGGCAATTAATGGTATCAAAATTGCTTTTTCGGCCAATAAAGATTGGTTTGCCGGAACTTTGGTTACACCTAAAGAAAACTTGCCACAAGCCGTTGATATTTTGAAAAATATCTTGCTTAGGCCAAATTTTGAAAATGACTATTTCAAGTTGGCTAAGGCTCAGACCATTAAGGCCTTAAAAACCGAAAAAGAAAATCCGCAAAAAGAATTGCAGCTAGAGTTTAATAAAAAAATATATCAAGACCATCCTTATGCAAATAATCCGTTGGGAAGCGAAGAGACCGTGACGGCATTAAAAAGGCAGGATTTGAAAGATTTTGTAAAAAACAATTTGGCAAAAGAAAATTTATATTTGGGTATTGCCGGTGATTTGACCAAAGAAGAAGCTGCACACTTAATCGCCGATATCTTTTCGGAATTGCCAGACAAAAAGCAGGCTAAAAAATTGCCGCCTTTGCATATTAATTGGCAGCAAGATCCTTTGCAGATAAACAGAAAAAGCGGGCAGACCGTGGTTAATTTTGCCGGAATGGGAACTTGCCGGAAATGTGAGGATTTTTATCCCTTGTATATTGCTAATTATATTTTCGGAGGTTCGGGGCTTAATTCAAAAATAAATATGAGTTTGCGTGAAAAAGAAGGACTGACTTACGGAGCTTATTCGGGTTTGGTGATTAATGATAAAAGCAATTTGTTGGCTGCCGGTTTTTCTACAACACCCGATAATTATAGCAAGGCTCTTGATATGTTTTATGAAGAATGGCAGAAAATAGCAAAAGACGGATTTAGTGAAGAAGAACTAGAAGCTGCCAAAAATTATTTAACCTCGTCTTATAATCTGCGTTTTGCATCAATCGAAGGAATCGCCGATATGTTGGTGATGATGCAGAAATATGATTTGGGCTTGGATTTTTTGCAAAAACGCAACGGCTATGTTGATGCCGTGACTATACAACAGGTAAATGATGCCGCAGCTAAATATTTTACAAAAGAAATTTTGAGAGCGGAAATCGGAAATTTTGAGGAAGGAAAATAATAATGTTCGGACGATCTAAAGAAATAAATAAATCAAGCGCGTGGAAAAAACTTGAGAGCCAAGCTAAAAAAATGCGCAAAGTTCAAATGCGTGATATGTTTGACAAAGATCCGAAAAGAGCAGAAAAGTTTACCTTAAAGCTTGATAATATGGTGCTTGATTTTTCTAAAAACATTATTGATGACAAAACTTTTGAGTGTTTGTTGAAGCTAGCTAAACAAGCTAAGGTAAAACAAAAAATCGAGCAAATGTTTGCCGGTGATAAGATAAATATTACCGAGGATAGGGCGGTTTTACATATTGCTTTGCGCAACAAAGAAAATAAACCGATTTATGTCGACGGTAAAAATGTTATGCCGGAAATCAATAATGTTTTGGCTAAAATAAAGAATTTTTCCGAAGCTGTGCGTTTGGGTAAGTTCAAAGGTCATACCGGCAAAAAACTTACAAATATTGTAAATATTGGTATTGGTGGGTCTGATTTGGGACCGAAAATGGCGGTAGGAGCGTTGAAAAAATATTGGAGAAAAGGAATTAATTGCCATTTTATTTCCAATATTGACGGAACGGCATGTGCAGAAGTGTTGAGCAAATTGGATCCAGAAACAACATTATTTATAGTTTGTTCCAAAACATTTACTACCATTGAAACTTTGACCAACGCCAAAACTTGCCGCCATTGGTTGGTTGATGCTTTGGGTGAACACGCGGTGTCAAAACATTTTGTTGCAGTTTCTACAAATGCTAAGGAAGTAGAAAAATTCGGAATTGATACCGAAAATATGTTTGAATTTTGGGATTTTGTCGGCGGCAGATATTCAATGTGGTCGGCTATTGGTTTGATTATTGCCATTGCCGCCGGATATGATAATTTTGAAAAGATGTTGGCAGGTGCTAACGAAATGGATAAACATTTCTTTAATAGTGAAGCTGACAAAAATATTCCGCTTATCTTGGCTCTTTTAAGTGTTTGGTACAATAACTTCTTTAATGTTCGCAATCATGCGGTTGTGGCCTATGATCAGTATTTAACATATTTGCCGGCTTATTTGCAACAGTTGGTGATGGAAAGTAATGGTAAATTTGTTAATCTTGATAATAAATTCATCAATTACCAAACTTCTCCGGTGATTTTTGGTGGAGCGGGAACAGATGTTCAACACTCGTTTTTCCAGATGATTCACCAGGGAACCAGCTTTGTGCCTTGTGATTTTATCGTACCGGCAATTTCACATAACGAAATTGGTGACCATCATGAGATTTTGCTTGCTAATGTTTTGGCTCAGAGCGAAGCGTTGATGAAAGGCAAAACTGTTGCCGAAGCTGCCAGTGAGTTGAAAGCTGCCGGAAAGTCGGTTGATGAGATAAACAGGCTTAAAAAATATAAAAGCTTTAAGGGAAATCGTCCGTCTAACACCATAATATTCAAAAAAATTGATGCCTATGCTTTGGGTATGTTGGTGGCAATGTATGAGCATAAGACTTTTGTTGAAGGAATTATTTGGAATATTGATTCATTCGATCAAATGGGAGTTGAGCTCGGAAAACAAATGGCACTAAAAATATTGCCGGAATTGCAAGGCAGCCGCGAAAGTAAAGACCATGATTCTTCTACCAAAGCTTTAATCAAAATGATTAAAAAAATGAGAAAATAGATGCCGATAAGAATTCTGCCGTCAAACCTTGTTAACCAAATTGCTGCAGGTGAGGTCGTAGAGAGGCCGGCATCGGTGGTTAAAGAATTGGTGGAAAATGCCTTAGATGCCGGTGCCAGCAGTGTGGAGGTTAGCTTATCGGAGGGCGGAAAAACACTAATTACCGTAACCGATAACGGCAAAGGTATGAGTGCGGAAGAACTTAGTTTGGCGGTTGAACGGCATGCAACCTCAAAATTGCCTGATGATAACTTGTTTAATATTTGTTTCTTTGGTTTTCGCGGTGAAGCTTTGCCTTCTATTGCTTCGGTATCAAAGTTAAGTATTGTAACCAGAAAAAAAGAAGATGATTCAGGTTGGAAAATTGAGGTAAACAGTGGTAAAAAATCTGAGGTTATGCCCGCGGCGTGCAATAAAGGAACCAGAATCGAAGTTAGGGATTTGTTTTATGCCACTCCGGCAAGATTGAAGTTTTTGAAAACAGCTACAAGCGAGATTGCTGCTTGCGTGGATGTAATGCAAAGAATTGCCTTGGCTAATCCGGATGTTAGTTTTTCTTTGTATGCCGATGGAAAAAAGAAATTTTATTATCCAGCGGCTACAGGAGACTTGTTTGAGGCGAGAATCGAAAGACTTTCTGCCGTTATGGGCAAGGAATTTAGAGATAATGCAATATTAATCGATACAGAACGCGAAAATCTGAAAATAAGCGGTTATATTTCTTTGCCGACGCTAAATAAAGCCAATTCTTTGTCGCAATTTTTGTTTGTAAATAATCGACCGGTAAGAGATAAACTATTGCTTGGAGCTATTAAAGGAGCTTATCAAGATGTTTTGACGGCAGGGCGCTATCCGATGTGTGCGTTGTTTTTTGATTTGCCGCCGGAAGATGTTGATGTGAATGTGCATCCGACCAAAGCCGAGGTAAGATTTTATGACAATAATTTGGTCAGAGGTTTGTTGGTGACAGCTATCAGAAATGCTTTAGAAAGAGCTTCAGGAAAAACTTCTAATACATTGGATTTAAATAAAATTGCGGTGCCGGAATGTTCAAGGCCGATGGAATTATCAGAGCCACAGCCATTTGTTTTTGCGACAGGTTCGAATATTTGGCAAAGTCGTCCGAATCATGCAAGTACACAAGCTGTTTTACCGGAGTTAGAACATAAATTTTCGCTTAAAGTAGAAGCCCAACCAGAGGTAAATAATGTTGAAGAAATAGGTCCGTTGGGCTTGGCAAGAGCTCAATTTAATGACACTTATATCATATCGCAGACGCCGGAGAGTATTATAATCGTTGATCAGCATGCAGCTCATGAGCGTATTGTGATGGAGAAGTTAAAAGAAGGTTTGCGTGAGCATAAACAAGCAACACAGATGCTTTTAATCCCAGAGATTGTTGAACTTAATCCGGCCGAAAAATCCAGAATTTTGGAAAATGCCGAACAGCTGCAGCAGTTGGGACTCGAAGTTGAAGAGTTTGGAACTACGGCGGTTATAGTGAGAGAAATCCCGGCATTGCTTGGTAATGTAGATGTCTCTGGACTGATTCGTGATATAGCCGAGCAAATGGTCGAGTGGGGCGGGGCTTTTGAATTAAAAGAAAAATTGCATCTGGTTTGTGCAACGATGGCTTGTCATGGATCGGTGAGGGCGGGCAGAAGACTTAATGTTGAGGAAATGAACCGTCTTCTTAGAGATATGGAAAGGACGCCGCATTCGGGACAATGCAATCATGGTCGTCCGACTTATGTGGAACTTAAAATTAAAGATATTGCCCATTTATTTGATAGGAAATAAAAAATGAGTGTGTTTATGCATGGATTGTTGGCAGCATTAGCTGCCGGAATGTTTACCGGTTTGGGCGGATTGTGTATATTTGTAGAAAAACGGTACTCAAAATCGGAAATTAATCAACTGCTTAATTTGGCTGCCGGAGTGATGTTGGCGGCATCATTCTTTTCGTTGTTGGTACCGTCCATGAATGATATCATTAAATACGATGAACAAAATTTGTATAAAGATGCTTTGGCTTATGTGTTATCCGTTTTTGCCGGTGTGTTGTTAGTGTGGATATTGAATCTTGTATTGCCCCACGAACATAATGCTATGGGACGGCATGGACCAAATTTTGATGTAAAAAAAGCTTGGCTGTTTATTATTGCCATAACACTGCATAAACTTCCCGAAGGGTTGGCCGTGGGAGTCGCATACGGAGCAGAAACAATAATTAATCCGTTGTCTTTGGTTATAGGAATTGCCGTTCATAATATTCCGGAAGGTTTGACAATCGCAATATCATTAATTGGAGCAGGGTATTCTAAACTTAAGGCTGCTGCCGTAGCTTTTTTAATCGGTTTTATGCAACCGGTAGGAGCTTTGGTTGGGTTGTTGTTGATGGATATAAGCTTTAACATTATTCCCTACGGAATGGCTTTGGCCGGGGGAACGATGCTGTTTGTGGTAATAAATGAAATTTTGCCAGAAACATATGGTATGAAAAACAGCAATAAATCGGCAGCCGCGGTATTTTTTGGTTTTATTATAATGACTTTTATCTCAATAGTTTTTCATGAATAAAAAAATAAAAAAACTGTTGACGGAAAAATAAACTTAAGTTAAATATAAGCCCAGTGCCGAGGAGAGTTGGCAGAGTGGTAATGCAGCGGATTGCTAATCCGTCATCGGGAATACCGATGCACAGGTTCGAGTCCTGTACTCTCCGCCACTAAAAAACAGCCGTTTGCTTTGCAAGCGGCTGTTTTTTGTATTGGAGACAGGACTACCCCTTTAGGAACTTAAGATTGCTTGCATTATATATAAAATTCTGGTTGAGTTTTTTTATAACTGTGATATGAGGAGAATGTTAAGTTATATTTATATCTAATCTAAAAAAAATTATTTTTTATGAAAACTTTTGCTTATATCTGCGGGTTGATTTTATGGTTCTTCTTAGCCGTAATTTTGACAACTTTAATCGGTGCATTTTGCGGTTGGGTCGTTGGATGGTTCTTCGGAGACACAATTCTAGGAATTTTGGCTTCCTTTGGAGTTAAAGGATTTGCAATGTGGCAAATCGGAGCCTTTTTGGGATTTGTCGGCGGTGTTTTCAAAAGCACGACGATAAACAAAAATGTTAATCAGAGAAATTCAGATTTTTAAGTTATCACTTTTCAGCGATCTCGATATTTTGGCGAGGTCGCTTTTTTATATTTATATTGTTTGACTTTATTTTATTTATGAAATATTCCTATGATTGTTAGTGAGTTGTATTTTGTTGACAACGCTTTGTTATAAGGGGAAAAGGTATGGATGTCGAAAAGCTTGAAAAATTAGCCGCTCTAAAAGAAAAAGGAATTCTTACGCAAAAAGAATTTGATGAACAGAAAAAGATACTGCTTAATGAAGAAGATGAAAGACCAAAAACGAAAAATTCTGGAAAGTCCAGAAGGTCTAAGACTGTATCAGATTCCGATGATGGTGATTTGTCGTTGTGGGAATATTTTGTTAAGTGTACTTTTGAAAAATATGCCTCTTTTAAGGGGAGAGCTCGCAGAAAAGAATTCTTTGGATTTTATTTGTTTTATATATTAATATCTTTTGTAATTCAGTTGTTTGTTGCACTGGTTTCAGGAGGAAATCCAGAAGCAGTACAAATTATTGGTTGGTTAATCTCGTTGTTTATGTTCTTGCCTATTTTGGGTGTTACCGTCAGAAGGTTGCATGATGTTAATTATTCGGGATGGTGGGCAGCATCACCATATGTAATGGTATTCTTTGTGATATCTGCAATGCTTCTTCAAACACCGGTGCTGATGGTGTTTGCTGTGTTGGCATTTTTGATTTCTTTTGTTCCGTTGGTAGCGTGCTTTTTCAAAAGCGATATGGAGGAGAATGATTATGGAGAAGTTCCTGCAGGAGTGATAGAATAATATGGCTTTGTTACTATATTTGATTTATATCTTTTTAATCCTTTTTATTCTTTATTGGATTATTCAGGTTCCTATCAGAATAGCCAAGAGTAGGGGCGTTTCTGGAAGTGAGTTGACAACAATTTCAATATTGAGTTGGTGCGGAATCCTTTTTGTCGGATTTACTTGGTTTATTGCTATTGTTTTGGCATTGATTTGGCAGCCGAAAGATTGGATAGATAAAAGCAAGGCTATACCCGAAAAAGAAAAAAATGCTAACAAACTTGATAGTCTTGAAATGTTGGAAAAACTTGGAAATCTTAAAGAAAAAGGGATTATAACGGAACAGGAATTTAAAAAAGAAAAAAACAAAATAATGAAGAATATAACATAATTTAATACCCCCGATTTTAGTTCGGGGGTATTTTTTAATTGTTTGCAACAAATAACTTGTTTTTGACACTTGTGTAAATGTGGTGTAGGACTCGTTTCGGTTAAGTAAATTAATGGAGAGTTTATACAATGTGGGAAAAAATCGAATATTTGTTTACTCATCATGCAGTATTGTCTCAAGAGGCAATGTGGGGAATTTTTGGTGTAGTTGTTTTGGCTTTGTTGTTTTTTGATTTGTTCCTGTTTAATCGTAAAAATGAAGTGCCGAATTTTACTCATACCTTGGTATTGTGTATTCTATATATAGCTGCTGCTTGCGTGTTCGGTGTGTTTGTTATATATGAAGAGGGCGCTGCAAAGGGAATGGACTTTTTTACAGGCTTTTTGGTCGAAAAAAGTTTGTCTTTGGATAACATCTTTATCATGTCTTTGGTGTTTGCCTCAATTGGTGTGCCGCGTCAATATCAACACCGAGTCTTGTTCTGGGGAATCTTGGGCGCCATCGTTATGCGAGCATTGTTGATCTATGTCGGTGAAACTTTAATCGCTCATTTCCATTGGGTGCTTTATGTGTTTTCTGCTGTTTTGGTATATACCGGAGCCAAAATGCTTTGGGCTAAAAATGAGGAAAATGCTGATTTTAAGGACTCGAAAGTATTTAATCTAATTTCAAAAATATTCCGTGTTACCAAAAGGGTTCATGGACCGCAATTTATAATTAAGAAAAATAAGAAATATTATATAACTCCGTTGTTATTTGCTTTATTGGTTATCGAAACCATGGATGTTATTTTTGCTTTGGACAGTATTCCTGCAATATTCTTGATTACACAAGATGTATTTATCGTATATACAAGTAATATATTTGCGATTTTGGGATTGCGTGCTTTGTATTTCTTATTGGAAGCTGTTGTTCACAAATTCAAATATTTGAAACCAGCATTGGCAATTATTTTAATCTTTATAGGTCTTAAAATATTTGTACCTAAACTGTTTGGTTTTGAGTTGGAAGCTTGGCATTCTTTGTCGGTTACTTTCGGACTTTTGTTTGCCGGAATTGCGTTTTCTATGTACAAAACCAGAGAAAACAAACAGGCTGAATAAAAATGAAAAAAACTCTTGCCAAAAAAATAAATGCGTATTATATTCCGCTCTGTCATTGAATGACGGGTGCGTAGCTCAGTTGGTAGAGCAACTGACTCTTAATCAGTGGGTCTGGGGTTCGAACCCCCACGCGCCTACCAATTAAAAAAAAGGTCTCTTCATGAGACCTTTTTTTGTTGGATAGGTAATGTTGGGTTTGAACACCAGAGGCTGGGGTTCGACTACCAGCGAAAGCGATACGGGGGTATCGCGGTGAGCGAAGCTCATGAGCGCCAGTGCAACTCGAGCCTTTTATAAAAGGCGAAGAGTAACCCCCCCCCACGCGCCTACCAATTAAAAAAAAGGTCTCTTCATGAGACCTTTTTTGTTGATAAGGGTTAATGTTAAAGCGCCTTGGGGATATACTAAGAGTTGTTATTCGTAATATCTTGTTTGTTTTTTAATAATTGCTTGCTTTAATTCCTTTTTTAACTATACAATAGGTGCGAAAGTTTTTTTACAAGGAGATGTCTCAAATGAAATTTGTTAAATATACATTACTTTCGTTACTTGCATTGGTTGTAATTGCAATAATTGCAGCTTGGGTCTATTTAGAGCCTTTGGTTAAGGGCGTGGTTCACAAATTCGGTACCCAGGTCGTTGGCACTGAGGTTACTTTGGATGGGTTTAAGTTGCATCCGATAGACGGTGAGTTGGAAATAACCGGACTCAAGGTTGCAAATCCGCAAGGTTACAAAGAGCCAAATTTGTTGAGCTTAGGCGGTGTGTTTGTTAAGGTTAATGTAAAGAGTCTGTATACTGATAATATCGTGGTTGAAAATATCAGAGTAACAGCTCCGGAAATTACCTATGAAATGCCGAACTATACAACAAGCAATATTCAGCAGATTCAAGAAAATGTTGCCAGAAATACTGCTTCTAACAAAAATAAGAAGCCAGTTAAAGAAGAAACAGCCGAAACAAAGACTGCACCAGCTAAAAATGTTGTTATTCGCAATGTTTTGGTTGAAGACGGAAAGCTTTCGGCTTTAACACCGTTGCAAAAAAACGGCGAAGCTTTGGTGTTGGATTTGCCTGCTGTCGAAATTACCGGTATCGGTGATGGCCGCAAAAATATGACTATCGACGAATCGTTGACTATCGTATTTAACAGAATCCTGTTTAATGCAACTTCCGTTGCTACAAAAGCTTTAGGAAATGTTTCTGATGCAGCTAAAAAACTTGCAGATGAAGCAGCTAAGCAAGCTGGGCTGATGAAAAAATTTGGCGGGCAAATGCCGCCGCAACTTCCTACCCCTGTCTATGACGGTGATGGCTGCAAAGCTTCTGGAGATAAATTCGGGCCAGAATGTGCAGGCTGCTGGGTGTTTAGCGCTTCCAGTGCGGCAGACCGTCCGGTGGAAATTGTTGACCGGAACATGAATAAAATTCTTGATCCGACCGAAGTGTACAGCGGCATGTACGCAAATATCAACGTAAATTTCTTTGCATATGCTGCGCCCGGCCGCAAAGGAATCGGCTGTTTTTTTATCGCACACTTGAAAAAACACCTACTTTTGTAAAGTATCACTATAAGTCATACGATATGAAACCATTCAAACAAAAAAATTACAAATAAAGAATAATGTATATCTTGCTCCAAACCCCGTTACGAAATTCTTGACCGATTGCGAGGAGTAGCTGCTTGCTTGTTATAGAATATCATTTGGTGGAAACTTATTTTCACGGCGGATCTAACCAAACCATCAACCGCAGTTATCTGGCCGCAGATTTCTTTTTCGCCTTGTCGGGCTTTGTTACCGGCTATCCTACGATGACCGCCGGGATTGTATGCCTTAATGGATATACACGGATGGGACAGGAACGGAAGGCGATGCACGTTGGACAACGGACTGTATGAACCACTTTACATTCTGTGTTCTCCCCGTTCATCGTAGCTTTATCGGTGCGGGAAGCCACAAAGA
>CASFRM010000023.1 GCA_949297185.1 uncultured Pseudomonadota bacterium
TATGCGGTAGCTGTAGTCATATCTGCTGCCGACTTTTAATTTTTCTTTAGGAACAAACATGGCAACAATATTATCGTGTATCTCTTTATCGGACGGAAGCTCTATCAGCTCAACCACTCCGGCACCAAATGATTGAAGCGGGGTTATCCAGATTGATGGTCTTTCTTCGTAAAAAGCCTCAAAATCCATATAATTTGCAGCATCTCTATCGCGTTGCAACAAACCAAATCCCTTAACATCTTTGTCAACAAAAGAGCTTATGCGCATTTTTTGATTATTATCCAACGGACGCCACAACCATTCATTATTGCCGTTATTTACCAATAAACCATCGCTGTCGTGAACTTCCATGCGGTAATCAAAAAAGCGGTGTTTGGTGTTTTCGCCAAACAAATACATGCTGGTGAGCGGTGCTATGCCAATCTTTTCTATTTCGGCACGCGGGAATAATGCTGCTTTGACATCCATGGTTGTGGTTACCCCAGGGGTTATTACAAATTCGTAAGCACCGGATATTCTGGGAGAATCGAGCAAAGCACTTTACCCAAGGCCCTGAAATAGCTTGCGCCCAAAAAGGACACCAATTCATCAAAGTAGTCATTGCGGTTAAGCTTGTTGTGTAGTCTAAATCCGGCATAGCCTAAATTCTTGAAAGGAAAAAGCGCTTCATCACCCAGCCTAAAAGCCAAAGAATCGTAGGTCAGCGGCTTGACCTCGTTGTTGTCTATCTCATAAACCAAAACCGGCTTCTTAAACAATGAGCCTAAGTGAAAAAACTGTACTTCGTAGGGAAGACCTTGGTTATACCACGGGCTTTTTTCTCTGATGTAGCGAATGGAACGGTGAGCGTCATAATCCATTTCTGCTAATTCTTTGGGCAGCGGATCGTTTCTGTCCATATAAGCAGCTTTGGACAGTGATTGTGCCATAGAAGCAACATCTTCAAATGAAAAAGCAAAAGCATCCGAACAGATAAAAATTAAAAACAAGCTTAACAGATATCGTTTCATAAACGGACTTTCCAATAAAATCAAAATATTATATAGCATTAATACTCTAGATTTTATCTTGATAATCCTTTTAATTATTGTCGTCAAGTTTATAAATCGCAATCTTGGCAAAACGGTATGTTTAATTGTAGTCGAACTTCCTTCTGTGGAAGTTCGAGAAATCTTTATTTATTGCACCATAAAAAAACCACCCTTAAAGGGTGGATTTTCATGGTGCTCTTTTGCGGTCAATTCTATTGCCCGCGAAGAAGCCACCTTTCGCTTAAGCTCAAGGGCACTGCGCTCATTCGCTTTCGCTCACCGCGATACCCCCGTAAAAGCTTTCGCTTGTAGTCGAACTTCCTTCTGTGGAAGTTCGAGAAATCTTTATTTATTGCACCATAAAAAAACCACCCATAAAGGGTGGGTTTTTATGGTGCCCTGAAGAAGACTCGAACTTCCACGAGAAACCTCTCATAAGTACCTGAAACTTACGCGTCTACCAATTCCGCCATCAGGGCTTGCTTATTTACCTAGTTTGTTATACTCAAAATTCCGTAAGAATCAAGTAATAAAATTGAGCCTAAAGCAATTCTGTAGATTACAAACGGCAAAAAGGTCGATTTCTTGAGCCACCACATTACTACATAGATGGCAACAATAGAAGCAAGATATGAATAAACAACGCCGTCGAACATCCATGCAATCTCTTGGAAATCTCCGGCTTGCCATACCTCATAACCGGTTAAAACTGCCGCAGCAACAATAGCCGGTATTGATAATAACATTGAAAATTTGGCGGCTTCACGGCGTTCCAGACCTAAAAATCTGGCCATCGTTATGGTGATGCCCGAACGTGATGTGCCGGGAATAAGAGCTAAACATTGTGCCAAACCGATTAAAATGGCATCAATAACTCCCATATGTTTGATTTGGCGAATCGTCATCGAAAAACTATCGGCAACAAACAAAAGCAAGCCATAACCTAAAATTGTCCAACCGATTATTCTGGTGTCTCGCAGCCATTCCATTCCATAACTCTTTAATGCAAAACCTGCTATTACTGCCGGAATAGTTCCAATTACAACAAGCCAAAAAATCTGAGCTCCATAGTTTTTGAAATTGGGAATAAACTTGGTCTTAATTACACCTTTTATTATTTCCCAAATGGTTTCGGAGAAGTATATCATTACGGCCAATATCGAACCGACATGAACCGCAACATCTAAGGCTAAGCCTTGGTCCGGAAAATAGCTAAATTTTGATAATAAAATCAAGTGTCCTGATGAGCTGACCGGTAAAAACTCGGTTATACCCTGCAATAAAGACAAATAAAATATTTGAAGTGTAGTCAATTTTATGCTCTTTCTTTAATACCTAATGCCGTGCAAATTCTTTTCTTTAATGCCAGAGGTGATATCGGCTTAACCAAATATTCGTGTATGCCTATACTCTTGGCATCCATAACAGTTTTTTCTTTGGTATCAATGGTAACCATTATTATCGGCAAATCTTTGTTATCACCGATTTTGCCTTCTTTTATGCCACGAGCCAGTTCCAACCCCGAACCTTCGGGCATTTGCTGGTCTAACAATACAATGTGTATTTTGTATCCACGCAAAATTTCCATTGCTTCGGCCGTTGAGGAGGCTTCTTTGGTGTTTTTGATTCCGATTTGATAAAGGGCGGTTTTAACAAAGGTTCTGGAAAACTTGTCATCATCAACAATCAAACAAGTTATCGTATCCATGTTAATCTGTTTACCGATATTATTGGCTTCGTTCATGTTTACCTCACTATAGTTGAACTCATAATAAGCCGATATTTATTAAAAAAATACTTACAAAGTAAAACATTTTTCATCACTGTCGCTAAGTTTTAACAGTGATTGCGGATTAACCCTTACATTGCGTAATGACGCCCCAAAATGCAAGTGCGGGCCGGTTGCCCGTCCGGTTTGACCTACGGTGCCGATAATATCTCCTTGTTTTACCATATCACCGCGTTTTACTTTCATATCTTGCATGTGAGCATAAATTGTTTGTAAGCCAAAACCATGATCAATAACAACGACATTGCCGGAATAAAACAAGTCGGGATAGGCTAAAACAACCTCGCCGTCCGAAGAAGCTTTAATCGGAGTGCCGGCTTTGGCGGCAATGTCTATCCCCTGATGCGGACTTTTGGGAATGTTGTTTAATATTCTTTGACCACCGAATTTGCCCGATATGCGGCCTTCAACCGGCATAATAAAGCCTTTTTTCCAATAGGTCTTATCTTCAACACCTTTTAGGGCTGCCTTTACCACCTTGCCCTCAAGTTGAATTGCCTCCAAATCGGAATCCGACGGAGTTACCTTGCGTGGCGGAACACCTTTGATATTTTGAATATCCCAATCGGTTTTGCCTACGGCAAATTGATAATCGGCTCCACCGCCCATATTTTGCAAAACCTGCAACTGTTGTGTATTAATTTCGTCGCGACCGAACGAGAGCAAAAATTCTCCGTCGGCGGTAGTTAAAATCTTTTCGCCGTTTAGGATAACCTCTTCTTGCGGTTTGGCTTTACCGATAAGAATTTCGCCTTGTCTTACTTCGCCGCAAAATTCAACGCCGAAGGCTAACTTTGGCAAAGCCGCAAGGCTAAAAATCAAACAAAGATATTTGTTGTTTATCATCTTTTTTATCCTTTGGTTTGGTGGGGTGAGATTTTTTGATATCAGCCTCGGGCGAAGTTCTATAACTGCCGTCGGCAAAAATTATTTCAAGAGATTTGGCCTCTTGGGCGGCCGATGAATTATATATGGTTTGACCTTTGTCATCTTTGACCCAGGCAAAACCGCGAGCCAAAACTGCATCAACCGAAACAGAAGATAATCTGGCCAACAGATTACTTAAGCTTTCTTGCTTTTTTTCGACAATATTTTTGATATAAAACGGACGCAAATTGCACAAAGCGAGCTGATTGTTTTTGCCTAATAAAAAGTTTTTGAATGCGGTGTGCAACCTTTCGATACGATCATCAAATTTTTGGGTAGCTTCTTGGAGGATTTGCTCCAAATTGGGAATACCGCGGCCAAGTCCGGTCAAGATATTTTGCTGTTCGGTAAAATAACGCAAAATACCGTTTTTGAGGCGGGCATCGAGATTATTTACCATGGTTTGCAACTCGGCTCGTACCGGAACGGCAAATTCGGCGGCACCTGTGGGTGTGGGAGCTCTTTTGTCGGAAACATAGTCAATTAACATGGTATCGGTTTCGTGACCGACGGCAGAGATTATCGGAATGTTTGAGGCATAAACCGCCCTAATTACGCATTCTTCGTTAAACGGCCACAAATCTTCCAAACTGCCGCCGCCACGGGCTACAATCAAAACATCGGGTTTGGGGTAATCGGAAATTTCATCAAGGCGGTTAAAATCTTTAATAGCCTGAGCCACTTTTTCGGCGGCACCCTCGCCTTGCACCGGTGTAGGAATAAGCAGGATATGTGACGGAAAGCGGTCGCGAACACGGTGAATAATATCGCGAATAACCGCACCGGAGGCCGAAGTTACCACGCCGATGGTCTGCGGCAAAAACGGCAGCGGCTTTTTATGAGCGGCATCGAACAGGCCTTCGGCAGCAAAAGCTTTTTTGCGTTCTTCCAGAAGTTTGAGCAAAGCACCGGTACCGGCAACTTCCATAGTGTCAATAACCAACTGATAAGACGATTTCCCGGCAAAGGTAGTGATTTTGCCGGTGGCAATAACCTCGAGTCCGTCTTCTGGTTTGACCGGAAGACTTTGAGCCACACCTCGCCAGATTACTGCCGAAAGAGCGGCATTATCATCTTTTAGGGTTAGGTACCAATGTCCGGAATCGGCTTTTTTGGCACCGAAAATTTCACCCCTGATCCGCACGCGGCTAAAAGTGGTTTCGACAAACCTCTTGATTTCGTACGATATTTCGCTGACGGTAAATTCCGGCATTTGCGGAGCCGCCGGATTTTGTGCAAACAAATCTTCCATTAAACAAAAGCCTTTAATCAAACAAATTTGAGCTGATTTTAGCCGCTTTTGCAATATTTGTTAAGCACAAAGAAAAGGTTATTCAAAGTTTTATTCCATCCTCTTGACAAAGCCGTCGGGCTAGAGTATAAATGAGATTATGGTGGATTCGTCCGCCATAGCTACATGCATTTATTGGCGTGTAGCTTTTTTTATTTTAAAACAACACCTGAGGGGTTCTGACGAACTCCTCTTTTTTTATGGAGAAAAAACATGAATGACTTACGAAAAGAACTTGAAGGATATTTAAACGGTACAACACCAATAAAAAGGCAAAATCCCAAACCGGGACAGAGCCAATGGTATTACATGGTGCCACAATCTGATGATGAATTTAGCGACTTTGACATTGTTGATGTTGAAAGTCAATTTTCACCATTGCCGGACAGTTTCAGAAAAAAACACCTCAATCAAAACAATATTCCGGATATTGCAGTTGAGAACAACAGTGGTAATTATCTGAGAACAGCAGAACAGATGTCAGCCGCCGCTATGGATGGGCTTAGCCTTGGCTTGAGTGACGAAATAAATGGAGCAATGAATGCCGTGGGTTATGGATTAGCCAGCCTTGTTCCATCATGGAATAAACGTGGAGAAAGCTTTAGCGAAGCTATGAAACGCGGTTATGCCAAAGGTAGCAATGAAATGCGGCAAACACTGGAACAAGGGCTTGAAGAAAATCCCAAATTGGTGGGTTCTATGCAGGTTGTCGGTGCAATGGCGTCACCGGTAAATCATGTTAATGTGTTTGGAAAAGTTCCGGGATTAACTCAGGTTGGCAAAGCCTTGCAAAGACCGACAGTAAGCGGAACAGTCGCCGGTGCGGCTACTGCCGAGGGTGGAATTAAGGACCGCTTGTATGGTGCCACTATTGGATATTTTAATGGCATGATATCAAATAATATGGCAACACCTATAGGTCGCAATTTAAAATATAGTCCGTCCGGTTACGGCAATGGTAATCTGGTGCATAATTTGCTTCAACCAGCTATATATACAATTAATGACAAAGCAAAAAATAATGTTACTGACACAGCAGAAGATTATTTAAAATTCAATTATAAATATTGATTATGTTAAATTATTGAAATATTATTGTGTATGTATTTGATATGTTTTGAGGCTGAGGCAAGATGGCGTGGATTAGAGAAAAATTAAAACTGGCAGGTCAATGGGTTTTGTTTGTTTTACAAGCTTTGTTGATTTGGGGAATATTATGCTTTGTTCTAGGGTATGTAACGGCAGGGTGTTATTATATTTTTTATTTACCAAAATATGCTCCTGAAACGGCGGCTTGGACGGATATTTATTTGGTAATTTTCTTTATTGGTGCTTTTATTACGGGGTTAGTGCAGTATATTTGGCATAAACCGATTTTCTTTAATATATATGCTTTTGTAGGAACAATTATAAACTTTTCTATAATATATAATTATTATGCCGAATTTTCTTTTTTATCTTTGACTGCTGATATTTTCTATATTGCCTATCCTTTTTTAACTCCTACAAATTAGATGATGTTTTGAGGCTGAGGCAAGATGGCGTGGATTAGAGAAAAATTGAAACTGGCAAGATAAATTGCCTATTCTTTTCTAATTCACTTGGCAAGCCTGCGAAACAACGACTTCCAATTTGAGCATTCCACCATATAATGCCCAACTATTCCCAAAAGTATTACAACAATGAACTTTAATAATGCTTCCATATTGTAATTTATGCCTATCTGGCGGTATAGTTTTTCGGCTATATCAAAACCGCTGTTTTGCATAAGATAAATAGCATAAGCATAACGACCGCAATAACCAAAGCATCTTTTATCCAAAAATCTTGATAAAAAACCTTTTCTCTCAACGAATAAAAACAACTCTGCTCCAAACATTATTACGAATATTAAATTGTTATCATACTTCAAATGGTGAAAAAGCATATTATAAATAAGAAAAAACAAGATGGCACTTTCTATGATTCCTATAAAAATGAAATTTTTTGGCTTGTATATTGAAGGCATAATTTTTTTCATTTCAGCAAACAACGAATAGAACAAAATCCCCAGTCCTATACTGCCAAATACTCTGACAATCGAAAATGATATCATACCGTATGAAGTTTGACGAATATTAAAATTACCATTATCAAAATTTACGAGTAGAACATAGCAAAAGTATGTAATAATTGATATTGCAAAAACCGACCTCGATATGCCGTAATGCTTCAGCACAATAAAGTAAAAAACCATAGCCCAAAAAAACGGAGCGACAAACCATATATAGCCCTGATATTTCAGGCTTAGACCGGTGGCATGAAGAAACAAGAGTTTTAAGACCATATCATAAAGATTGCCACCGGATAAAATAACCGCAACGGCAAAAAGCGGCCAAAGTCTAAAAAACTTTAATTTTATGAAATCTGATATTGTATAATCGGAAAGCCGTTTGAATGAGACGGCTAAAAAATAGCCCGCCATTATCAAAAACATTTCTACCGCCAGATAGCCGTCGGCTGATGAATATCCCATATGAAAAAGGACAATTACAATGGCAAACAAGAATCTTAAAAACTCTATATTTTGTATTCGCATATAACCTAAACTCCCAAAAAAAAGACCACCTTTTTAAGAGGCGGTCGGAGAGTTCGAAAATCATATCACACAAAATGACTCTTTTAACCTTTAGGCCGAGGCCTTGAACATACGTTAAAAGCTCCCCGACCATAAAAAATATGCATCGGGGACATATTCAGCCGTAATTTCGGCTTAACGATGTTATATCCAAACACCGTGTGTGATAAGAGCTTTCGACAGCTCCGAGCTCAACACTCTAAAAGCGGCAACAGCACCGCTTCTTAAGTAAAGAGGATATTTTTTTATCGGCTCGCAGTCAAGAGTTTTTTAGATTTTGGCAGATTAGATTCTCGGGACAAGCCCGAGAATGACAAAAAAACACAAGCCCGAGAATGACAAAAAAAACACAAGCCCGAGAATGACATTTTTTTTACCGTCCCCTCGGGCACCGCACCCATTGTCACCCTCGGACTTGTTCCGATGGTCTATCCCTTATAGATTCTCGGGACAAGCCCGAGAATGACACTTTTTTTACCGTCACCCTCTGACGCCTCAAATCGTCACCCTCGGACGCGTTCCGAGGGTCTCATAAGCTGTGGCACATTGTTTATTAGATTCTCGGGACAAGCCCGAGAATGACGAAAAATAAACACAAGCCCGAGAATGACGAAAAGTAAACACAAGCCCGAGAATGGCTATGAAAGAGAATGACCGCAAAAAAATCTACATATCAAAAACGCCCGCATATTCGCGGGCGTTTAAGTTTTTTATAAAGTAGCTTTGATAGCTGAGATTGCCTCATCAAACTTGTCGGTTATCGTGCCGCCGGTTTGAGCCATATCTGCCCTGCCGCCGCCACCTTGTGCTCCGACAAAAGGTGCTACCAATCTTACCAAATCTACCGCCGAATGCTTGTCTTTGATATCATCGCTAACCCCGATTACTACCGAAGACTTGCCTTCGTTTACCGCAAATAATGCTACAACCAAGTTGTCTTTATATTTGTCTTTTAACTCATCGACCGCAGCTTTTAATTCTTTGGGCGAAATATCGCTCAAGGTCTTGGCAACCAGCTTGGTGCCGTTTACTTCTTCAACCTCGTTTTCTCCACCTTTGGCTCCGCTGATGAGCTGTTTTTTCAATTCAAAAATCTTGGCTTCCATCTCTTTGCGTTCGGCCAAAAGCTGAGCAACACGGCTTTCTATATCGTTGACCCCGACTTTTAAGAGTTTGCTTACACTGTGAGCCTTATCTTCCATATCGCGGGTATGCTCAGCCGCTCCTTTACCGGTTACGCATTCCAAACGACGAACACCGGCTGCTACCGCAGAATCAGACAAAATGCTAAAGCCGCCGATATCACCGGTATGCTTAACATGGGTACCACCGCAAAGCTCGGTTGATACACCGTCGCCAACACAAACAACTCTTACTTCGTCGCCGTATTTTTCGCCAAACAGAGCCATTGCTCCGCTGTTGATGGCTTCATCATGGCTCATTAACTTGGTTTGAACCTCGTAGTTGGCTCTTATCATTTCGTCAACTCTGTCTTCGAGTTCACGCAGTTCTTCCAAGGTAATTTGCTTGTTATAAGCTATATCAAAACGCATTCTGTCGGCGGCGACATAAGAACCTTTTTGGGTTACACCGGCACCGAATTTTTCTTGCAAAGCTTTGTGCAACAAGTGAGTAACGGTGTGGTTGCCTTGAATAGCGTGTCTTGTCTTGGCATTTACCTCAAATAATGCCGTGTCACCGTTTTTGACCTTGCCTTTGAGCAAACGGCACATGTGGACATGCAAGCCGTCGCATTTCTTTTTGGTATCATAAACTTCGGCTTCAAAATCAGCACCCTTAATTACGCCTACATCTCCTACTTGTCCGCCCATTTCGGCATAGAACGGAGTTTGGTTGGCAAGCAAGCAAAATTCGCCTTCTTTAACCTCGGCAACCGGTTCACCGTTTTGAACCAAAGCGGTAATTAATCCGTCGGTCGATAGGGTATTGTAGCCTAAAAATTCGGTTGAGCCCAATTTATCTTGCAGTTCGAACCAAACTTTTTCGGTTCCGGCATCACCAGAGCCTGCCCAGTTTTTACGAGCCTCGGCCTTTTGGGCGGCCATGGCGTCGTTAAAGCCTTGTTCGTCTACTTCTATGTTACGCAACTTCAAAGCATCTTGCGTTAAATCCAACGGAAATCCATAGGTATCATATAGCTTAAACGCAACCTTACCATCCAAAACCGCACCGGAGGTTAAACCTTGGGTTTCGTCATCGAGCAGTTTCAAGCCTTTTTCCAAAGTTTTGATAAAACGTTCTTCTTCGGTCTTGATGGTTTCTCTTATCAGGGTTTCGGCCTTGTACAACTCGGGATAAGCATCGCCCATTTCTTTTTGCAAAGAAGGCAACAACTTATAAATCATCGGCTCTTTGACCCCCAACATATGAACATGTCGCATGGCTCGGCGCATAATACGACGCAAAACATAGCCCCTGCCCTCATTGGATGGCAATACACCATCGGCTATTAAAAACGACATTGAACGTAAGTGGTCGGCAATAACATTGTGCGAAGCCTTTAGCTCGCCTTTGGGATCGGAATTAGCTAAATCGGCAATCGACTTAATCAGATTTTGGAAAATATCAATATCGTAATTGGAGTGAACGCCTTGCAAAATGGCTGAGATACGTTCCAAGCCCATACCGGTATCGATACATCTTTGCTTGAGCGGAATTCTCGTACCGTCGGGCAAGTCTTCAAACTCGTCAAATACCAAGTTCCAAATTTCTATCCAACGATCGCCGTCTTCTTCAGGAGTTCCGGGGAGACCACCCCAAACCTGAGGCCCGTGGTCGTAAAAAATTTCCGAACAGTAACCGCAAGGTCCGGTATCGCCCATCTGCCAAAAGTTGTCTTTGGTGGCAATCGGAATAATTCTGTCTTCCGGCAAACCCGAAACTTTTTTCCAGATGTCTCTTGAAACTTCGTCGGTGTGGAAATAAGTGACCGCCAATTTATCTTTGCTGATACCAAACTCTTTGGTTACCAATTCCCAAGCAAAAGCTATTGCCTCGTCTTTGAAATAATCGCCAAAAGAGAAGTTTCCCAACATCTCAAAAAAAGTGTGGTGTCTGACATCATAGCCAACCGAATCCAAGTCATTGTGCTTGCCGCCGGCACGAACTGATTTTTGCGATGTGGTGGCTCGTTTGTAAGGAGCGGTTTCATTGCCGGTAAAAATGTTTTTAAATTGCACCATGCCCGAGTTGGTAAACATCAAGGTCGGATCGTTGTTGGGTACCAAAGAAGATGACGGAACAATCTTGTGCCCGTTCTTCTCAAAGTATTTTAAAAAAGTACTTCTTATTTCATTTAGTGTTGCGGTCATTTTTGCTTCCCAAAAATCTTACTTAAATTTTTAACTGATTATTGATAAAGCAATCTTTGGCAACTGGCAAGCTTTTTTTTAACTTACCGCTATACTCCAACCGGCCTCGTAAACAAATAACGCATTTAGGAATAGTGCAAACAGCAACCACAATGCATAAGGATAGATTAACCGACCTGACCAAACATTAATCTTGCCGTAGATAATCGACATAACCGCAACAATCATATATAAAACGGCTATTACAACCAAGCCTAAGCCTAATTGACCTATACCAAAAAACAACCAACACCACACAACTTGCAAAACTTCTTGCACCACGAACCAAAAATGTGCCAGGCTACGCAACTTGGTTGCCGGTGATAATAAAATCATGCTGGTGGCAATTATCAGCAAAACATATAAAATATTCCAAACTATCGGGAAAACATAATCGGGCGGTGTTGCCGACGGTTTGGCAAACGAGGCATACCAACCATCAACACCTACACTTGTAAACAGCGAACATAAATATCCGCCCAAAAATACCAAAATCGTGACATATGCAACTTTTGCAAATTTAATCATATTTTTACCCCTTGATATATAAAACACTTTCGTGATAATAATGTAACTATAATTTCTCTTTTTTAAATAGGCAGTAAAAAATTGGAATATAATCACAGGTTGATTAAAGCTGAGGTTGAAAAAGTTTATAATAATCTTATCGTTGATGTGAAACTGGAAAATTCGCAAATAGTTCCCGCCTTTTGCGGTGCTACAGAGATTGCTCAGATGTGCCAGCCTAAAACGCCTTTGTGGCTTAAACGAACATCTAGACCGGGACGCATTATTAAATACAATATATCATTTATTAAAACTCCCGAAGGTATCATTTTTGCTAACCCCAGATACAACAAAGATTTGTTTTTGGAAGCCTTTAACAACAAAAAAATTTCCGAATTTGCCGAATATTCAAAATGCAAACTTCTGGGTAGCTCCGACAATTTTAACGGTATTGATTTTGAGCTGACCGCGGAATCGGGCAAAAAATGCTTTGTTTTTGTTTCTCCGGTATATAATAAAGCCAATGAAAATGTTATATTTCCAACCTCCATCAATTTTTTTGAAATAAATATGATGGAAGAAATGAAAAAACGCAGACAAGCCGGTGCCGAGACTTTCGTCTTTATGATCGCACCTCGTGAAGACTGTATAAATGCTCGTTTTGTGTGGAACCGTGATGCCAATGCTTCGGCTGCTTATTTTGAGGCTGCAAAAAACGGCTTGAATTTTTTGTGTTATGGGTGCAAAATCGGCAAGAATGTTATAGAAATAGACCGAAGATTGGAAATTTTGTATTGATTAAGGGGTAATAAAGTGGCTGATAAAAAAGAATTTCGTAATAAAGACGGTATTGTAATTCATACTGACGAAAAAGATTTTGAGGGTATGCGAAAAGCCGGCAAATTAGCGGCAGAATGCTTGGATTATATTACACCTTTTGTTGATGTCGGGGTCACAACCGAATATTTAGATGATTTGTGCCGCAAGTTTATCCAATCGCACGGTGCTATTCCGGCTTGTTTGGGATATCACGGATACCCAAAAAGCACCTGTATTTCCATCAATCATGAAATTTGTCACGGAATTCCTTCTGCCGAAAGAAAACTACTTAACGGTGATATGCTAAATATTGATGTTACCGTTATATTGGATGGCTGGTATGGTGATACATCGAGAATGTATTATGCCGGAAAGCCTTCGGTTAAAGCTAAGAGGCTTTGCGATGTTACCTACGAATGTATGATGCGAGGAATCGAAGCTGTTAAGCCGGGGGCGCATTTTGGTGATATCGGCGCGGTAATTGAAGAAATTGCCCACCATTATGGGTATTCGGTAGTGGATATGTTTTGCGGTCATGGCTTGGGCAAAATCTTCCATGATGAACCCAATGTATTGCATTGCGGCAGAAAAGGAACCGGCCCAAGATTAGAAGAAGGTATGTTTTTTACCATTGAGCCGATGATTAACTTTGGGAAAAAAGAAGCCACCATCCTCTCAAATGAGTGGACAGCCGTAACTAAAGATCGCTCGCTATCGGCGCAGTTCGAGCATTCGCTTGCAGTTACCAAAGACGGATTTGAGGTATTTACCTATTCTCCGGCCGGACTTGATAAACCTCCTTATAAATAGATAATGAACTATGACTGACGAAACTCCTGACTACATCGGACACCGCAAAAGACTTAAAGAACGTTTTATTAAAGGTGATGGCAAAGATATGGCCGATTATGAGTTGATTGAACTCATCTTAACTCTTGCTATCCCCAGACGAGATGTTAAGCCCATTGCCAAACAACTAATCAAAACTTTTGGTGATTTTGCAGGTGTGCTTAACGCTTCTCCTCTGCAACTTATGGAAATAAACGGCATTAAAGAAAGTGCCGTTACCGTTTTGAAAATTATCAGAGCCGCAGCACAGAGACTGTCTTGGCAAAATTTGGCATCTGACGATATGCCTGTGTTGTTGAATATAGATAGTTTGATTGATTTTTGCCGCTGTGCAATGGCTTATTCCGATGTTGAGGAATTGCACATTATCTATCTTGATGCAAAATTAAAAGTTATTAAAACCGAGCTGATGCAGAGAGGTTCGCTTACCGGCGTTTCGGCATCACCGCGCAATATAGTCAAGTCGGCTATGGAAAATAAGGCTGTTAGCATAATAATGGTTCATAATCACCCATCCGGAAACACCAAACCCTCGGAGAATGATAAAATTATTACCAGAAAAGTGGCCGAAGCGTGCGAGCTCATGGGTATAAAGCTGCAAGAACACATCATTATAAGCAAGAGCTCGTACTTTTCATTCAGAGAACACGCACTTATCTAGTTAAGCTTTGAGTTTACTATAACTTCTTCTATCAAAATGGTGATGTTGCTGGTAAACAATTTTACCGAGATGGCTAACAAGATAATTCCGAAAAATTTCTTTACCATGTACAAAACACCGGCGCTGATATGTTTTTCAATATGTCGGGTTAGCTGCAGAATTATGTATACACAAATCATGTTGGCAAAAATGGCCGATATCAAATTTATCGGAGAAAATTGCGAACGTATTGCTAACATGGTGGTTAAACCGCCGGCTCCGGCAATAAGCGGAAATACAAGTGGGAAAAAGCTTGAGTCTTTTGGTGTCTCTGAAGTATCCTTAAAAATAGATATATCCAAAATCATCTCACAAGAAATAACAAAAATTACCAGCGAGCCAGCTACTGCAAATGATGCCGTATCAACACCAAACAACTTTAAAAATGCCTCTCCGACGAAATAAAAGACCATAAACATCAAAAAGGCCAAGACTGCTGTCTTCACCGGACGAATAACCTTCCCCTTCTTGCGCAAAGAAATAACTATCGGCAAAGAGCCGGGCATATCTATAATTGCAAACAAAACAAAAAATGCTCCGAAAAACTGTTGCCAGTCGAAACTTTCTATCATTTTATCACTCCTTAAATTATTGTTTTAGCCCGAATATAGTAGTGTTTTTGCATTTGGCAATAAATTTAGAAATTTGTGCACCGAATAATTGTTTAAAATAACTTGCTTAATAAAAAACGCCGTGTTACCCTCTGCAAAACAATGTATTCAACTCAAGGAATTCTTTAAAATGTTGTCTTTACTTATTTTTTTTGTAGGATTTATGCTCTTTTCGTCTGCAAACTGGGTCGTCGAAAAATTTGGGGAAGTTACATACGAGCAAATTATGTTTCACCTCAATATGCCCTTTACTTCCGAAATTCGTATGATTATGAGTTTCTTGAAAAACACGGTTATGACCGGAGCTATTATTGCAATTGTTTTGGCTATTTTATTTTGCTCAAAGTATAAGTTCCATGTCAAAATAATTGATGCCTTTAGAGAAAAGGTATACAAAAAGCGCTTACTTTTAAGCCTTTGCTGGCTAGTATTTTGCTTTGTATTCGTCTTCTTCAGGATGAATGTCTGGAACATGATTACTTTCCACAAATATAAAAGCGAAACATCTAACTTCTACGAAGAAAATTATGTCATTCCGCAAAATGTAAAAATCACCTTTCCAAAACACAAAAGAAACTTGATATTGATTTTTGCCGAATCGATAGAGGCAACCTATGCCAAAACGCCGAAGCATAACTATTTTAAGTACGACCTGCTTCCTAACCTGCACAAGCTTGCTCAAGAAAATATCAATTTCAGTGATAACGAGTATCTCGGCGGATCTTATGAAATTGACGGAACCCAGTGGACACAGGCCGGTTTATTTGCGCAAACTTGCGGCGCCCCGATACAACTACCAATCAATGATCCTAACTGGTTTCACCCCAAAAACGGATTTTTTCCTAAAGCTTGGTGCTTGTATGATATCTTAAAACAAGAAGGTTATGAGCAAAGTTTTCTTATCGGGTCGAACGGTGAATTTGCCGGAATGGATAAATTCTTGCAATCTCATGGGGACCCAAAGTTGCTTGATACCAACTATTATGCTGAACGCGGAGATATAGAAATTTCGTTTGAGAAAACCACCAAACTTTACGATAAACAAGTATTTGCTTATGCAAAAGATGAACTTGATTTGTTGGCTAAACAAAATAAACCTTTTGTATTTACTTTGATGACACTTGACACTCACTACGGAACCGCAAAGTTCTCCGATGATGTCTGCGAGAGAAAATATGGCCCACACAACAATATTGAAAATGTGGTATCTTGTGCCGATAAGCAAATATCCGATTTTATATCTTGGCTAAAAGAACAAGAATTCTATAAAGACAGTGTGGTTGTGGTAGTCGGTGATCATCTGACCATGAATCCGATATTTACCAAGGAAATGAACCGTAAGCCAATTAACATCTTTATCAATTCTCCGGTGGCGGCGGCAAATACGCAAAACCGAATTTTTACACCATTTGACATTTACCCCACTATTGTTGAAAGTTTGGGTGCTAAAATTGATGGACACCGCCTTGGATTGGGAACATCCATGTTTTCTGATATCCCGACCTTGACCGAAGGCAAGATAAGTGTTGAAGATATGGATATTAATGTCAGAAAAAAATCTAAACTTTATGACTGGCTGCTTTACGGCAAAGAAGTAAGAAACTAGAAGATTTAACTTTTTTACATAATTTATGAACATTTTTGTTGATTTTGGACAAAATAGTGTTACTTTGGCTATGTCTTAAAATTTACAATTATGGATAAAAATTTTTATGGTAAAAAGAAAATTGCTCAGCTTTCTAAAGATGAATGGGAGCAGATTTGTATGAAATGCGGCAGATGCTGCTTGTGTAAAGTCTCTGATGGAGAAAAAGTAGTATTCACAGACTATGCCTGTAAGTTCTTTGACATTGAACATGGGTGTTGTTCTTGCTACGACAAAAGAGATGAGGTGGCCGGAGATATTTGTCGGAAGGTAGACCTTAAGTTATTGGAAGAATCGCCAGAAGATTTGCCGGAAGATTGTCCGTATCGTTTATTGTATGACGGTAAACCGCTGCCTGATTATCATCCTTTGATATCTGGTAACCCGAACTCGGCAATCATCGCCGGAAAAACCGTAAATACAATGAATATCCGGTCAATCGGCGAACTAACTGAGGCTAAAGATGCTTTACTTAAAAAGAGTAGAGAATTAGGTTGGACCAGAGGAAAAACAAAAGAAGAGATGGATAAACTGTTGGACGAATACGCTCCGAATATTGTAGCGGTTTATCCTATCAAGCCTAAAAAATCTTAAAGCTAAGCAACAAAATTGTGTAATAACCAAAATTATTTATTATGAAAAAACTAGAAGCTCTAAAAAAAATCTCAGAGTTAATGAAAGAAAATGAAATTTCTGTGGCAAATATAAAAAATTTTGTAGAAGCAAAAGAGTGCCACGATTATGACTTGTTGTGCGTGTGTAATGGTAAAAAGGTGCGTCTTCCTTTTGACAAAGGAAAAAAATTAAACCCTATCGGATTGTTTCCATTTGGCGATTCATTCTCGTATATTGAATTGGATGAATTACCGGAAGCTTTGCGAGAGCATGCTGACCCCGACAGACTGCCAGAAGTAGGATTTTGCGAGGATGTATGCCTTGATATAAAAGGCGTAAATAGTCATTTGCAAAATTTGGGCAAGCCGATTTTGCAGGGAGAATACTTTGCCATCGGAAAGTTCTTACAGGAACATAACTGGATCGTCAAATTTGACAATCCTTGCACTGAACTTTCTAGCGACTATTATGATGATGTATCAAAAAAGGCTAAAATACGCTATTGCGGAAAGTTTTTACCATTTTAAACTTTGACAAAAGGCGCCTGTAAAAAAGGCGTCTTTTGGCTTTTTAGACAAGCTCAAAATCTATGTTGTTCTGTTTTATTTTATCTAAAACCATAGGCAAGTACTCCGTATCATATTGTTGATTCCACTTTAGCAGACGCAACATAGCAAAAAAACTTTCCTTGCCTTGTATTTTTTCTATCCCAAGTTTGCGTGAGGCAAAACGCTTTAGGCATCTTAAATGTCTTATATATCTCGGAGTTTGTAAAATAATAACCTTATCAACCTTTGACAACATTGGCATCACCCAATCACCAAAATACACACCCTCACAAATCCAGTCGTGATTTGTGTTTAATATAGTTTGCAGCATTTCGGCTCTCTCTGCTCTATCGCGTTTGCAGTTGTACATATGCTCTCCGACGCATGCCCAGTTTAGGTCATCAAGGTCAAAATGCGGAACATTGTATTGGGCAGCCAATTTTTTTGCATACGAAGTCTTGCCGCTGCCGGGGCCGCCGGTGATATAAATTTTCATAACACTTAATAATCCAGTGGATTTCCTTGCATATCTATTCTGAGCTGATAAGTATCATACAAAATGGTTTCTTTGGTAATCAGATTATCATCGTTAAATTCAAAAACATCGCAAACTTCAAAAGTAGTTGAGCGACCATCCTTAACTGCCCAATGATAGGTAAAGTGCTTAATCATCGTTGATTTGCCTTCTGCGCTCAGCATGGTGTTGTGCGGTATCTGATATGATTTTTCTATATCGGATAATGTGCACATTTTTTCAAAAAAGCCTCGGTGCTCTACCCAGCCCAATAAAGGTGAATATATCTTGGCATCGGGAGTAAATAATTTGCATAAGCCGTCCAAATCACAAGCTGCTAGGGCTTGCATATATTTATTTACCACATCTTCGTATATATCTATTTTGTTCATATTCAATCCTTTCATATATAAGCTGTTATTGTTTGAAGTAAATCTGATATTATCTTATAATTGTTTACCTACGCCCAGCCGAGAGCGGCTCGTGACCACATTCTTAAGTCGTTTCCTTGTGGTTTTGCCATAATTCCGCCGACAGTCGGCTCTTTGCAACCGGTAGTTTCGGGGTAAGAAAACGGTTCTTTGGTCAAATAACATTTGGCCATGTCGGCAAAAATTCTGGCTTCCATATATTTACCGTCATACCCAAAATCATCGGAATATTTAATTGCAGCATTGGGATTTTTGACTTTGGCAAAAACATTTTCATGCTCCGGCAAAACTTTTGCCTCACCATTTAGTAAATCCTTAAAATCTTGCGTAATTACCGGATTTTTCCACCCACCGCCAAAAAGCAAAAAATATTCCGGCTGCTTAATATCATCGGGAATTAGGCTCAAATTATATGTCATAATATAAGCACTGAAAAATTCTGCCGTTCGGACACGGTCAGCCAAAGATATTTTGTTATCAGATAGCTCGGCAATGCTTCTATACCATGCGGGGTCAGATGATTTGGGCGGCAAAGCGGTGATAAAATTTTCTTTTGTATCAGTAACGACTGCACAGTTAAACAGTTGACGCAAAAGTTCGTAATTAATCTTTCCCTGCTTGCCGGTTTGCCCATCTATATCACAAGGCAAGCCTTTTTCTTTTTGCATGAGCATATCAGGAAAGTGATTGAACGGACCGGTGTCCCATCCTAAGACTACATCTTTGCCGATTTTAATATTTGTTGATATTATGGCAAAATTTCCGGTATTGCCGCCGTTGCAAAATGCAACCGGAAAGATATTTTTACCCTGCAAATCTTTGGCAATATGCTGATTGTGAACCGGAGCCAATGGAGCCCCCTCGCCCAAATTCATAATATCGTCGGAGCGAAAGTCATAAACTACCGGAATACCCGTCAAATCGGCAAGCATTTGCCCGCTGCCAATTTGCAATGTATAAATTTCGGCGGGATTTTTGCTCTTGGCAATAGATGGGGGGCGGTGTCCGCAGGTCTGCCCATGAAAGCCGATGGCGTCAATCGTTGTTTTATCAATACCATTTTCTGACAGTAAACGGTTTACGGTTGAGGCGACTAACTTGATATAATCATCGTGTAGGCTTCTAAAATCATCCAGATGAGCGGCAACATAGGCCACAATATCACCGTTGTTTTGTGCCAGCCACGATTTAAGAGCGCGAAATCTGTCGCTGAGTGAGGTTGGAATAGCTTGCGAAATTCCGCAAATATCCCTAATCTGCGAGCCGGTAAACTCCGATAACACCACATCAACGGCATCAAGCGAGTTTCCGGTCATAATACCGATACAACGATATACTCTTTCCATTTGGCAACCTATTTAAATATACAGTTGCCGTAATTGTAACGAGACACACCTTTGATGTAAACAAAAATTTGTTGATTACACCGGCTACAGCTGCCTTACTCCTCAACTAAGGTGTAAT
This sequence comes from uncultured Pseudomonadota bacterium, assembly GCA_949297185.1. Lineage (GTDB taxonomy): Bacteria > Pseudomonadota > Alphaproteobacteria > RF32 > CAG-239 > CAZU01. The sequence goes on from CASFRM010000023.1 coordinate 19,730, forward strand.
TAAGCTCGGAATCTATCTTTTTTTGCTCTCTATCAAGCATAATAAGCTTGTTTTCTTGACGCAAAAAATTCATAACCTCGTGCTTATTATTAAAAGGAATTAGCTGAATGACAGTCGCGTTTTTATCATCTTGGCTTCCTCTTAAGGTATATTGCCGACCTGCAAATTCAAAAATTTCGTCTTTGCCGTTTGCGGCTTCAAGATAAGTCAATTTAGCCTTAAATACACCATCACCGCTATTTGCATAGTTGTATAAGGTGATTTCGTATACAATTCCCGGATTGGAGGCGGCGGGAAGAGACCCTTTGTAAACTCTGGTTTGTAAATCGCCATGTCCTTCAAACTTGGGCAATAAATTGGTGATATTGTCTGTTGAATTTACATCAGGAATTTCATCAACTCGATAGTAGTCGACACGATATTGCCCAAATTTACCTAACTTCATGGTATAGGGCGTAACCTCAATAATATCCAGCGTGTCGGTAAACTCTATGGTTTGGCCGTTGCCGATGCTTTTGCCTTTGAATGTAATCTGATTGTTTGATGCGCTCCATTTCTCGTATTTTAAGGTGGCCATGCCGATGGACGAAGCACTGCCGTCGGAATTTATGTTTATGCCCTGGACTATTTGTTTGTTTACCGGCATAAATTCCACCCAATGCCCAACGATAGGATTTTCCGGCTTTGAAGCATTACATGATGCAACAAAGCATAACAGCAATAAAAATAAAATGTTTCTTTTCATTACGGCCTCCATAAATATTAGTACAATCTCTGCACTTTAGCTTGGCTTTGTCAAGGTGTTTTATCGCTGTTGGAAAAGGATTTCGCTGTTGATGTTTATTTATTGCTGTGATAGATTTTGATAAAATTAACTAACTTAGAAAGCAGATTGACAATGGCAAATGACGGAATCATATTTTTAAGTAACGAAAGGGCTGAATGCCAGCTATCTCTTTTTGGCGGCAACTTGTTATCTTATCGCCCGAAATATGAGAAAGAAGATATATTTTGGCTCGGTGACTTGAATAAATTTGACAATATTCAAGCCATAAGAGGAGGTATTCCGGTTTGTTGGCCGAGATTTGCCGAAGAAACTCGCAACAATCATTTACCAAGACACGGATTTGCCCGCCTCTCGACTTGGAAATTGCACAAAGCTCATGCTGAGGAAGACAAAATCGAGGCTGAGCTTTTGCTAATTCCGGAAGACAAATATAATTTGAATTTATCGCTCAGCTTGAAGATAAAAATCACCGACAAATTGGAATATGCTCTGGAAACAACTAATTTAGGCGAAGAAGAATTTGACTTTAGCGAAGCATTGCACGCCTATTTTAATGTTAGCTCGATTAATGATATCGTAATTAAAGGTCTGAGCGGTCATAATTATAAAAACTCGCTTGACGGCAATATTTATTCTTTGGAAAAGGATTTGCAGATTTCCGGCGAATTTGACAGTATTTTTCTAAACCAGACTCAACCGATACAAATTGTTGATAATGGCTTTAACCGTGTTATCACAATCGAAAAACATGGTTCTAACAATACGGTAGTGTGGAACCCCAACAAAGATTTGGCAGAAATGAGTATAGGACAATGCAAGCGGTTTGTGTGTGTTGAACCGGCAAATGTGGGAGACAGTTTTGTTAAACTTCCGCCAAAGCAAAAGCACACCATCTCGGCTGTGATTAGTGTCAAAAAGCTAAAGTAGGATATTTTATTTTTAAAAGCAAATGGAGGTGGTTAGAAAACCACCCCCATTTTTATGATTCGAACGTAACACTACCTGCGTAAGCAGGTAGATGTAGACATACCCATATCTTCGCGCTATAAAGAAGATATGGAACAGGTAATATATA
>CASFRM010000024.1 GCA_949297185.1 uncultured Pseudomonadota bacterium
CTTAGGTCGCCTCATGATACACTAATGTATCATGCCTGTATTTGTACACCAGCCCGACGGCTTAGTCAATATCCTGTGAAAAAATAAATTAAAAATTGTGGATAAATTAACTTGTGCTCAACACTCATTTTCGCCAACTATCCGCTCCGAACCTCGGTTCGCTTCCCCCTGCACATAGCCAATAAAAAAAAGACACCGCAAGAGTGTCTTTTTTTATTGGTGCGCTAGGCCGGAATCGAACCGGCACGGCCTTGCGGCCAACAGATTTTAAGTCTGCAGCGTCTACCAGTTCCGCCACAAGCGCATAATCTAGACAACCTTATACTAATCTTTTTTATTAATTGCAAGTCTATTTTTTCTATTTGATACCTTATTTTTGATTAATTGGTTTTTATGGTTGTTTTTTTACGTTTTTTGTGATTTTCTTACTTCGTTATAACTTAAACATTGGTGAAAAAACGACAGTTGACAGCGTCACGGTTTTTTTTGCCTTAAACTTATAAGGATAATATTATGATTAAAACTTTTGATATTTCTTGGAAGGACTACTTGCTCCCTAATATTCACCGTGAAGGTTGGAGGTTCGTCGGAATTTTTGCGGCAATAACTGCGTTATTGGCAATACTTTGGGAACCTTTGGGATGCTTGGGGTTGGTCGTTACTGTTTGGTGTTATTACTTCTTCCGCGATCCGCAACGCGTTACGCCAGATATTGATAATGTGGTTGTTTCTCCTGCTGACGGAATCGTCCAAATGATTGCTAAAGTTAAAGCTCCTGAAGAGCTTAACATGGGAGATGCTACATTTACTCGCGTAAGCGTGTTTATGAGTGTGTTTAATGTGCATGTTAATCGTGCGCCGGCTGAGGGTAAAATTACTAATGCCGTTTATGTGCCCGGAAAATTTTTGAATGCTACTCTTGATAAGGCCAGCAAAGATAATGAAAGACAATTGTTGGCTATGAAAACTAAATCGGGTAAAGATATTTGCTTTGTACAAATTGCCGGTCTTGTAGCCAGAAGAATCGTTTGTGATGCTCAAATCGGACAAGAATATAAAGCAGGTGAACGTTTTGGCATGATTAGATTTGGCTCCAGACTTGATGTTTATTTGCCCGAAGGTGTTGAACCGCAAGTCGTTTTGGGGCAAACTATGGTTGCCGGCGAAACCGTTATTGCTAATTTGACTTCTGAGGCTAAGGCTGTTGAGGGAGTTATAAGATAATGGAAAAAATTAATCAGAAATTGCAGATGTCAAAGCAAAAATTAAAAGCTTTGCCATTTCGTAAAATTGCACCCAATATAGTAACATTGTTGGCTTTGTGTGCCGGTGTTACTTCTATCAGATATTCTATTCAAGCAGATTGGGCAAAGGCTGTTATTTGTATATTTGTAGCGGCGTTCTTTGACCTTTTGGATGGTAGAGTTGCCAGAATGTTGAAAGGTTCTACCAAATTCGGTGCCGAGCTTGATTCTCTTTCTGACTTTGTCAGCTTTGGTGTTGCTCCCGCAATTTTGTTATACCAGTGGACACTTTTTGACTTGCCTAAATTCGGATGGTTCTTCTGTCTGTTGATGTCTATAGGCATGGCAATGCGTTTGGCCAGATTTAACACAATGCTTGATGATGAGCCACAACCTGAGTATTGGAACCACTTCTTTGTCGGAGTGCCGGCTCCGGCTGCTTCTGCGTTAGTGATGATGCCGTTAATGATTTCTTTTGATTTTCCTCAAATGGATTGGCTCTTTCGCTCAAATGCATTTTGCGCAACATTGATGGTAATCGTTACTTTGCTTATGGTTAGCAGAATCCCTACATTCTCGACCAAAAAGCTTAAGATACCTACCTATATGTTTGTGCCGATGATGCTTGTGGTAGCTTTGTTTGCCAGCTTTATCATCTCTCAACCGTGGTTGACACTGGGAATGATGACAGTTATTTATGCTTTGTCAATTCCGGTTGGTATTGTCGTATTTTACTTTGAGAAGAAAAAGTACGAATAATTAAAAAAAGGCGGTGTAATAACCGCCTTTTTCGTTAACTCTTAAGATAAGTGTTTTCAAGTTGTTTGATTTTATCGCGGTACAAAATCGCTTTTTCAAAATCAAGATCTGAGGCAGCTTGTTGCATCAACTTATTGTATTCTTTCATCTTCTTTTCAAAGTCTTTAAGCTCTGCAAGATTATCTTCTTTGGGCATATCAGTATCTTCTTTGGCGGTCATTTCTTCCATGACATCAGAAACTTTTTTCTTGATGGTTTGCGGTGTTATGCCGTGAGTAATATTATATTCAATTTGTTTTTTGCGTCTTCTTTCAGTTTCTTCCAAAGCGGTTTGCATTGAGCCTGTAATGTTGTCGGCATATAAAATAACTTTGCCGTCAGCATTACGGGCTGCTCGTCCTATGGTTTGTATCAACGAACGGGTAGAACGCAAAAATCCTTCTTTGTCGGCATCTAAAATAGCTACCAGTGAACATTCCGGTATATCTAAGCCTTCACGGAGTAAGTTAATTCCTACCAACACATCAAAAACGCCAAGGCGCAAGTCTCTGATAATTTCGATGCGTTCGAGGGTATCAATGTCAGAGTGCAGATAGCGAACCTTAATTCCGTTTTCATTCAGGTATTCGGTTAAATCTTCGGCCATTTTTTTGGTCAGGGTGGTAACCAGTACGCGATTGCCTGCCAAGATTGTCTTTTTGCATTCGTTCATTAGGTCATCAATTTGGTTCTCAACAGGTCTAATCAAGCATAATGGGTCGGTCAATCCGGTGGGGCGAATAATCTGTTCGGTGAAAATACCGTGGCTCTGTTCTAGTTCCCAATCTCCGGGGGTAGCCGAAACAAAAATTGTTTGCGGGCGCATTTTATCCCATTCATCAAATTTTAGCGGTCGGTTATCAACACAAGAGGGAAGGCGAAAACCGTATTGAGCCAGGGTAGACTTACGATTGAAGTCTCCACGGTACATGCCTCCGATTTGCGGAACCGAAACATGGCTTTCGTCAATAAACAAAATGGTGTCTTTAGGCAAATACTCAAATAAAGTAGGCGGTGGGTCACCGGCTTTGCGTCCGGTTAAGTATCTTGAATAATTTTCTATACCTTTACAGTGACCGGTAGTTTCTAGCATTTCTAAGTCAAAACGCGTTCTTTGTTCTATGCGTTGAGCCTCAAGTAATTTGTTTTCTTGCTTGAAGATTTCGGTCTGTTCTGCAAGCTCTTTTCTGATTCCGATAATTGCCTGTGAGACAGCCGGTCGAGGCGTAACATAGTGGTTGGCCGGATATACCGTTACTTTAGTCAAAGACATAGTCTTTTTGCCGGTTAGGGAATCAAATTCATCTATGCTTTCTATCTCATCGCCAAAAAATGAAATTCGCCAGCCGCGGTCTTCGTAGTGGGCCGGAAAAATATCTAAAATGTCTCCATGTATTCGAAAAGTTGAACGTACAAAATTTTGTTGGTTCCTTTCGTATTGAAGTTCGGTCAGACGGAGGCTGATTTCTTTGGGTGAAATTTCTTGTCCTACCTCGAGAGGTAAAGTCATGGCTGAGTATGATTCAACATCTCCTAAACCATAAATACAAGAAACCGACGCTACAATTATAACATCTCGGCTTTCCAATAGAGAGCGGGTTGCTGAGTTACGCATGCGGTCGATTTGTTCATTAATGGCCGAATCTTTTTCAATATAGGTATCTGTTTTGGGGACATAGGCTTCCGGTTGATAATAATCATAGTATGATACGAAGTACTCAACATGATTATCGGGAAAAAATTCTTTCATTTCGGTATAAAGTTGTGCCGCCAAGGTCTTGTTTGGAGCCATAATCAGAGCAGGGCGGGAACTTTCTTCGATAATTTTGGCCATGGTATAAGTTTTGCCGGAGCCGGTAACACCAAGCAATACCTGATCTTGTTTACCTTCTTGCAGACCGGTTAACAGTTCTTTTATGGCTTGTGGCTGGTCGCCGGCAGGAGCAAAGGGAGAGTGTAATTTAAACATACCAGACATCTTATTCCAGATTGCTTTCTTTTAAGGAATCGGTATAAAATTTGGAAAAATTATTGAAGTCGTTTACATCATTTAAGATGGTATTGATTGCCTTTAGATTTACTTCATCTTTTTCCAAGTGATTGGTCAAAACATTAAATACGCCCGCGTACGGAGTGTCCTTAAAATAAGGAGTGAATTTATTTCTTAATCTTACCAAAACGGTTTCTTTGCCGGCTTGCTTTAAAGTTGTAGCCCAATCTAATATATAGCCAACTTGTTCTTGCGAAAGTTTTTGCCCCGGTTTGGGTTCTTCAATGAGGTATTTTATGGTGTTTGAAGCGTTATCCCAGTCACCGGAGTTCCAGTATATTTCAAAGCGATTAAGAATGGAATTTTTGCTGAAGTCCTCAGATAGGATGTTTAGAGCATCTTCTTTTCTACCAAGTGCAGTATAGGCTCTGGCAGCAATAACGCGACGAGGATTAATTGTCGTGTCTTTCAAGTTTGGTGCGTCGGTTGCTTCCAGAATATCGAGAGCTTCTTGAGGTTTATTGTCAAACAAGTAAATTATAGCCAAGCGGGAACCAACACGAGCTTTATTATCGTTGCTTAAATCATCTCTGGTTAACAGAGAAAATAGCAGCTCTTGGGCTCTGGGGAGTAAGTCAACAGAAACTAGGCGATCGGAAAGTTTTTGGACTATTATGTTTCTTTTGTTGCTCTGTTTGGCAAGCCATTTGAAATCATTGTAGAGAGCTAATGATTTTATGGGGGATAAGTTTTCATCGGCATGGTTGCTGACGAAAATATCCTCAAAAATCTTAACCATTTTTCTAATCACAGGATTTCTTTGTGCGGCCGATGTAAAATATAATTCATCGTTTAGTGTCTTGAGGGCGTTGTAATAGTCTTTATCTTTGAGATACATATCCGATAATTTGTTTAGTAATGTAATTTTAAATTCCTTATCACCCCACGCATAACGGAGCTTTTCTAATTCTTGAATGGCTTCTTTAGTGTCTATATAATTAACCAACTGACTTAAAATCGTGTGGTTTAAGCGAGCATAGGATGAAAACATGGCTGAGTTAGAATTTAGTATTTTTTTGTATTCTTTGATGGCATTACGGATATATCCTTGCATCTCCATCCTTTGGGCTGCTAAATAGGTTATTTGCGGAGCTAAGTCTTTTGCTCTGTCCGGAACTGAGCTCAATATATCAATAAAATTTTGCGATGATAAATCATCCCCGGTGGCAATAGCATTGCGGGCAGCAATAATGGCTACTTCATCTTTAATGGCTTGTGGGTAATCTCTCATTAGCGAAATGTGTGCAAATAAGACAGAGTTGTTTTTTTCATCTGTTTCGTATGCGCTTTGAGCGATAGTTTTCCAGAATATGCCTTCTTGGGTTTCTTGCAGCTTGCCGTGTGAAAAGTCTGATACGGCTTCTTTATAGCGGCGAGCCAAGAAATTGGCTATACCAGACAAGGCATAAAATCTGTCTCCTTGAGTCTCCGGAAGATTTAGCTTGCGCATTTGGTTTAGGATATACAATGCTTCAATACCAAGCCCATTATATATGTAGTATCTGGCCAAATCCATTCTTAAAGTATTTTTTATTTCCGGTGGTGCAGACATAATTTGCTTTTTTATGCTGTCTACAACATCAATGAATTTACCATCCATTTGGTTTTGCGGTATTTGTAAATAAAACGCATTAGAATGAGAGCTTTCAAAATTTACTCCAGTTTGCTTTTGATTGCGTTTCAAGGCATCCAAGTTGCTGGTTATGTTTAGACTACGCCCTCTTGCTTTTAGGGTTATTCCTGAGTTGCCGCGATTTAGTATTAAATCCGGTGAGTTGATGACAAAAGCCATACCTTGAGAGGTGGGCAAAATATCAAAATCAGGGTAACGATAAAAACTGTTAAAACCTAAGCCGAGCTCAGAAGTCGTTGATATTGATATGATATCGCCCATATCAGGGTCAATAATAGAAAGAGTGTTTCCGGTTTGTTGGTTGGGAACAAATAGATATGATTGTTTCAGACTGTCATATTGGGTAAAGATGGTTACATTTTTTACTTCGAATTTTGGGGGTCTGCCGGTATATAAGTCTACAATCCATAGCAAACCTTCTTTACGAAGTGAATACTTTACACCGTCTTCCGGTTCAATTATGACTATGCTGCCGCCGGGATGAGGAAGAGTAAATATTTGTTTAGCCAAGCCTAAAGATTCTTTTTCTAAGGATTGGGCATCGAAACGATTGGGACGATCAAATACAATCCATATTTTATCATTTCTTTTGAATGCAGCCATGTTAACGGGAGCATTCCAATTGAAGCGAAGGCTGGCTATCTTATCTTCGGTATTTGGTGTGCTAACAGAACCGGTTGATGTCGTTATGGCGTCTTCCGGTGCTGCCATAACAGACCTTGCAGTAAAAAGGCTTAACGCGAGGATACCGTATGTAAAAATTGTTAGAAATGTTTTCCTTGGTGTTATCAACTTTACCTGCTTTTATCGGTTATATGTTGTTTCCTATTAATTCTGCCGTTACTGCTTGAGCCTTTTCGGAATTCATTTGCGATAGGATTGCCGATGAGGCCGATGGCTTCATTCCTTTGAGAATGGCAACCGTAATTTCAATATCCATGGTATTGAAAATACGGGCTGCATCTTTGGGCTTCATTGAAGAGTACAATTTTACCAAAGAGGCCAAACTTTCTTGTTCTTTTTGGCTGTATTGATCAATAAGCTTTTTTAGCCTTTGTTCATAATCTTTCATTTGTTGAAGCTTTTTATCTATTTCGCTTTCGGCTACTTTAAGCTGAATGGCACGTTTGTCGATTTCTTTGGCTCTTAGGTCGAGAGCTTCTCTTCTTTCGGCTAATTCTTGGAGAATCATTATTTCTGAACTGGTGAAAGAGGTGGCCTTGGGTTGTTGCTGGTTTGACTTAGAATCTTTTTGCAGAACATCCGTAAGTTCGGCCGTTTCTTTATTGATTTTTTCTTCTTCGGCTAAGGCTTCTGATGTTGCGGAAACATTAATCTTTTGAGTCGAACTCTGGTTGTAAAGGTCTACGACGTTGGTAACCTTTATACTTAAAGATAAAAAGGATACAAATATAAATATCGGAAGTAAGCGGATTTTTGTTTTTGATTTTAACATTGTAATACCTATTTTATAGACCTTAGGGCTTTTAATAATTCCAGTTCTGCGGCGGCTCTATCTTTGGCCAGAGATCCTTCCGCGGCAGCAACATATTCTGATGATTTACTATCCTCAGATGTCTGGGGCTTAATATTGCGAGAGGTGCTGATTACATTTTCAAGCCTGTCTGCTAAAGAATCGGCTCTCTCATTTATAAACAGCAAATCATTTTTCAATTCTTTGGCACTGTCAACAACTTCTTTCAGCCCTTCGGAAGAATGCTCAGTCGCTGTTTTGAGTTTTGGAATCGAGTTTTCGGCTTTAAATGTGGCTTCATTAAGGGCTGAAACAAGTTGGGCCAAACTTTTTTGGTTTTGACGTAAAGCATTTAGACTTTTGTTTAGGTTGTAGGAATAAATAATCATTGGTATCAGAAGAGCAATGATTACAATGTTGATAATTAATTCCAAATTAGCCATTTTTTTCAGCCTTTCCTTCAACCTTTATTACAACATGGTCTTCGTGGCGTCCCATTGACCCTTTGAATAAGGGGACATCGCCGCAGAAGATATTTACCTGTTCTTGTGGGGTAATGTCAAGAGGTAGAAAAGATCCTTTTTGCCAAGATGAAACATCGCTCAATTTAGCCGTGGTTTCTTTTAATACTGCCTTGATTTCAACATCGGTTTCCCACAGTTGCGACATAAGGTGATTTTCCCAGATGGTGTCGCGGCCGAATCTTTCGCCCATGAACATTTGAAGGAGCAGTTCTCGAACCGGTTCAAGGGTGGCATAAGGTATCATAAGGTCAATTTTACCACCGCGGTCTTCCATATCAATACGCAAGTGAGCAACAATAACTGCGTTTGACATACGGGTTATGGTGGCAAAACGAGGATTTGTTTCCAGTCTATCAAAGACAAAGCCTACCGAAGTTATGGGATCAAAAGCAGTAGATAAGTCACTTAAAATAAGTTGGATTATTTCTTTGACAATATTGAGCTCAATTGTAGTGTACGGGCGACCGTCTATACGCATAGCTGCCGTACCGCGGCGTCCTCCTAACAGGACATCTACCATTGAGTATATTAGAGAACTGTCCAGTGATATAAGACAGTAGTTGTCCCATTCTTCGGCTTTGAAGACACTGAGGAGTGTGGGCAAGGTTAATGAATCTATGTATTCGCCAAAACGCATTGACTCTATAGAGTCTAGGGAAACCTCAACATTGTCTTGGGTGAAGTTTCTTAATGAGGTAGCCATAAGACGAATCAGGCGGTCAAATACAATCTCCAGCATAGGTAATCTTTCGTATGATACCATGTTGGAATTTAAGATAGCCTGAACTCCGTTTTTGCGAGAATACTCGTCTTCTGAAGGCGTGCCGTAGCCAAGAAGAGAATCTATCTCGTCTTGGTTGAGTATTTTGGAATCTTGTGATTCGGTATCGCCAATATTTTGATCATCGCTTGTCAAATCAGTTACCTCTTGTTTTTGTTATTGTAGTTCGAATACACTAAAGTTAATGGTTTTTATTTTTACCGGAGCGCTTACCAGATTAAATCTGTACAAGAGTTCTTCTTTAAGCCAATATAGGCCGCTGGAGCCTAGTAATTCTTCGTATCTCAACTCAACAATGTGACTTAAAATAGTATCGCTTAGTTTCGATGTCAGAGCTTCAATTACACGGAGATCTTCAATACTAGATAATTCCAATGTAACTTTTAAGCGCAGTTCGTGTGGTCCGTCATTGCCTTTTATGGTGTATTTTACTTCCGGAAGGTCATAAAAGGCCGTAATATCTTCTGATGAATCGGAATATTTTACGATATTGTAGTTGGTAGAGAGAGAATCGTAAGAGGTGTTTAGAGCAAAATAGGCGCCGACCGTTATGCCTATAATTACCAAAATCGGCAATAGCAACAGCATTAGCATTTTGCGCTGTGGCTTTGGGCTTTCAGCGTTTTCTTCTTCGTTTTCTATATCTGTATCATCTATCATGGCAACTACGTAGTTTTGTGTTTCACTTCCCAATACATCGTGAGGTTATTTTAGCCGATTATTTTTATAAATAAATGCAAATTTACTACTTATTAAACCATTTTAATTAGGTGGTTGTAATAATTTAATATATTTGAAACAATTTTTATGCTACAATGACTGTTAGTGGAACATGTCGGGAGCATTGAGAAGTGTATTTGTGGGTTGTATTAACTACCTTTTTGGCAATGTTGGCAGCATATGTCTTGCCGATAAGGTCGGATACTGAGGAATTAATCAATGTGCCGGTTGCTCAGACGAAATTGAACCAAATGATAATGAAGCAAAAGGCCGGTCAGAGATTGATTAAATACAATTCTTATCCTTTCTATGGTACAAAAGAAGGAAGAGAAGTGAATTTTTCTTATGGCGAGTGGGATGTTTCTGATTATTTGCCGTTAGAATTTGCTGATAATGATAATTATGTAACGGCAATGTATTGTGTCGACGAAGATAATCCAACGGTTATGGCAGAAGATTGTATAAAAACTTCGCTAGATCCTAAAATAAGATGGTTGGTGACAGTAGGTCCAATACCCGAAAGATGGCAGAATGTTAATTTGGCCGACGATAGTAACAGTAGTTTAATGTCAGCTGAGATGAGCTCCGCCTTGCGGAATATGGTTACGGCTAATGAAATGGCTGGTTATGTTGTGGCGGGGGATAGTAATAAATTTTATGTAGACGGAAGCGAATTAAAAAGACAAAATGAGGATATGCTCTATATTGTTAATTATCAAGGCGATGCTTATGAAATTCCCGAAATTGTCGCCGATGATGCGGTTAGTAGTTGTTTGAGTGCTTATAATGGTTTGTGTATGGCCTATGTTTCAAAGTATTAAGGAGAGGTTGCTATGAGAAAGTTTGGTAAAAATGATATGCTGCAGAAGGGCAGTATGATGGTTGAAGCCTTAGCAATGCTCGGGCTTATTACCATGGTAACTCCTGTTTTGTATAAAAAAGCAGCCGAGAGAACAACAGAGCTGCAAGATATTAATGTGGCTACTCAGCTTAGAATGGTTTCAAAAGCTGTGGATAGTTATTTGGCGGATAATTATGTTACCATAAGTGAAGATCACTCCGGAGGATCAGATGAATACTTTGAGCTGTCCGAGGCTGAAAAAGCAGAGCTGGAAAACTATATGCCACACGGTTTTAAATATGACCAATCAAAATTATTTGATGAGTTTAAAATAGGAATAAGAAAGCAGGTCGTTACCGATGTTAACGATAAAGAACATTACATCTATACATCTGCAGTAGCAGCTCCGTTTAGAAATGAATTTTCAAGAGTGAGAATGTCTAAAATTGCGTCAATGGTTGGAGCAGGCGGCGGTGTGTATGATAACGGAACCTTAAATGGCGTGCAAGGAACATGGCAGGCAGATGCGTCTGATTATGGGTTTGATGCAAATGACTTTAAAAATGGTGGTTTAGCGGTAATCTCCGATGAGGCAATAAGCTCGGTTAAAGGTGATGTGAGCTCTTCTGATGTATTGTACAGGGTGGATACCGGCGATATGGATAAAAATACCATGCAGACTACCTTGTATATGGGCGGAAACGATATTGAGGAGGTGACGAATTTAATTGCTCAATCCGAAAAAATTACCATTGGTCGTGATGATAGTGACGGCGGACTTTTGGTCAACGGCGCAACCGAATTGGCAAGTACCTTAAATGTGACCGGAGCTGCAACTTTGGAAGATACCTTGGATGTTACCGGCGCTACAACTTTGGCTAGCACTTTGGATGTAACCGGTGCTACAACTTTGAATGATGCGTTGACTGTTGGAGGGCTGTCTACTTTGAAAAAAGGTGCCGATGTTTCTGATCATCTTGATGTTGTGGGTAATATGTCACAGTCTGGCGGTGATGCTAAGTTTAATCCTAAAAGTAGGTTTGATGTATATGTTAATGCTGGCGGGGCTATAGCCAACATTCACTCAGATGATGAAAATATTACCTTAACCCAAGGTAAAGGGATTGATATCAGGGCAGAAAAAGGATTAGTGGGATTGATTGGTAATGATACGGAAATAGTTGGTGTAAACGGAGTGACCATTAGTGGTAAAGGAGCTGACGGGGTAACAATAAACGCTCCAGATACACAAGTACTTCTTAATACCAAATTAACTGATATGGTTGGCGATGCCAGAGTTAGGGGTGATTTGACGGTTGATGGAACCTTTACGGCAGATCAAATTCACGGAATAACTTCTATCAGTGGCGGAGGAACTGATTCGGAAAATGCTAACTTTTATGCCGATGCAAATAAAGTTGAAATTGCCAAAAATAATTTTACAGTTGGTAGCAAAATATCTGTTGATGGAACTAAAACAACTGTAAAGTATGATGATGGAATAAGAATTGATCAGACATCTTCAGGGATTTTATTAAATGCTTACGCAGGTTCGATGAATGTATCGCACAGTGGTGTATACGGAAAACTTTCGGACAATAAATTTGGTTTGGATAGTAGTAAATATTATGCTAAATTTGGTGATCAAGAGTTGTCTCTAGGTCGTGAAGGTTTTTTATTGGATGCGGATAATGTGCAGCTTGATGATAATGGTTTGGCTTTGGCTGAAAACGGAGAAACTATTAGTTCTGGACCATTGAGTACTCCAAATAGTGAAAAGAGTGTTTTGCCTGCTGGAGGGGCGGTGGCAATATCGCGTAATGGTATTTTGGATGTGAGGGCTCCAGACGGAACAAATGATACAGGTGGGTTTATCAGAGCCAGAAGATTGGTTAGTGATCAGGAATATCCGGGAAAAACTGATCAAGATTTTCAGGGATATAGAAACAGTGCAAGTGATACTGCTCCTAGCATTCCTTACGATTATTTTCAGGTCAATCCGGCTTATACCTCGGTGATGAATGATATAAAATTGGCCAGTCGCGGCGGTGCCAGATTAAGCGATATTTTGCCTGATTTTATTAATAAAGGTATTTATGTGGTAGATAATACCTATACCGAAGGATCGGTTGTGGGGGATGCATGGCCTAAGCCTACTCCTTCAAGTTCCGGGTTTACTTTTACCGGTGTTAGTGATTGTTCATCAACCGATTGCGTGGCTTCTCCGTGGTTGGGGTTTGTGCCGGCTCCACAATGTCCGCGAAATTATGCTAGAGGAATAACCATTACACCGTTCCGTTGGCGGATGTCTGAAGTTTATACGGTGTATAATTTACCGGCACCGACTAGTACCGGGTATAAAAATATTATACAAGGAAATGATTTTAATAAATATTTCTTTAGGTACACAGATCCACAGGATGCTATGTTTGATTTGTCTGTAGCCAGTGGGGATTCTCATACACACGTGCCTGAAAGCGGTTATCCGATGACTTTTCAGACTAATACTTGGTTGAATACTACAATGTCTGAGTATAATTCAGGCAGTAAATTTTGGGGATGGCATACTATTATGGGGTTCGTATATCGTCCTACTGACTATGGGCAAGTTCTTGATGATATTGGCCAGAATATTAGTAGTGATGAAGTAGCGTGGAATATATTTCCGGTGTACGCGCAAGAAATGGCAGGGGTAGCCAGTGTTTATTGCATCTTTGACCGAAATCCATTAGGAGGAGGATTTGTTTGGGATGACAAATATGTTAATGATTATGACCAGCTGCGTAATTTCCGTAGCGGACATGAGAAGTCTTCCGATTTGCAGCTTAATGATCCTGATTTGGGATATGATGATGTTTGGTAAAAGTGAGGCGTGGTAGAAAATGCCCTCGCCTTTAAGAAGGCGGGGGTATTTTTTTTTACTTTCTTATGGAATAATGTAAAGAAAACCCCGATTTACTCGGGGTATTTTATTAATCTTTGTGACGGAAAGTTATGCGACCCTTGGTCAAATCATAGGGGGTCATTTCGATATCTACCTTATCACCGACCATTACGCGAATGCGAAATTTGCGCATCTTACCTGCAGTATGAGCCAAAATCTCAACACCATTTTCTAATTTAACACGGAACATGGCATTAGGTAATTTTTCTATAACTTCGCCGGTTAATTCTAAAAGTTCTTCTTTACTCATTTATATTTTCCTGAATTAGGTTAACTTTTTGTTGTTTATAATACGGTATTTATATTTTGGCAAGAATTTTTTGTTTTGCTGTTGGAGAGTAGGCAGAATAAGTTTGTTAGGGGGTGTGTCAGCCTTAAACAATCGTGTTATTTATCATTCTAGGGTTTGTTTTTCTTTTTTGTCATTCTCGGGCTTGTCCCGAGAATCCAGTAAAACTAAGTGCCAATACTCCTGAGATCCTCGGAATAAATCCGAGGATGACAACATAGAATAGACCCTCGGAATAAATCCGAGGATGACAACATAGAATAGAACCTCGGAATAAATCCGAGGATGACAGGGGTTATGTTGTCCGAGGATGATAATAAAACAAAAAAAGCGAGGCAAAAGCCTCGCTCCGGATTTCCGTTAACCTAATGTTTTATGCTTCGTTCAATGTAGCATAAATTTCAGGAACTTTGTTCATGTGACGCAATTTGCCGCAGATGTTCTCATCTTTTAAGATGCGCGAAAGCATGGCTAGTGCTGTTAAGTGGTCTGCTCCGCTTCCTTCCGGCGAAATTAGTACGAAGGCTAAGTCTACCGGTTTACCATCAACGGCGTCAAAGTCTATTGCAGACGACGGTTTGGCAAAAAAGGCATATACCTTGTCAAGACCGGTAAAACGGCTGTGCGGTAACGCTGTGCCGCCACCAAAGCCAGTGGAACCTAAGTTTTCGCGCTCTAAAAGAGAGTCAAATACTGTCAAAGCATCTAAGCCGGTGATTTCTGATATGCGACGCGAAACTTCTTGCAAAAAATCGCGCTTGCTACCAGCAGAAACACCAAGAAAAATGCTTTCTTCACTTAATATTGCGGAAATATTCATAGCTATCACTTTATTGTTATTTGGGTTCTACCCAACCAATGTTACCGTCTTTGCGGCGGTATACCATGTTGAAGTTGCCGGTTGCTGTGTTTTTGAACATCAATGCAGGTTCATTGTTCAAATCCATGTACATAACAGCTTCAGAAACCGTGCATACCGGAATGTTAGCTTCTAATTCGGCAATGGTTAACGGAGCATCGTCAATGTCAATCTCTTCGGCTTCTTCATTAATGGAAAAGACTGCTTCATTGGCAATTTCGGCTAATCCGGTTTTTCCTTTGTGGTCGTTCAATTTAGTCTTGTGGCGGCGCAAACGAGTTGCAATGTGCTCATTGGCTGCATCAAATGCCGAATAGGGATCGCCTGCCGAACCGGTGCCTTTTAATACTATATTTTTGGCCGGATGAACCGTTACCTCGGCTACAAATACATCTTTTACTTTGGAAAAATTAACCGAGCAGCTTATCGGTGCCGGAAAATATTTATTTACCGAATTCAAGACATTTTCTTCTACATGGCTGCGGAGTCTGTCTCCGATATCAACCTGATTGCCTGATAATGTTATTTGCATATTTCTTTCCTATTAATACATTGATATTTAATAAAACTAATCATTCTTAAATGTGAGTGTTTTCACATTTTGCGTAAACAATCAAATACTATGATATTTTACATAAGTCAATACAAAAGTCAAATCCTTATAAACACTTTATAACCGCTTTGAACGTTTGCGCTCGCCGGAAGTGCCGATTTGCATTTGTTCGCGATATTTGGCTACCGTGCGGCGGGCAATTTTTATACCTTCTTGGCCTAAAATGGCGGCTATTGTGTCGTCTGATAAGATTGCCTCGGGCTTTTCATTGTCGATTAGATTTTTTATTTTGTGCTTAATGGTTAGAGTAGATGTGTCATCGTCGCCTATATAACTGCCGGCAGCTGCAGAAAAGAAGTATTTTAGTTCAAATACTCCGCGTGGGGTTTGCATATATTTGCCAGATACAACTCGACTTACCGTACTTTCGTTGACACTAATTGCTTCGGCAATGTCTTTTAATGTCATCGGCTTAATGTATTCAATGCCTTTTTCCAAAAAGTTATATTGTCTTAGGACTATTTCTTCCGATACTCTTAGAATACTGCTGGCTCTTTGGTTGAGAGCTTTTAATAAAAAGTTGGCTTTGCTTAGATTATCTTTTAAAAATTTGTTGTTTTTTGAGTTTTGGCTTACTTGCGAATAGTAACGGCGATTTATTAACAACCGCGGGAGAGTTTGCGGATTTAACTCAACGATATATTCGCCTAGCTTATTCCTTCTTACCAAAACATCGGGAATAATTTCTCGGTTTGTTTCGCTGAAATATTCGGCTGCCGGTTTAGGATTGACCGATTTTATTTGCAATATCATATTTTGCAACTCGTTGATGTCGCAGTTGCATAATTTTTCGAGTTCCTTGAATTTGCGGGCGGCCAGTAGTTCCAAATTATTGAGCAAGGCAGACATTTTATCGTTGAGGTTACCATTATCGTTGAGTTGGATACTTAAGCATTCGCTTAGACTTTCGGCAAATATTCCTGATGGTTCAAAATGTTTCATTTTTTCAAGGATTTTGTTGAGATAATCCTCAGAAATTTTGAGCTTTGCGGAAATATTGGCTAAATCTCCGCGAAAATAACCGGCATCGTCAAGTTGCTCAAACAAGATAAAGGCTATCATCCGGTCTTTAACTTTTGGGAAAGCGGTTTCTATTTGTTCGCCGACGATTTCATATAATGATTTGTTTGCAGAGGCTCTTTTTTCGATAAAATCAAAGGGATTATCTTCATCTCGTGAGATTTTGGCTTGGCCGTAGTCTTGCCAAGCATCGCTTTCATAATCGGCATAACCTTCTTTGTCAGAGCCGTAGTCATCAAATTCATTTTGATAGTCGGTTTCTTCGCCGCCGGATAAGTTTTCGTCGCTGAAAGATGATTGCTCGTTGCCGTAGTCGTCTATGTCGGGAATGGTGTTGTTGTCTTCTTGCGAGGATAAAAAATCTTCTTCGCGTTCTAGAAGAGGGTTGGAATTTAGCTCTTCGGTGAGTAAATCGTTAAGCTCGAGATTGGTCATTTGCAGCAAATTAATAGCCTGCCTAAGCTGCGGGGTCAGCAAAAGCGATTGACTTTGCTTAATCTCAAGTTTGGGAGTGAGAGCCATCAGCTTTTACACCCGTTACATCGAAAAGTTGTCGCCTAAATATACTTTGCGGACATCTTCGTTGGCTACAATCTCCGAAGGAGTTCCTTCCATCAGAACCGTTCCTCCGTGCAATATATATGCACGGTCGGTAATATCTAAAGTCTCACGTACATTGTGGTCGGTGATTAAAACACCTAGGCCGCGGTGTTTTAATTGGGATACTAAATTACGAATTTCGCCGACTGCTATGGGGTCAATTCCGGCCAAAGGTTCATCAAGCAAAATATAATTTGGTTGACTGGCTAAGGCTCTGGCAATCTCTAAGCGTCTTCTTTCACCACCGGAAAGGGATAGGGCTGGTGATTTGCGCAAGTGTGAAATTGAAAATTCATTTAGCAGCTCTTCCAGCATATTTTCACGTTGGCTTTCATCATCAATAACCATCTCCAAAATGGCTTTAATGTTATCTTCGACGCTTAAGGTGCGGAAGATTGAAGCTTCTTGCGGTAGGTAACCGATACCCATGCGGGCACGACGGTACATCGGCAAATTGGTGATATCTACGCCATCAATATGTACATCTCCGTAATCGGGGGTTATCAAGCCGGTAACGCAGTAAAAACATGTGGTTTTGCCGGCTCCGTTGGGACCTAAAAGTCCGACGGCTTCGCCTCTGCGGACATATAAAGATACATTGCGCAAAACAGGTCTTTTTTTGTATTTTTTTCCAATATTAAAAACTTCTAATTTGGCTTCTTGCGGAAATTTACTCATGAATTATTTTTCCTTTTTTTCTTTGAATACACCGCTGACACGGCCTTTTTTCTTATCAGAAAGCATTTTGCTTATGCCGGTGTTTAGGTTACTTTGGGCTTTGGAACCTTTTAGAATGTTGCCGCCTTGATTGATTACCACATTATCAAATAAATCTACCCTGCCGTCAATAGCATAATATGTTCCCTTGTCTGCCGTCACCGTGGCGTCTTGCGAAACAACTTTTAAGTTTTGTTCCATATCAATCTTTTCTAAAACAAGTTTGCCGTTTTCACCGGTAGTAAAATAGGCGGTCATTAGGTCGGCATATACTTTGTTGCCTTTTGAATCAGTCACAATGATGTTGTCGGTGGCAATAGCCTTTTTGGCACTTTGGTAATAGGTGATTTTACCATCGGCTTTTATGTCGGCATCGGCGGTTTTTATATTGGCCGGAGTGCCTTGTAAAACAACTTCATCTGAGTTTACATCGTAAGTTATACTATTACCGAATGCTTGTGCTTCGGGAGATGATAATTTTACATTTCCCGTTCCCTCAACACGAGACAGTTTATTCTTTATTTTTTTATTATAGTAACCAATTAGTGTGTCTGCTTTTATGCTTAAATCATCTTTGGCGGCAACGGCATTACCTTTAGCGATAAGCTTTTGTTCTTTTTGGTGATATTCAACACCATCGTCGGCATCCAAAGTTATGTCTCCGGCCGAAGCATTAAAGGATAAAAGTAAGCAAAAAACAGTTAAAAGCAGATTTTTTTTCATTTGTTACTCCTTTTTCAGACTGTCTTCATTAATGACAATATGAGTACGGCCGGAAAATTTTAAGATATTTTTGTTGCCGTAAACTTTGGCCCCGGAAGATTGTATTTCTCCTAGAAATCCGTTTCCGGTTACGGGTTTATCGGTATAGCCGAAATATTGTTTGAAATCATAGAATAATTCCGAAGTTTGTAAGCTCATGCCGTCGCTGTAAAACATCTCTATATTTTGTTGTAATTGCAATAAAGATTTGTCTTGATTAAATATTCCGAAAGGAGCTTGAATACTAATCCATTTGTTTTCTAACGGGATTATAGCTTCGGGATTTACGAGGTCATAAAGTTTTGCTCCTGGAGAGACCTCTTTAATTTGTTTAGCCTTGAAATTGTTAACGCGGTTTTTTTTGTCAGTTAAATAGACAGTCGTTTTTTCAACATTTAGCTTTTCGATATCGCCTTTATTTACACTAAAGTTTAAGCTAAAATCTCTGATATCATCTTGTAAGGTCGGAAATAGCAACAAAGTTATTGTCAACACGGCGGCAAGTCCAGGAAGTGCAAGTTTTGCTAGTGAAACCATTCGGGTACGACGAGCAATCTCTGCCGGCGTATTCTTATTTTCCGGCAGAGGAGCTTGAAAGTATTTGTCTATTTCTTTGGGGTCTAACAATTTATTTATGCAACTCCTATGCGCAGACAATCATGGATGTGGATGATGCCAACAGGTTTTCCATCTTCAACTACAAAGAGCTGGGTAATACCTTTACCTGTATTGTTCATTATGTTTAGCGCTTCGACAGCCAATAGATCAGGTGATATGGTTTTGGGGTTTCTGGTCATGAGCTCTGATACTTTGCGGTCCAGAACATCAGGGGACAAGCATCTTCTTAAGTCACCATCGGTTATCATGCCTTTGAGGATACCTTGTTTGTCAACTATACCAACGCAGCCAAGCATTTTTGATGTCATTTCAAGCAAAGCTTCTTGCATCGGGGTATCTTCATCAACCAGAGGCATAGCGTCGCCTTTGTGCATTAAATCAGATACGCGTTGCAGTATTGCGCCAAGTTTACCTCCGGGGTGACGTTGTTTGTAATCGGTTTTGCTAAAACCTTTGCGTTCCATTAGAGCAACAGCCAAAACATCGCCTAAGACTAAAGTGGCGGTGGTGGATGATGTCGGAGCAAGGCCTAAGGGACAAGCTTCGCCGTCATCGGGAAGTTTGAGCAATATATCGCCGGCCTTACCAAGTGAACTTTCAGGGTTTTTGGTCATGGCTATAAGGGGAATTCCAAATCTTTTGCAGTAAACCAATATATCCGACAATTCTTTTGATTCTCCGCCGTTTGAAATGGCTAGAACAGTGTCATCGGTGGTAAACATACCTAAATCGCCATGACTTGCTTCTCCGGGGTGTACAAAAAATGAAGGGGTGCCAGTGGAGGCAAAAGTAGCGGCCATCTTGCGACCGATATGTCCAGATTTTCCCATGCCGGTAACAATAACTCGACCCTTGGTATTTTGTAACAAATCAAGAGCTTGGGTGAGACTTGTATCAAAAGAATTTTCCATCATACGAAGCGCTTCTATCTCTTTGTCTATAGTGCGCTTGGCCGATGAAATATCAGGATTATCTTTCATGATTTGGTTCCCATATAGTTAGTACCTCATTATTATTCGCAGATTAAAATCTTAAATTTAAAACGCAAGTTTTTTTTTAATTTATGCAGAAATCCTCACTGTTTTTTAACCTTTTCCAATGTATTATGTCGGTATCGAAAAAGATTATTGTTAAATTACTTATAAAACATGTTATATCATGAAAAAGGATTATTTTGTTTGGATTTTAATTTTGTTACTAACCTATGTGGTGGTTGCTGCTTGGTTATATCTTACGGCTAAATCGGAAAATTATGGGACGGCAGTTTTGCGACAGAATCAGGGAACTTATCTGGTAGATGTCGATAAGTCTTCTTTTGTTGTTGAGCGTTTGTCGTTTAACTTTGGCAGGATGAAAGATGGTATGACCGTAACATATTTTAAGGCCGCTAATACCAGTGGGGTAAAAGTAACAAAAGGAATTGTCGGAAGGGACAAAATGTTGTTTCTTTACCGTGTATCCAAGTTCTTGCAAGTAGCAGGTTGGATAACATTGGGAATGGTATTGTTGTTTTTATCAATGCACCATTTCAGTTTTAAAGATCGCTTGGCATAAGACCGGCGGTCTTTTTTTATCTTGAAATCGGACAAAAAAGTCCTTGACTTAATTTCTTTATGAGTCTAGAGTGCCGAGACTCAAAAAAGCGAGGAATCGCATTTTTGTGAGTTTTTTGTTAATAACTAATACTTTAAGGAAATTTGTGATGCCTACAATTAATCAGTTAATTCGTAAATCACGAACACCCAAAGTCAAGAGAAACAAAGT
>CASFRM010000025.1 GCA_949297185.1 uncultured Pseudomonadota bacterium
ATATATTACCTGTTCCATATCTTCTTTATAGCGCGAAGATATGGGTATGTCTACATCTACCTGCTTACGCAGGTAGTGTTACGTTCGAATCATAAAAAAGGCTTTGCGCTGATAGCCCAAAGCCTTTTATTACAAACGAAACAATTTATTTTATTTCATTTCCGTCAGCATCATATTTTACGATTGTAGCTTTATCCTGCAAAGATTTAACCACATCGCCCATTGTTTTTTGAGCCAACATGGTACGCAGTTTGCCTTCAATTTGTTTCAAAGGTAAAGGCTTTGCATCTCTGATATCTTCAACCAAGATTACATGATAACCGAACTGTGTTTTTACCGGATTTTTAGTATACTGACCCTTATTAAGAGCAAATGCAGCATTAGCAAATTCAGGCACCATCATATCTTTGGTAAAATACCCCAAATCAGCCGGCTCTTTAGAATATTCTTTGGCCAATTTATCAAAGTCACCTTCTTCTTTCAACTTAGCAATAACTTCTTTAGCTTTAGCCTCAGAGTCAACCAATATATGTTTAGCCTTAATTTCTTTCTCACCCTTAAAGCTGTTTTTATATTGATTATACAACTGTCTTATAGCACCATCGGTAACTTTATCTCTCATTTGTTTTTCAAGATAAATCTTGCGAGCCAACTCTTCTTTCAAAGCCTCAAGCTGTACTTTATACTCGGGAGTTTCGGTAACTTTATCGGCAACGGCAGCCTGATAAACCACTTCACCGTCAACAAATATATCCAAAGTTTTGCTGTAAAATTCATCAAAAGAGGTTTTATTTTTAACCGCCGGATTAACATTATAAGCGGCTTCTATTTCTTCAACCATAATATTTTTACCGTTAACGGTAGCGGCAACACCGTCTTTTCCGGCAGCCAAAACCTCACCGCCATTCAAAAATGCGGCCGACATAATCATCAAAGCAATATATTTTCTGTTCATAATACACTTCTCCCGTTAAAACAAAAAACTCATTTTTTCTTATATACCACAAGCTCTGTATTTTCCAATCATTTTTTTTTGCAAGTTTATAACTTTTTGCCGCCCCTTGACTCTCGGCATTTAAAACACTAAATGTATGATGTTGAAATGTTTTATAAATATGAATTTTAAGGATAAATACAAAAATGATAGGTAGCCTTGCCCGCAAAATATTTGGTTCTGCCAATGAACGTTATATTAAAAAGCAATATAAGATTGTAGAAAAGATTAATGCTTTGGAAAGTTCAATCTCACCGTTAAGTGACGAAGAACTCAGAGCCAAAACCGACGAATTTAAATTAAGAATAAAGCAAGGCGAAACCTTAGACGAACTGTTGCCGGAAGCTTTTGCCGTTGTAAGAGAGGCTGCCAAACGCACGCTTGGCCAACGCCACTACGATGTTCAGCTCATTGGTGGTATTGTACTGCACCACGGTCAAATTGCCGAAATGAAAACCGGTGAAGGTAAAACTCTTGTCGCCACTCTTGCTGCCTATCTTAATGCCTTGGAGGGCAAAGGAGTTCACATCGTAACCGTTAACGATTATTTGGCCAAACGCGATGCCGAATGGATGGGACAAGTATATCGTTTCTTAGGTTTGACTGTCGATTACATCATTCACGAAAAAGACGACGATGCCAGAAGAGCCGCCTATAATTCCGATATTTTATATGCCACCAACAATGAGTTGGGCTTTGACTATCTGCGCGACAATATGAAATTCCGCCTATCAGATATGGTTCAAAGACCGTTTAATTATGCCATTGTCGATGAGGTTGACTCTATTTTAATTGATGAGGCCAGAACTCCCTTAATTATCTCCGGAGCCGCTGAGGATAGCTCGGAGAAATATATTTTGGTAAACAACATTATTCCCAAACTGCGTGAAGATGATTATGAAAAAGACGAAAAAGCTCGCCAAGTCACCCTCACCGAAAAAGGTATGATTCATGTTGAAGAACTATTAAAACAAGTCGGCTTAATAAGTGAAGGCGGATTATATGACCTTGCCAATGTCAGCTTGGTTCATCATGTCAATCAGGCTTTGCGCGCTCACAAAATGCACACTCGCGATGTTGACTACATCGTAAAAGACGGCAAGGTTATGATTATTGACGAATTTACCGGCCGTATGATGGAAGGACGCCGTTATTCCGATGGTCTGCACCAAGCCATTGAAGCCAAAGAAGGTGTAAAAATTCAATCAGAGAACCAAACTTTAGCCTCCATTACTTTCCAAAACTACTTTAGATTATACCCCAAATTGTCCGGTATGACCGGTACGGCCATGACCGAAGAAGCCGAATTCAACGATATTTACAATTTGAGCTGTGTCGAAATTCCGACCAATCGTCCGGTAATTCGTCAAGATTTGCATGACGAAATTTATCGTACCGAAAAAGAAAAATTTGCCGCCATTATCAAAACCATTGTTGAATGCCACGAAAAAGGCCAACCGGTATTGGTAGGTACCGCTTCGATTGAAAAATCGGAATTGGTTGCCGATATGTTGGCCAAAAACACCAACCTCAAATTCGAAGTTTTGAACGCTCGCCATCATGAACGCGAAGCAGCCATTGTTGCCCAAGCCGGTGTATCCGGAGCCATCACCATTGCCACCAACATGGCCGGTCGCGGTACCGATATTCAGCTTGGCGGTAATGTTGATATGCGCTTGAAACAAATCCTAAAAGGAGATGAAACCCCCGAAGAAATCGAAGCTTTACGCGCCAAAATCAAAGAGGAAGTCGAAGTCGACAAAGCCAAAGTTAAAGCTGCCGGCGGTTTGTATATTTTAGGTACCGAGCGTCACGAAAGCCGCCGTATTGATAACCAATTACGCGGACGTTCCGGCCGTCAAGGCGACCCCGGAACTTCAAAATTCTTCTTATCATTAGAAGATGATTTGATGCGTATTTTCGGCTCCGAAAGAATGAGCATAATGTTGCAAAGATTAGGCTTGCCCGAAGGTGAGGCTTTGGTTCACCCGTGGATTAGCAAAGCTTTGGAAAAAGCCCAACAAAAGGTCGAAGAACGCAACTTTGATATTCGTAAAAATTTGCTCAAATACGATAACGTAATGAACGAGCAACGCAAAGTCATCTACGAACAAAGACGCGAATTAATGGAATCCGATGATGTCTCGGAAACCGTTACGGATATGTGCCACGATCAAATCCGCAACATCATTTACAAAGACATTGCTTATGGTTCATCGCCCAAAGATTGGAACACTGACGCAATTAAGCAAGATTTAGCTAGATTAAGCGGTATTTTGTTGCCTATAGAAACTTGGGTTGCAGAACCGGAGATGGATTCCGAAAAGTTGGTTGAGAAAGTAACTTCTGTTTTAGACGAAGCTCAACAAATGAAAAATGCCAATGTTCCGGCCAACATTGTTCGCACGGTAGAAAAGTCCATTTTATTACAAGAACTTGATACTTTGTGGAAAGACCATATTGCCACTTTGGATTATATGCGTCACACCATTGTTTTGCGTGCCTACGGACAAAAAGACCCGCTAAACGAATACAAAAAAGAAGCCTTTAACCTGTTTTCCGATATGTTGAATCAGTTAGGCGAGAAGGTAGCTTTTATTCTGATGCGTACGGTAATTCAAGCAAGTTCGGCCAACGAGTTGGAAGAAAGAAACGCCAAACAGGCCAACATGCAAGCGGTACATGAAAGTCCGGTTAATTTGCTCTCGGGCAAACAAACCAATGAAACACCGGCCAATGAAAAGCAAGCTCCGTTTGCTTATGGCAATCAAGCTATTGATCCCAAAGATCCCAATACTTGGGGCAAGATAGCCCGCAATGATCCATGCCCCTGCGGCAGCGGCAAGAAATACAAACATTGCCACGGTCAGGTATAACAAAAAAGACGCTAGAAACATCTAGCGTCTTTTTTTTATTTTACACATAAAAAAACTCCCGTGCTAAAATATGTTGGACCGTATAGTTGATCGAACAACAGCACAGGAGTTTTTTCTATCAACACCCTAACCACAAGAGATAAAGTGTTGATAAAGTTAAAGCAAAAAGCACAAAAAATATTGCCTTAACTGAGAATTTTAAATTTTCTTTTTTTTCTTTTCTCATAATTATATTTTATTAAATTAATACATACTTTAGCATCTTTGATTATGCCAGGATTATGCCAGATTTTTCCCCTTTATGCAAGTACCTTCCTTGCAAAACTTCAATAAGCCGACTTTTTACCCCAAAATTGTCTCAAAAATTGTTGCCTAACTACAATTTTTTGCTGGATTTTTTATATCTAAAATGCTATAAGGCACGCAGGAATAAGATTCTGTATTGAGAAAGCCGGTAGATAAGGCGTAAAACCGTCTGTTTTGACACTGGCTTTTTTATTTTGTTAACACTAACTTTAAGGATGAAATATGTCTGAAGTAAAGATGAAAATGATGGATGGTAACGAAGCCGCCGCTTCGGTTGCCCACCGCATGAATGAAGTCTGCGTCATCTACCCGATTACTCCGTCATCTCCGATGGGTGAATGGGCCGACGCATGGTCTGCTGCCAAACAAAAGAACATTTGGGGCGTTATCCCCGAGGTTCAAGAAATGCAATCCGAAGCCGGTGCTGCCGGTGCTTGCCACGGTTCAATTCAGGCCGGTGCCTTAACCACCACCTTTACCGCTTCGCAAGGTTTGCTCTTGATGATCCCCAACATGTACAAAATTGCCGGTGAATTAAGCCCGTTTGTAATGCATGTTGCTGCTCGTTCTTTGGCTTATCACGCTTTGTCGATTTTCGGCGACCACTCCGATGTTATGGCTTGCCGTCAAACCGGCTTTGCTATGCTCTGCTCCAATTCGGTTCAAGAAGCTCATGACTTCGCCGCTATTGCTCAGACTTCTACTTTGCGTTCTCGCGTACCGTTCATGCACTTTTTTGACGGTTTCCGTACTTCGCACGAAATCAAAAAAATCAAATTACTCTCTGACGATGATTTAAGAGCTATGTTGGAAGGTGTTGACTATTCTTTCAACGCTGAACACGCTCTTCGTCCGGAAAAACCGGTTGTTCGCGGTACTGCTCAAAACCCCGACGTATTCTTCCAAGGTCGTGAAGCCGGCAACAAATTCTACAATCAAGTAGAAGGCATTGTTCAAGAAGAAATGGATAAGTTCGCCAAAATCTCTGGCCGCAAGTACAATGTTGTTGACTATGTTGGCCCCGAAGATGCCGAACAAGTTATCGTTATTATGGGTTCCGGTGCCGAAACCGTTGAAGAAACCATCAATTACTTAAACAACAACGGCTACAAAGTAGGCTTGATGAAAGTTCGCCTCTATCGTCCGTTCCCCGAAAAATCTTTCTTGAAGGCTTTGCCCAAGTCAGTAAAAGTTGTTAATGTTTTGGACCGCACCAAAGAATCCGGTTCTATCGGTGAACCTTTGTATTTGGATGTTGTTGCAACCTTAACTCAAGCTTTTGCCAAAGGTGAAATTGCCTCTATGCCGCGTATTTTCGGCGGTCGTTATGGCTTGTCTTCTAAAGAATTCACCCCCGGAATGGTTCGTGCCGTATACGAAAACGGTGCCTCGATGAAACCGATTAACGGCTTCTCTGTTGGTATTAATGACGATGTTAACAACACATCTCTTCCCTATTCCGATGATATCGACACCGAAGGCAAAGATGTTGTTCGTGCCGTATTCTATGGTTTGGGTGCTGATGGTACCGTTGGTGCTAACAAGAACTCTATTAAAATCATTGCCGAAGACGCCGGTAAATATGGTCAAGGTTACTTCGTTTACGACTCTCGTAAATCAGGTTCTATGACTACTTCGCACTTGCGTTTTTCTGACAACCCGATTAAAGCAGCTTACTTGATTAACAAAGCTGACTTTGTTGCTTGTCACCAATTTCCGTTTATGGCCAAGGTTGACATCTTAAAGATTGCCAAACCCGGTGCCACATTCTTGTTAAATGCTCCTTATGAGGCAGGTGAAGTTTGGAATCACTTACCGATAGAAGTTCAAGAAGAAATCATTGCCAAAAAGCTCAATTTCTACACCATCAACGCTGTAGAAGTTGCTCGCGAAACCGGCATGGGTCAACGCATTAACACCATTATGCAAGCTTGCTTCTTCGCTATTTCCAACATTTTGCCGAAAGACGAAGCTATCGAGCAAATCAAAAATGCCATTAAGAAGACCTACTCTAAGAAAGGCGACGCTATCGTTCAAAAGAACTTTGCCGCTGTTGATGCTTCTTTGGCACACTTGCACAAAGTTGAATATCCGTCTGAAGTTACTTCAAACTTCCATCGTTTGTTGCCGGTTCCGGCCAACGCTCCGGAATTCATCAAAAAAGTTACCGGCGAAATCATTGCCGACCGTGGCGATCAACTTCCGGTATCTGCTTTTGCAGAAGTTGTTGACGGTACCTGGCCGACAGGAACCACTCAATACGAAAAGAGATGCATTGCTACCGAAATTCCGGTTTGGGATCCCGAAACCTGTATTCAATGCGGTAAATGCTCTTTGGTATGCCCGCACGGCGTAATCAGATTAAAAGTAGCTTCTGACGAAGAGTTGAAAAATGCTCCGGCTACTTTGAAATCTGCTGCCTACAAAGGTAAAGAGTTTGCCGGCAAGAAATTCATTTGGCAATTGTCTCCGGAAGACTGCACCGGCTGCGGTATTTGTACTTCTGCATGCCCGGCTAAAAACAAAGCCAATCCGGAATTAAAGGCTATCAACATGGATCATATCGAAAACCATTTGGAAGCCGAAAAGGCCAACTGGAACTTCTTCGAGACCTTGCCCTATGTCAAGAGAACCGAAGTTGTTAAGAACTTGCCCAAGACAACTCAGATGATTCAACCCTTGTTTGAATTCTCTGGTGCTTGTGCCGGCTGCGGTGAAACTCCGTATGTTAAATTGTTGACCCAGTTGTTTGGTGACCGCATGGTTGTTGCCAACGCTACCGGATGTTCTTCAATTTACTCCGGTAACTTGCCGACCACTCCTTATGCCAAAGACGAAAAAGGTCATGGTCCGGCTTGGGCTAACTCTTTGTTCGAAGACAACGCCGAATTCGGTTTGGGTATGCGTTTCTCAATTGACCAACAAACCTCTTTTGCCAAACAGCTTTTGGAAGGATTGAAAGACAAAGTTGGTGCCGAATTGGCTGACAAATTGTTGAACAACCCGCAAAAGAGCGATGTTGAAATTGACGAACAACGCGATTTGGTAAAACAACTCCGCGACAAATTGGCTACAATCAACACTCAAGAAGCCAAACATTTGAACAAATTGGCCGATTACTTGATTAAGAAATCAGTATGGATTTTGGGTGGTGACGGCTGGGCTTATGATATTGGCTTCGGCGGTCTTGATCACGCTATTGCTTCCGGCAAAAACATCAACATTTTGGTAATGGATACCGGAGTTTACTCCAACACCGGTGGTCAGCAGTCAAAAGCTACCCCGATGGGTGCCTCTGCCAAATTTGCTACAGCCGGTAAGGCTTTGCCGAAGAAAGATTTGGGCATGATTGCTATGTCTTATGGCAATGTATATGTTGCTCAAGTTTCAATCGGTGCCAACGACAGTCAAGTAATCAAAGCCATGAACGAAGCCGAAGCTTATGACGGCCCGTCCATCATCATTGCTTACTCGCACTGTATTGCTCAAGGCTTCAACTTGATTGACGGTTTGGCTCACCAAAAAGCCGCTGTTGAATCCGGTTCTTGGCCGTTGTATCGTTACAATCCTGAAAACATCAAAGAAGGCAAGGCTCCGTTGAGCTTAGACTCTAAAGCTCCGACCAAACCTTTGGCCGAATACATGGCTAATGAGACTCGTTTCCAGATTGTAAACAAACAAAATCCGGAAAGATATGAGACCTTGGTCAACAAAGCCCAAGAGAATGTAAACGAAAAACGTTCTCTCTTGGAACACATGGCTGAGTTCAAAGTAGCCGAATAGGCTCACTGACTTAAAAAAACTCCTTAACCGCAAGGTTAAGGAGTTTTTTGTTGACTAAACAAAATTATAATGCTTAAATTTGCAACAAAACACATTAAATATATATAATTATGGAAACGAAATTCTTAAAAAGAGTCGGCAAAGAATGTATGCATGCTTCAAAACTTGCCGCGATTAAAAGATTTAGCGAACTGACAGAAGGTAAAGCAAACAACTGCGAAGTGAATCTGGCTGTTGCCAATTTTACCGATAAAA
Organism: uncultured Pseudomonadota bacterium; assembly: GCA_949297185.1. Classification (GTDB taxonomy): domain Bacteria; phylum Pseudomonadota; class Alphaproteobacteria; order RF32; family CAG-239; genus CAZU01. Next base: position 8,215 of record CASFRM010000025.1, read on the forward strand.
GTGATATGATTTGGTATACAATATGCGAGCAGAAATTTTTATTTTTGCCGGTATTCAAAAAGCCAAATTTTCATGCTCCCGAAGATTTAGAGGACATCTCCTCAATAAGCATAATTGATGCTGCGAGCTATTTCGTCCGTGCCGGTAAATTATACTGCTATGCAACTGATGGTCGTATTATGGCAGCTCCAGTAATCTGGCATAGTGCTCAAACCGAGATCTATGCCAAGCTTGCAGGAATAACTCCGGATACATGCGCCTTGGTAAAACTTTATACCATTGATCGCGTAAGAAAGTTTGTCGGTGTTGTATGGGTCCTCACCGATGAAGAACAAGGTGTCGTTGTTGATGTACCGGTTTTTGCCGAGGACGCTAATTTATTTATCGGCCCCAACGGCGAAGAACTTTCCTTGTACGACTATGATTATGTAGAGGCTCTAGAAAATGAGGTCTTTCATCATGGAAAAGACATATGGGTCACGCGCCTTGATGAAGATGACAACATCTTTCTCGAAAAAAGCAAGATGTTTATGTCTTACGATCCGGATGCAAACTAAAAAAATAAGAAACCACTCTTTCCTCACAGAAAGAGTGGTTTCTTATTTTAATACACCAAACCTTTATCAGCTAAGCTTCGTTTTATACGAAACATCAGCCTTTCGGTCTGTTGTTCTAATCTGCCGTGCTTAGCCATTTTTGAAAGCTCGGCAATTCTTTTTTCATATAGCTTCTCTCCCTCCTTATAAGAAAGCCCGACAGCCTTCCACATCTCGGGAGTATTAAAAGCTCCGGCAAAGCCACGAAGGAGTAAGTCTCTGACATAATCCTGTTTTGGCCGCTCCATCAGCTTTTCTATCGGCAGCCGCATTCTTCTACCGGCTATTGCTTTCTGTGCCATCACTACATTTGCCAATAAATTATCAATGGCATATGTATTTCCGGCAAATACCTCATCGTCAAACAGACGAGCATTAGGAGCCAACTGAGGCGCCTCAAAGAAGTTGAATTCAATATGAGGCAATAACAGCGGCAGTTCAGTAGCAGCTAATAAAGTGTCCGCTACTCCGGTAATTACTAAAACCTTAGGCTTGCCCTGAAGTTCAAGCTTAGAGATAATCTCATCGATTTTTACGGCACTGTCCGCATAATCAATGACCTCCTCGCTCAAATGGTGTTTTTTCACCCATTTTTCAGGGAACCCTAGGTCAAGCAACCCTTCCTCCAGCCATTCAGCCATTTTTGAGCTTTGACACTCAATTCCGCGACCGGAAGAAATGTTAATCAACTCAGGCAACTTCCCGTAAGAATTTCTGAATCTAATTGCCACCTCTGCCGTATATGCCAGCACTCTCGGGTAATTATTTAGTACTAGCATAACATCAGCTTGCGGCACATCCCTAACGGAAAAAGATTTTACTTTCATATCCTCATCCGACAATATTGACGGAAATGAATTACCGCAATCTTTTTTGATAACTTCCATTAACGACAAAGGATTTTCTGCCATTTTGTACCCTGCCCACTTTTCCATATACACGAGATGACGCAGGTCTTTTTTACTGATTTTCATAATAAAAAAAATTAAAATTTACCGTTTTGATATTGTCTTAACAACATCTTTACTTGAGCCAAAGTGTGCTTTAGATTTCCTATATTCAGAGTATCAACATACACTCTGCGTTGCCGCATCAAATCTATTGCATCCTCCTCTACGTCAAAGAAATAAAAAGCATCTGGACTCAAACCCACTACATAGCCAAGACCAATAATTTTCTTCATCAACTCACGATCAGGCAAATCATCGACTTTTCTATAAGTTAGATGGCTTCTTTCGACACCCCAACCATGAAATGCCTTTGCAATGTTGGCTATCAAAAGATCGACCCCGATACCGTTAACATCGAGTATCTCAGAGTCAAGCACTCGATTATGTGGTGCTATCAACTCATTTTCAAAAAACACCCAATTAATATCAGGCATTTTAAGACACAGAGCCTGTGCCGCCAGTAGCGAATGTCCCAAAGAAGATACAACAAGTATCTTTTGGAACTCACGATTTTCAGCAAGATACGAAGCCAAATCATTGATCAGATTATATCTTCGCCATGATTTTCCCCTTCCGATAATAACATCTTCAGGAACTCCCATTTTCTTTAATATGAGTGTTGCCAACCTATCTTCCGGTGCTCCCCAATTAATATACTCTGGTAGATTTAGCGCCGGTAAACACAATGTTTTCGGATATTTTCCGTGTTGCTTTTTATAATGATTAGCAAAAACCGCTGCCTCGGCTGCGGCTCTTAAGTTATCAGAAAAAACAACAACCAAATCCACTTCAGGTATTATATCTTTTGAAGCGGTTTGCAGCTCCGTATTATTGATATGGGTATGATATGGCATCCTAACCAATGATAACCATGTCTCATAACTTTTTGCTTCTCTCACGTTGTATGCAGAGAGTTTTTTAAATTCTAATTTTTTTGCCATAATAGATAGAAATTTAAAAATTTAACATAGAATTAACTTAACGCATTTGAGGTTATTATGCGTTTAGACAAAAATCAAGAAAAATTTATCAAAAATTAAATTTTATTTTAATTTATCGGGATTAAGCCCTTTTAACTCTGGCACCACAAACTCACCGTCTTTTCTTACCAAAACATCGTCAAACCAAATCTCACCACCGCCGTGAGCCTTGTCTTGAATCAAAACTAAATCCCAATGCACACTTGAACGATTACCGTTAAAAGTTTCATCGTTATACGAATTTCCGATTGCCATATGCAGCGACTCGGCAATTTTTTCATCAAATAAAATGTCCAACATTTCTTTTCTGATATAGGGGTTAACGCCTATTGCAAACTCACCCATATAGCGCGCCCCCTCATCGACATTAATCTGTTTTTGCAATTTATCATTATTAGCACGACTTTCGGCTTTGATAATTTTGCCATCTTTAAATTCCAGATATACATTCGAATAAAAAGTTCCGCCATAGACCGTATCGGTATTAAACTGGATATGTCCGTTGATTGAAGTTTTTAGAGGTGCGGTATAAACCTCGCCATCAGGAATATTCATCTTTCCGTCGCAAATAACAGCCTTTAGCCCCTTAATAGAAAATTCCAAATCGGTGTTTGGCCCTTTAATTCTCACTTTATCGGTCTTATCCATCAATTTTTTCAAAGGAGCCATCGCCTTGCCTATTTTTTTATAATCAACCAGACATGCCTCAAAGAAAAAATCCTCCAAAGCTTTGCACGACATTTTAGACACCGCCGCCATGGTATCATTAGGATAACGCATCACGCACCATCTGGTTTTGGGAATTCTGCGGTCAAAATGCACCATATTATAATAGATTTGATTATATGCTTTCATCTTGGCTGGCGCGATATCCGAAAGTGCAAACAAATCATCATACCCTCTGACCGCGACATAACAATCCATCTCATCCATTAAAGCCGAATGCCATTTTGCGTATTGTTCGATTTGAGCCGGAGTAGAATTTTCCACCAAATTTTTTACAAAAGAATTATCATTATAAACATAAAATGGTGTTGCACCCATTTTAGCGGCTATTCTGATAAACTCATTAAACAAATCTTTGGTTGAAGCACTAAATGCTTCAATATAAATTTTTTCACCTTTTTTCAGATTAAGCGAATTTTTTAATATATTTTCCGCTAACTTGGTAATTCTTTCATCTATTTTCATTTTTTATAATCCTTTGATAAATTCATTCAATAACTTTACCCCAAAACCCGATGCCAAACCGCTTTTATCCAATCTCACCCCGCTCATATCAATATGTGCCCACTTATTCCCTTTTTCAATAAAGCGATTTAGAAATGCCGCCGAAACAATCGAAGCTTTACCATCCACGGCAATATTTCTGATATCGGCAATCGGCGAGGAGAGCATTTTTTCATATTCCTTATCCAGAGGCATCAACCATAACTTTTCACCGGTTACCTCGGCTGCTTTCAACAGTTTGTCGCCCAATGATTTATCATTGGCAAACAATCCGGCATAAGTATTTCCCAATACTGTTCGCAAAGAGCCCAAAGTGGTTATATCAACAATATTTTTCACCTTGTAATTTTTCTGCAAATACGCCAAGCAATCCGCCACCACCAATCTTCCTTCGGCATCGGCATTCATAATCTCAACGGTCAAACCATTATAGGCGGCATAAACATCACCTATTTTCATGGCTTTGGCTGAGGGCATATTTTCAGCCAGTCCTAAAATCACAACAATATTTTTGCGCACTCTTTGCAAAGCTGCTGCCTTTAAGGAGGCAATCGCCGCTGCCGCCCCTGACATATCCATTTTCATCTCAACCATTCCGGCATTTGATTTAAGGCTCAACCCTCCGGCATCAAAACAAATACCTTTGCCTATTATTGCCACATCATAAACTTGCGAATTTTTATTTCCCGGCCACGAAGCTACCACCATTCTCGGCGGATTATTACTTCCCTTTCCTACTGCCTCAAGCAAACCCAACCCCTGCTCTTGCATATTTTTTTCGTTCAAGACTTCAACTCTTAGCCCCAAATATCTAAGCCGTTCAACATCTTGAGCAAACACCTCCGGTGTTAAATAGCTCGCCGGTTCATTACACAAATCTTTATCATAACGAATTGCCGTTGCTAACGCCAAATATTGCTTAAAATTCTCTTGTGCTTCTTCAGGACTATCAACCCTAAACACCACCTGTTCAAGCTTTGTAAAATCTTCAGGCTTCTTGGTGGTTTTATATTTATCAAAACTATACGATTCTTGCAAAATTCCAAAGGCTATATTTGCGGCATCATAGTAATCTTTTGTGGCTACATAAGCTTTTTCATCATTATATAGTGTATGATACAGCTTTTTTCCCACATTTTGCATATCAAGTTGATTATTGTCACCGCCGAGTCCCAACAAAATCATTTTTGCTCTGCCGCCAAACACCTCAACGACTTCTTGACTTTTAGCCTCAAAATCAGATTGGGTTATGGCTTTTTTTAATAAATTTCCTTCATCAGTGGTCAAAAATTCATACTTTTCGCTCTTATCCTTTGCCATCGGCAAAACCTTCACCACTTTTGCCTCGGGTTTTTTATCGGTAAAAACAATTTCCAACATGATGAATCTCCCAAAAAACAAACTTTTTCTCTAGATTAATCAAGATTTATTAATATAAAGCAAAAAACTTTAAAAAAATTATAGACAGAAACCAAAAATTATAGTAATCATTAGACAAATTTAACAAAAAAGGCTAAAAGATGGATCTAAAAAGCAAAAATTTAGCAAGCCTTATCAAAAATGAAAAAGCCATCACGGCTATGTTCATAAACAAACTCCACGCCATTTATCAAACCAATTATCGCAAGAGCAAAAAAGGCGAAAGCACCCGCACCAAAAAGAGCAAAGATAAAGGTGGAGATAAAAAAAATACAGTTAAAAAAACCTCTAAGAGAAATGTAGAAGGGTTAAAGCGAGAGTTAAAATTGATGCTCTCTTTTTATGGTATCGGAACACCGCACATTACGCCGCCTGATCAACCACCGCTTTCCAAAGAACAAATTTCAATGATAGATATAGATTTTGACGGACTGTACTTTACCCCTGCTCCAGATGACCTTTCCGCTACATACCGTGCTTTCAAAGAAAGTAATCAAAATTTCGAAATTACCCACTTTAACAAACCGTACGAATACGACTTAAACGAAGTTCCGTGCTGGGCAGACATGAAAAAATTCAACAGTTTTCGCGTAATGTCGCGTCCCATATGCTCACAATTGGCCCAAATAAATTATCCTTTAGACAAACTAAATCAGCTCACTTATGTTGATATGCTTGATATGATAGCTTCTCACAACAAAGCATATCCCGAGCACCATATGCCGAACCAACGCACTCGCTTCTTAAAAATGTTTGCCGCCTGTTACTATGAAGAATTTCTCGAAAAAATGAGTTTGCTTGACGAAGAAAAAGAAGCCAAAGATTTGCTGACATACGTATACTATCTTGATAGGTCGGAAAAATGCCCGCAAGATTTGCGTTATATCATGTCTTTATATACCGTTCACCACGGCAAAAATCGCAAGAATGCCAACGAATTGGAAGACTATAGCAAAGTAAATGATTTTTCCAACCTATTCTTATGCAAAGACATGCCCCATCACAAAATTTTACACACACCTTATGAAATTGACATTAACCGCAATATTGTATTTTTCGGCAGTTTTTTACAAGAGTTTCAAATTATCCGGAATCCCGAAAAAGAAAGACAATATCTGCAAGGTAACATTAAAGAATTTACCCCTGCACTATTAAAAGCCAATGACAAAACCAAAAAAATAAACATCATAAGCAAATTCAACACCGATAAAGGACGCTAAATGGAAGAATTGCTACAGCAAATTTCAGAACTCGAATACGGTATCACCGGTTCACCGCTGATTGCTGCCGACATTTTGCAGGCCAAAGAAGATTTATCCGCTGCATCTTTACCCCTGCCGCCTGATGAAGTTTTTCAGTTTTTAACTTATTATAATGGTTTCAAATTGGACGACCGTTGCATTTTCGGTATTGATAATCGGCATCATTTTTTGCACGACTTGCTCGGCGAAAATCTGGCTTCCGACAATCCATACCAAGACAATATGCTATTACTTGGCGAAACCTCCGGTACCTATATTGCTTGGGTTAAGGACACAAGACAATATTGCATAATTGACAAATCAAGTTTTATGGTGCTACATAGACTAAAAGATTTTGCAGCAACCGTAAGATATATTTTGAAGATAGATGACTAATATTTTTGCATACTCAAAAGACACCATTAAAAAAGCCGCCCAAATTATAAAAGATGGCGGCTTGGTTTCATTTCCGACCGAAACTGTTTATGGTCTGGGAGCCAATGTCTATGACGCCAAAGCGGTAGCTAACATTTTTGCAGCCAAAGGCCGCCCGATCTTTAATCCACTGATATCACACATCTGCGAGCTTAATACTTTTTATGAACTTGCAGAAGTTGATGCAAGAGCCGAAGCGCTGGCCAAAAAATTCTGGCCCGGCCCGTTAACTATGGTTGTAAAGCGCAAAGATTTAAGTCCTTCGCTTGATTTGGTCTGTGCCGGCTTAAAGACCATGAGTGTTCGCATGCCCAACCACCCCGTAGCACTTGAGCTTATCAAAGAATCTTGCGTCCCGATTGCCGCACCTTCGGCTAACCGTTCACAAAGCATATCTCCGACTACAGCTCGCCATGTTTTTGAAAGCCTAGGCGAAAAGGTTGACATGATTATCGACGGCGGCAGTTGCAAAGTCGGAGTTGAATCCACCATTATCGACCTAACTACCAAAGATACCGTTCTTTTGCGAGCCGGCGGCTTAGCAAAAGAAACTATTGAAGAATTCTTAGGTGAAGAAATAATTATCTCTCATGGCAACCCAAATACGCCAACCTCTCCCGGACAAATGCTTAAACACTATGCCCCGCGCATACCGATGAGAATTAACATCACTCCGCAAGAAAAAAGAGAAGATGAATTTTATATTGGCTTTGGCGATATGGAGTGCAATTTAAATTTAAGCAAAACCGCAGATCTGACCGAAGCGGCCGCTAATTTGTTTGCCTATATGCATTTAGCCGAAGAACAAACAAAATATCCGGCCATTGCCATGGCGCCAATTCCGATGAAAGGTCTTGGCCTTGCCATTAATGACCGGATAAAAAGAGCTTCATACCGCTAGTTTATTTGTCTTCAAAATAGATTGTATAACTATTTTTAGAAACAGAGTATTCTATCAACTGCAGAATACCAAACAGTATTGCATACAACCCCAAGACTACCGAAACGGTAACGGCACCTATCATCGGATAAGCCAAAATCAAAAAACCTACCACTACGCCGATACCACCCATTATGGCAGAAAAGCCCCAAGGCAGACCATATTTTTTCATATCCCAAGCTCCGATAAGCTCAACAACTCCGGTAAACAAGCACCACAAAGCCAAAATAACCGGCAAACTTGCTGCCGTAACACCCAAGTTGAGCAATAAAATAATGCCTACTAACAAATTAATAATCCCGACCAACAAATACCAACCGGATTTAATAGCTGTCGAAGACATGATATAAAAGGCTCCGACAACAAAAAATCCTATGCCGATATAAGCAGCCAACGCCATCATGGTACCCAAAGGATTAAACCAAATAAACACCCCCAGCAATATCATTAAGATACCGGCGAGCAAATTCCATCTGGCATTTTTCAGTTTTGCAATCAACATATTACCTCCCTATATAAAAGCTTACCTTCTATATATTTAGGTATTGCTAATCAAGATTTAAACCCTCAATTGTTTTTTAAGGCATCTATTTTGTGTACATATCTATCAAGTTGGAACACACAAGCGCCCCACAAAGCAGAGATTACCGAACCACACAATATACCAAGCCTGATTTCACCCTGCATAGCTTCCGGCAACGATAGTTTACCCACAAACAATGCCATGGTGAAGCCGATACCGGCAACCGTAGCCACGCCATACAAATCAAGTATTTTAACTTCTTTGGGAAAGTTGGCTATTCTAAGTTTTATCAATGCCCAGGTCATAAAGAAAATACCGATTTGCTTACCTAAGAAAAGTCCCAAAATAATTCCGATGGTAAGGGTGTGAGTAAAGGTTTCCCAGGTAACATTTCCAAGGTATAATCCTGCCGAAGCAAATGCAAACACCGGCAATATTACCACATCAACCCAGGGCTTTAGTTTATGGCTTAATGTTTCCAAAGGCGAAGCTTTGGTGGAATTAACCCGCATCGGATAAGCCATGGCTACGACCACCCCGGCAATAGTGGTGTGAATACCGCCGTTTAAGAAACAATACCACAAAACAACACCAAGAATAAGATACGGAGTAAAATTGGTAATCTGCATTTTATTAACCAGATACAAAGCAAAACAGGCAAGTCCGGCATATCCTAACAAATCTAAAGAAACGCCCTGATTGTAAAATAATGCTATAATTATGATTGCACCCAGATCATCAAAAATGGCAATAGCAAGCAAAAATATTTTAACGGCTTGCGGAATTACTCTGCCGACCAACATCAATACGCAAATAGCAAAAGCAATATCGGTAGCCGTAGGAATTGCCCAACCGTTCATATACTGAGGATTATTGTGATTTATAAGAGCGTAAATAAAGGCCGGACAAATAATTCCACCCAATGCCGCCAAAGCCGGCACCAAAATTTGTCTCGGATCGGAAAGGAATCCCTCTTTCATCTCGCGTTTTAATTCCAATCCTATTTGCAAAAAGAAAAACACCATCAAGACATCATTAACCCACCATTCCAAAGATTTGGAAAAATTCATATCGGCAATACCTACAAACAGCTGCGTTTCCCAAAAATGCTTGATAGGCTCGCCCCAAGGTGAATTTGCACAAATTATAGAAGCCACCATTGCGGCAATCATCAACAAACCGCTGGTCATTTCATTATTAATAAACTTTTCCAACCAATCTTTGAAACGCAACATATTTTCACCTCGTATTTTTGCAATTATCATTTTATGGTAGTACTTTAAATATTAATATTTGATAAAAAACAAAAATATTCCATAAAGGAAGCTTTGTTTGTATTGCTATTACGGAACCGATGAATTTCGAATTTTTGCTTTCATTGACATCTAAAACTTGTTTTCGCCAAACTAACACAATAAAATTTAATTTCTTACATGCTGTCTACTACCGAATTCTATAATTACCTCTCCTATATAATCATAATAAACAATGCAAATTATGGCTCCGAATATTCCAATAATCCAACCAAGTATTGTAAGAGCTTTGCTAAGTTTAATATTATTTTTTTCAGGTAGATCCCTAAATCCGGTTTCCATAAAAAGCATTATGGCACCAATTCCAATCAACCAATTATAAATTTTTAATAGAGGAGACATCTCTACCAAGTGTTGCATTGGAAATGCGGTAATGGCACTAAACCATAAGCAAGAAATTAAAAAAACACGGACTTTCCGCCATATTTTCTGTTTTTTCTCTTGGTCCATAATGTCTCCTCCTTTTATTATAATTTTAATTTAACTAATAATTGAATTAAAAACAAGTTTATTTATTAATATATTTTTTAAGCCATTCAGGAATTCTACGACTTAAATACTCTTTGGCAATTGGAACTACTTTTTGAGGTAAAATATCTGTTGGAATTTTTTGCACATATTTATTTCCTAAAGCATTATATGCAATTTCCTCTGGTATTTGCTCTAATGTATCAGCAGAACCTATACCATATAAAACAGCCGAAATAAAGAGAATAATCAATATTACTTGAAGCAGCATTACTCGCCTTATTAGGATTAGTTTTTGGAGAGAGTTGATCGAATTAGCAAAACTTGAATTTGTATCTGGCTCTGTGGAATTATTATAGGTCTGATTTTAAGAAAAACTATGATAACCTACTTTAGTTTTAACCATATTTTCAACTCTTAAGACTATGATTATCATAATTTAATCTTTTGGAGTTTGAGACATGAAAAAGGCTGTCTTGATATTTGCTTTAACATTGTTGTTTAGTTTTAATGCCCATGCTGAAACATATCATGGAATTGATATAGATGAAGTTTACAATCAAAGCGATTGGAGTAGCAAAGATAAAATAAAAGAGGTTATTGATGATTATAAATTACTTATGGCATATCAAAAAGAACTTTATGATTGTTCAACACAAAACGATGAAATATTGTTTTGCTATAGCAATGTTGCTGAAAAAATATTAAAAAATTTGTATGTTTACCCCGAAAACAATATCAAAGTATATCAGCAATTCAAACAAACACTAGTTAATGCCTATTCAATACAATCGTGTTCAAATAAATATGAATGGCCTAGCGGAAATTTATGTGAAATAAATAGCCAACCAGAAATATTAAAAGTGCTACATTCTTATATCCAGGGTTTGATAAATAGTAGCAAAGAAAAAATGTTATCTTATTTACCTGAGCTTGAAAATTATAAATAATAGAGAGGTTGCTAAAAAACAACCTCTCCAACTAAGTTATTTTCCAAGATGAGCCCTGTTAGCTCTGTTTAACCATCCATTTAGGTGCCCTTTTTGGGTTGGATCATTTTGAACAATATTATTGTAATATTCTATCATATTTTGCTTATATTGTTCTAAGAATTTTTCATAGTCTTGTTGCGAAAAATTTTTTAATTTTTCCATAGTAGCGGGACCAATAATATTTCCATTGGAAGGTAATCCAAGTACTTTATGAACAGTTCTTATCGCATGAAGGGGACTTGAAGGCATACCATAATCTACAACAAAACCTCTAATCGGATATGGTAATTTGTTTAATCCATTCCATTTATAAAAGTCTCTATAAATAATAGCATTAGCTCTTTCTCTGGTAAGATTTGAAATATCTTCATTTGGGTACGTATTTTTAGAAATCCCAAACTTCGTTAGTTTCCCTCTGTCATTTGGTTTATCAGATAAACCACCCTCATTAGGAATAATATATTCATTTAAAATTTGATTAAATTCTTTATCATAAACCATTTCATCAATGAATTCTTTGCTGAAATCATTTCCATAAAGAGAATAGTCAATATTACTTGAAGCAACATTACTCGCCTTATTAGGATTAGTTTTTGGAGAGAGTTGATTGGTGTTGCTTATTTCTCGGTTTTGCTCCAATAATTTTTTTATTCTAGCATAAGGGTCGATTGAACCTGCAAAACTTGAATTTGTATCCGGCTCTGAGGAATTATTATAGGTCTGATTTTGAATATTTGCAGTCAATGTATTTTGCATATTCTCAATATTTGGAGATAT
>CASFRM010000026.1 GCA_949297185.1 uncultured Pseudomonadota bacterium
CCCATATCAATATCGTTTTCAACCACAATATATTTGATTGATTTGTCTTTAGTAGCAGCCAAAAGCTCATCTTTAGTGGTAACATATGCTCTTTTGGCAGAGTAAAATTCGTTGGTTGCCATATTTTGTGCCGGAACTTTGGCTTGTTCTAAAAAGGCGGTTGCTTTTTCCAAACCGGCATTTGCGGCCTCAATGGTTTGGATACCTTGTCCCATCGCGTCGAGTAACGCGGTTAAATCAGCCGCACGATTGGTTAGAGAGCGTGCTTGGTAATAGGCGGACGCATTGTCTATCGCCGAGTTTACTTTCTTTCCCGTCGCTAATATCAGCTGAGTTTTATCCATTTGCTTGGAGATGTTTCGCAAACTTAATAAATTGTTTCGCATCGAGGCGTTTAAGGTGATATTGTTATTCATCTCTCACCTCGCCGCTTTGATAATTTAAACGCAACAAAACTTTCCGCCATATTATAGCAGAAAGCCCACAATTCCTCACTAAAGAGGCTATGTCTCAATCCTTGTGTCAACACTACTGTTGCGTCCTTATATCTTATTTCCTTAAGAAAATCCCGTATGGTATTCTACTCCATACGGGATTCACACTAGCAAAAAAATCTTAAAAAGATATTAAATTTTATTATATATTCATCTGCATAATTGAGTTATAGGCCTTAATTGCCGTATCTCTAACAGCGACAACGGTTTCCAGAGCTTGCTCGGCATTAGAAATTGCCAAAACCACATCTTGAATATCAGCTTTTCCGGCAATACCGTTAATAGTGGTGATTTCTGCTTTTTTCTGTGCATCAACAGCCTCATTAACCACATCTTTAAGCACAGCACCAAAACTCTCCTCCGGCTTAATCATCTCCTCAACCGGTGAAGCCTTAACCGAATTAATTCTGCTTAAAGCAGCTTGGTAAGCATTCAACGCATTATTAACACTGGTCACCATTTTTTAATTTCCCCTGTCTATTTCAAAATATCCAACACACTCGAATTCATCTCACGAGCTGTTTTTAACATATTCAAATTAGCATCATACACTCTCTGCGCTTCTTTCATATCCATCATCTCAATCAGCGGGTTAACATTCGGCAACAAGACATAGCCATTCTCATCAGCCCCCGGATGATTGGGCTCATATTTTTTCTCAAAAGGTGCTTTATCATCGATAATTTTATTTACCCTAACCTTCTGAGCCCCATTTGTTTTATCAATATAGTTTTCAAAACTGACCACCTGACGACGATACGGCTCACCGCCCGGTTCTGTCGAAACCGAGTCTGCATTAGCCATATTCTGCGAAATAACCTTAAGCCTTTCAGCTTGAGCCTTCATACCAGATGCGGCTATATCCGCACTCAATGTCAAATTTCCGGCCATTTACCCTACCCCGTAATTTTGGTTGTAGCGGTTGAGAGCATATTTTTATAGGAGTTATAAATTGTAATCATTCTTTTATATTCCGAACTTGCCTTACTTGCCTCATTCATCTGATCTTCCAATACCACTCCGTTACCGTCTATGGTAAGCGCATTTTTAGGCTGCGGAGTATAGACCGCAAAACCTTTAGCATCCTTTTTATCGCTCACAGACTTAAGCTCGGTAAAATGCTTGGCATTTGTAGCTCTTAGAGATAATTTATTTTCGGAATTGGTAATTTCTTGGATAAAATCGGGTTTGGCAACATCTTTCGGCAAATAATTGGGCGTTGACGCATTAGCAATATTTTCGGCCAAGACCTTTTGCCTTGCCGCCAAATAGCTCATATTACGATCAGCTAAATTAAAAACCGTCAGATTTTTAAGATTCATCAATCAAACTCCCCACATGGCATAATATTTGGTGTCCCCACACTAAAAGACATGCAAGTTCTATGCCAAACAAAACTTCTTGCCAAACTCCGCAAATTTACTTATCCTAAAAAAGCAAACAAACGGAGTCTTCCATGTCCAAGCAAGATAATAGCACAAATTCACACCCACGCAACGCTTCATCGGATTTTTCCACAAGCGAAACATCTGACTATGCCGTTGCCCTCGGATATGACAAAGATTCCAACCAGGCTCCCATAGTTTTAGCCAAAGGAGCCGGAGATATAGCCAAACGAATTATTGCCATAGCCCAAGAACAAGGCATCGAAATTCGTCAAGACGCCGACCTTTTGCAAATATTAAAAGCTGTTGATATTAATCAGGAAATTCCCATCGAGGCCTTTGCCGCCGTCGCCGAAATTATTTCCTATATTTATAAAAAGAACGCCGAAAACTAATATTTTCTTTTCATGACGCACACAAAAAACCCGTCGGTTCCGGTAGCAACCGGCGACATCTTAAGCCATTTTACCGACTTACAAGGATACGGTGCCGTTATTTTATCTTCCCACAACATTTGCAAGTCAATAGTTTCAAATTCGCTGTGTCTTTCCAAAAATTTTGCAATCTGTGCTTCGTTTTCTTCTTCCAAAACCGAACAGGTGATATAAACGATTCTGCCACCTACTTTGGTTTTTGCCGCTGCCACATCAAGCAATTCTTCTTGAATTTTGGTTAACCCAAACAATTTTTCTTCCGTCAACCTAAACTTATTGTCGGGAGCTCTTCTCCAAGTTCCGCTGCCCGAACAAGGCGCATCTAACACAAATCTGTCAAAATCTTTATCTGAATCGGCCACAAAGTCTACCAACTCAATATTTTTTACCTTCAATCGCTCCATTCTGGGCTTTATGGCATCAAGCCTTTTAGCATCAACATCATGAGCCAAAATTTTGCCCTCATTTTGCATAACATCACTCATTGCCAAAGCCTTTCCCCCGGCTCCGCAACAATAGTCCATAATTTTTTGCTGAGCATTAACATCAGCCAAAATTGCCGCAACTTGACTGGCCTCATCTTGCACTTCCATTAATCCGTCTTGCCAAGCCATACAATTATTCAAGACCAACCGCTCATCAATTTTTAAGCACTTCGGAGCATAAACTCCCTCACGAACCGAAATGCCCTCGCCTTTAAGTCTTCTTGCCAACTCTTCTCTGGAAATTCCGTGAGCTCTGATATCGGTTGTTGCCGGTTCGTTCAATGCCTTGCAAAAGCTTATATCTTTAATCTTTTCAAACAACCACTTCGGACATTCTGCCTCGACATAATCCGGATATGGTTCTTC
This sequence comes from uncultured Pseudomonadota bacterium, assembly GCA_949297185.1. GTDB lineage: Bacteria > Pseudomonadota > Alphaproteobacteria > RF32 > CAG-239 > CAZU01. The sequence continues at coordinate 3,165 of CASFRM010000026.1, forward strand.
ATTTTCTTCTTTTAACCAAGTTTTTTCATCTTCATTTAACGGAGCCAATCCATAAGCCGAACCATCAAACATTTCACTCAATTTATCTTTATTGGCATATAGCAAAATTTTTCTGGCCTCTTCCGATTTGGCATCAAAAGCAAGCTTCATTCGATTGCGAATAATACGCCACACCTCATCGACAATAAATCTCCTATCTTTTGACCCGATGTATTTTCTCTTACGCACATAATCATTGATAATCTTATCAGCCGGCATTTTATCATCAAAAACTTCGGTCAAAATTTCCAATATTGCCTGATATCTGGCTCCGTTTTGCATTTTTGCATTCTCCTAAAAACTTTTTTGAAGTATAAAGCAAAAGGCCGTAAAAGCAAGCAGCTTTTACGACCCTTATACTAAATCAGAGTACCCTCGACCACGACGAAGTTTTTTCTAACTCCGGGGTCAACAAGTTCAATTAATTCCTGTGTTCCTTTAGCCCAAAAGAATAAACCAATCATCTGAGACCTGACGACAGAAAAGACAAATCCTTTCCTACCCTCAGCAAGCTCAAGCTTGGCAATCTTCTTCACCTTGCAATTTGCGTCCTTTGGCAATTTACCGGAGATTTGAATTCCAGTCTCGTTTATTGCCACAAAATCGCAATCCTCTGCCAGAGCCTTCTCTAAATCACTAAAATAATACCCTTTACGGGGGACATAAGGCAATATAACCTTTCTATCGCCTAAATAAATTTTTTCCATAATACATAATTATTTTTTCATTAAACTTAAGATAACTTACCCGACAGTATACCGATTATCCCAAACTGTCAAATTAAAATATCAATCGGCCTTATTTTTTCTAAACCCTTGCGCCACCAAATAAGTTTCCGGCGACTCTTTTCGACTTGCCGCCGGTTTAAAATGAGCAACTTTGGCAAAATTTTGCTTAGCATCGGCCAAAAGCCCGCCCTCGGCTCCGCCCTGAAATACCTTGGCAATAAAAATTCCGCCTTCAGCCAACACTTCCTTGGCAAATTCATAAGCAGCCTCAACCAAACCTATGGTTCGCAAATGGTCGGTTTGCTGGTGTCCGGTGGTATTTGCCGCCATATCGCTCATTACGATATCTGCCTCCCCCTTAAGCAAAGCTTTAAGTTTATCCGGTGCATCTTCTGATGTAAAATCCTGACAAATTAACTCAGCTCCGTTGATTGCCTCGGTTTCCAAAATATCAATTCCCACAACTTTGCCGCAACCCTTATTTCGCATTACCGCAACTTGTGTCCAACCGCCGGGAGCACATCCCAAATCAACTATAGTTTTACCTTTGCCCAAAAAATGATATTTTTCATCTAATTGGATTAGCTTAAATGCTGCTCTCGAACGATAACCTTGCCTTTTTGCTTCGGCCACATAGGGATCGTTAAGCTGTCGCAACAACCACTGATTTGAGGATTTTTTCTTATATTTAGCAGTTTTTACCTTAACGCTTAAATTATGTCTGCCACCGATAACATTTGCTGCTTTACTTGGTTTTGCCATTGTTTTTACTCTTCAACATTATGTTTGCTTTTTGGTCGCGTTCAATCAAATCAGCGACAATTCCGTCTTTGGCACTTTTCAATGATGCCGTAACTTCTTCTAATCCTAAGCGATCATATATTTGCTTAAAAATCACACAGGCGGCAATAAAAATATAAGATCTCTTATCCCCGATATATGGATTCTTAGCCAATTCTTCGCGTTTTGAATACAATATACCGTCAATAGCCTTATCCATTTTTTCTTTATTCATCTTCAATCCATCGGCTTTTTCCCTGTCATATTCACCAAAATCGTTAATCATCGAAACCAATCTCAGCGGAGTTGAAGATGTCGCCACAAAAGAAATATCTTCATGCTTTTTCAAATCGGCATACTCAAGAAACTCATTCATATATCCGTCTACTTCCTTCCGCAATTTAGAGGCATTTTCGCCGGAATATTCAACCAAGTTAAAAGCTTCGGAAGAATTTCTGGCTCCCCAAGGAATTGATACCGAATAAATAATCTCCGGATTTTTGGCATTAGTAGCCAAGGTCACCTCGGTCGAAGCACCGCCTAAGTCATAAACCACCACATACTTGCTTTTTCCCAACACATGCTCCATCGCTCCTTTTAAGTTGAGCTTAGCTTCTTCCAATCCATCAATAATCTCTAAACTTATGTGGGATTCATCATATACTTTTTTCACAAACTCAGCGCCGTTTTTAGCCGTTCTGCACGCTGCCGTAGTTACGGCTCTCATATTCTGCGGTTCAACATTATACTTATCCAACAACTGACGATACTCAAAAAAGCATTTTAGACCGCGATTAAAAGCTTCATCGGTAATTTTATTTTCCTGATACATACCCTCTGCCAATCTGGTCTGTGCATTTTTCAAAAACAACTTTTTACCTTTTTCATCACAAATCAGTATTTTACAAGAGTTAGAGCCCAAATCAATTCCGGCATAGGTTTTACTTCTCATTTTTTACCTCACTGGCTTTTTTCTTATAGGAATTGCGTTTTGACTTTTTATTAAACGGAAACCTCGAACGAAAGTTCTTTTTACTTTTCTTATGAACTTTATCGGCATGCATCATATCCAACAATATACCCTCTCTGATACCTCTGTCGGCAATAGTAATCTCGCTAACCGGCCAAAAAGAGAGCAAACCCTCGATAATTGCACATCCGGCAATGGTTAAATCTGCTTTTTGCGCACCGATGCAGGCATTTTTGCGTCTGCCGTCATCACCCATTCTTTTAATTCGACCGATAGTTTTCTTAACATCTTGAATACTCAAAGCCAAACCATCTACTGCCGAACGATTATAACGCGGCAAATTAAGATGCACAGCTCCCAACACCGTAACCGTGCCCGAAGTTCCCAAAACTTGAATTTCTTGCCGTCTAATGGCTTCGGCAATATGATACTTTGCTTCAAATTCACTCAAAATTTTGTGTGTTCTTTCCACGATGGTATTATAGGCCAAATCAGTCATATCATGATTAGGAAAAGCCTCTGATACCGTAACCACACCATAAGGCAAAGAAACATATCCCTCAATAAACGCCCTGCCCGAATTGCTTAACCTTGCCAAAGAAACCTCTGTTGAACCGCCGCCGATATCAAACACCAAAGCTCGCCTGATGTTTCGGTTTAACAATGGCATACAACCGACCATAGCCAATCGCGATTCTTCTTGCGATGAAATTATCTCTATATTAAGTCCGGTTTCTTTTTTAACCAAATCCAAAAAATATTGGCAATTTTTAGCTCGACGGCAAGCCGCAGTCGCCACATATCGGGCTTTCACAATCGGAGCATATTCTTCCAACACGCCGGCACAAACTCTCAATGCATTAATCGTTCTTCTGATAGCGGTATGGGAAAGCTCATTATTATTGATAATCCCCTCACCCAAGCGCGTAATTTTTGAGAATGTTTCAACGATTCTAAAAGCTGATGGCGTAGGCGAGGCAATAACCAGCCGGCAAGAATTTGTACCCAAATCTATTGCCGCATAATTATCCCCCGACGAGGTTTGCCCCAAAACCCCGACAGATTTATTATCAATCTCGGTTTTACTCTTTTTTTCAGACCACTTACGCATCTATAAAAAAACTTTTGTCATAAAAAAATATAAACTTGGCAACAATATATTCCAAGTTTATATTTTACACAACAGGTTTTTTACAAAAATTAAGCTTCAATCTCGGCTCTGAGCATTCCTCGCAATTCATCTATGCAAACCAGCTCCTTGTTAGCATTCTCAAAATACCAATAAACCCAGCCGTTACAAGCCGGAGCATTTTGAGCCGCTGCCCCCACCTGATGAATTGAACCTTCGGCATTTTCGCTCTTTAGAGTTCCGTCCGAACGCACAACGGCACAATGTTTGCGTGATGCATCATACAAAATATCCCCTGGTTCCAAAAGACCTCGTTCGACCACATTTCCAAACGGAATTCTGGGCAATTTTTTCTTGCAGGCATACTCCAAACACAAACCGTTTTTAACTGTTTCTACCGCGTCAATTCTTTCTTTTGCACCTTCTATATAGGCACTGTCTTTTTCAATTCCGATAAAATTGCGTCCCAATTTTTTGGCCACCGCACCGGTAGTTCCGGTTCCAAAAAACGGATCAAGAACAATATCACCAACCTTGCTTGATGACATAATCACTCTATAAAGCAATGCTTCGGGTTTTTGTGTCGGATGCAATTTATCACCGTTTTTATCTTTTAGCCTTTCTTTACCGGTACAAAGCGGGATATGCCAGTCCGAACGCATTTGCGTATCTTCATTCAAAGCTTTCATAGCTTCGTAATTAAATGTATATTTGGAATTTTGGCTTTTTGATGCCCAAATCAAGGTTTCATGAGCATTGGTAAATCTGGTTCCCTTAAAATTAGGCATCGGATTTACCTTATTCCAGATGATATCGTTTAATATCCAAAATCCCATGTCTTGCAGTATTTTTCCCACTCGAAAAATATTATGATATGAGCCGATAACCCACAAAGCTCCGTCATCTTTTAGGACTCTTTTTGCAGCCCCCATCCAAGCCTTAGTATACTCGTCATAGGCTTCCATGCTTTCAAAGCTGTCCCATTCTTCGTATACACCGCTCACATTGCTGTTATCCGGACGCAGCAAAGCATCACCCAGCTGCAAATTATACGGAGGATCGGCAAAAATTAAGTCAACGGACTTTTCTTCCATTTCATTCATAACTTTAATACAGTCATCGTTAATAATTGTATTAAGTATATTCTGAATTTTTATCTTGCTCATATCCTTGACCACAAGTTGTTAAATCACTCTTGTGGCTAAGTATGACTTAAAGATGGTTATAAATTTATTAACAAGGCCGAAAGAAAAATTTAAAATAACAAAAATTATGTTTATTACATGCTTTACAGAAAACCCCGAATTTACTCGGGGCTGAATGCCAAGGTATCGTTAGATACCGTTCCACGCCAACGAGCGTGGTCAAACCGTTAGGTTTGTAACTACTATAGAACCCCCAGTTGAATCGGTTTATATGAAACACGGTGCACTCCGTTGACTACTCCATGACTTCTAAGACCTTCGATATGTGCTTTTGTACCGTATCCGGCATTTTTTTCAAAAGCATAATAAGGATATTGCAAAGCCAAATCTTTCATCAAATGGTCACGAAATACCTTAGCCGCAACGGATGCCGCCGCAATCGAATAAGAACGAGCATCACCTTTTATAATGGTATAACTCTCACAAGGAAAATTTTGTGGTTTCTGATTACCGTCAATCAAAGCATATTGCGGCATTTTCCCCAAATTATCCAAAGCTCTTCTCATTGCCGTAAAGGTAGCTTGCAATATATTAAGTTTATCAATCTCTCCGGCACTTGCCTGTCCGATAGAAAGTAAAATCTGCCCTTTTTCCTTAGCCTCTAATAACTTTTGATATAAAACCTCGCGTTTTTTAGCAGAAATCTTCTTTGAATCATCAAGGTTTTGTAGCAAATATTCATCAACATCACGAGTAAGAAATACTACTGCACCCGCCACCACCGGACCGGCCCAAGGACCACGACCTGCTTCATCGATTCCTACGACCAATCCGTTAAATTTATCTTCAAACGCAAAATCCGGCATTTTACATCTCGATTCTGATTTTACCGTCTTTAATCACGCAATTTCCGCCGATAGGAAGAGTTGCAATCGGTGTGGTATGTCCAAAATCGACATTTGCGATAATCGGCAAATCTTTGAGTTGCGGAATTGCCGCCACGATATTTAACAACATATTTCTATCTACTTCCGAAGCTTTTTGAAAACGCCCGATAACCACCGCCTTAACATTGGCAAAATCATCTCTCTGAGCCAAAGCTTGCAGTTGCCGCAAGAAATATTTACCATCAGCATCGGCTGCCGTAAAACAATCCTCTACAAACAGCACCGTATCTTCTTCCCATTTGGGCTGATATTGTGTTCCGTTAAGCAAAACATAGGTTCCCAAGTTTCCGCCGGCGATTTTTCCTTTTGCCTCACCATCATGAATTACGAGCCAGCCTTCATTTTTCTCAAATTTCCGATTTTGTTGATCCAAAAACCACAAATCATCGCTCCACTCTTGGGAGGAAACTAAGTCATAAGCCCCTTCAAACAACATTTTTTGCAGGCAGTCGATCGTATATTCACATCCCTTTAACATCCCGATTGAGCTGTAATGCGGACCATAAAAAACTTCCAATCCCGTTTTAGCATTAATTGCGTTCAACAGAGCCGTAATATCGGAAAATCCGCAGATTATTTTAGGATTTTGTTTAATAGCTTCATAATCAAGAAAAGGCAAAATCTGGTTCGAATTAAATCCGCCGAGGATGGTAAAGATTGCCTTTACACTTTTATCTAAAAAAGCTTCCATAACATCGGCCGCTCTTTTTTCAATATTATCCGAAATAAAGCAATCGCAATTTTCATCTTTTGTATTTTTGGCAAAAGAGACCTTTAAGCCCATTTTTTCAAATCGCTCTGCGGCAATTTTACGGCAATCTTCCCCGATAATTTTAAGAGATGATGCCGGAGCGATAACTCTTATCTCATCACCTTTTTGTAATTTTTGTGGTACAATTTTCTGCATTTTTATATCTCCTTACCAAAAACTTCCATTATTTTAACCATTATTTATCGCAATGCATCAATTTTATTCACTTAAACCACAATTTTAATTTGTAATGAATTTGACAGTTCATAAAACTTATGATAGGTTGCAAGAGTTTTGTAATAAATTCGTAGGACTTACATGCTGCTCAAAGAAATTATAGATCACCCCGATGAAATAATTCCGTGTCAATATGAAGCAATAAAAAATTCTTCGTTTGAGGCCATAATAAACAAATACTTACAGGCTGCGCCAAGCGAATTAAACCCGCAAATTATACATATGGCGGGCATTCCCGGTGCCGGAAAGACCACTTTTTACCACTCACAAAAATGGGCTCCGCATATATTTATAGCCTTTGATGACATTATGGAAGACATTGACGAATATCAAGAAGACTTAAAACAATACGGCACGGTCTATGCTTTCAACAAATGGGAAATCCCGGCTCGAGTAATTGGATACGAACTTTTATGCCGAGCGGTAAGTGAAAAGAAAAATATATTTTTTGATAATGGCGGCTCAGCATCAGCCCATATAGAACTAATGCAAAACATTAAAAAATATGGCTACACCACCATTATGTACTACATTCACTGTCCTTTGGAAACGGCCATAAAAAGAGCTCAGAAGCGCGAAAAAGAGATAAATCGCCATATCCCTGTAAAAACCATTGAAGACCGATATTACAAAACACTTGAGAATATTAAAATATATCAAAACATCGTTGATAAGTTCTATCAAATTGATACATCTGATAAACAAAAATCGGCATAGAAAAAGGATTTATAAAATGAAACAAAGAATATCTTTTTTAATTGCAACCTTTTTAAACAGCGGCAGGGCTCCCAAAGCTCCCGGTACTTTTGGCTCTTTGGCCACCATTCCTCTGGCTTTTGTTTTAGCATATTTCTTTGGTTTTTGGGGCATTATAAGCGGTGTTGTTGTATCTTTTTTCATTGGAACCGTTGCAGTCAAAGAAGTCCTAAAAACTACCTCTCACGACCCCTCGTTTGTAGTTATAGACGAAGTCGCCGGACAACTACTTACTTTTGCCGGAATAGCCACTTTTTTACAAAACAACACATCAGCCCTACTGTTTTATGTAACTGGCTTTATTCTATTCAGAATTTTTGATATTTTCAAACCTTTTCCGGTAAGTTGGGCCGATAAAAAAATTCTGAATCACTGGGGCGTAATGCTTGATGATATCTTTGCAGGAATATACGCCGGCTTAATTTTATGGCTTCTATACTATTTTCAATTTTTAATATGATTTTAATAAATTGGATATAATCTAAGAGCAGATTTTGTTTAGCTTAAGGAGTTAGATATGAGTAAATCTGCGCAAGTTTTCTATTATTCCCGTCGTAAAATGGGATTTTATTTATTGTTTAATTTAGGTCTTTTAGCCTTAGCAATTTTGTTTACCTGGGCTATTTTTCCGTACTATCAACCAATTTACTATTTTGCTTTAATTACATGTTCATTGTCAATTTTAGGCTCACTATTTGTATTTTTGGTAAGACTTCCTCTTGCTGTAATTGATGAAGAAGGTATCAAAATAGACCATGATCAACCGCTAAAATGGTCACAAGTTAAAGAAGTTGAACATGTAGAAATACATTATTTGGGAGCCCGTAGAGCAATTTTAAAAATAACCCCCAAAAAACTTTCGAACTATCGTCGTAATTTAATGCAAGTGATTACAATGCACTCTGAATTTGGAGCTTTCTCGGTGCCTCTTTATGCTATGAGCGACAATAAAGCCAAGCAAATAGAGAAGCTTATTTTTTCTTATGTAAAACCGGAAAAGAAAGAAGCTGCCAAGTCTGAACCTGTTTCAGAAAAGAAACCACAACCCAAGAAAAAAGTTCCGGCAAAGAAAGTTGCACCTGCCACTAAAAAAGCAACAGTTGTAGCACCTAAGGCAAAAGCAAATTCAGCCAAGACTGCTGGCAAGAAAGTAAAAGCTGCAGTAAAAAAGAGATAAACTTAAATTTTTAACCCTAAATTTAAGTCCAACAAAAACTCCCGAGGCAACAAGCCATCGGGAGTTTTTTCTAAAACATCTCATTAAGCCGCAAAAGGTTTCCTTTGACCGAATTTTCAATATCTCCAAACTCCATGAGTTTGTCACAAATCTCTTTGACTTTTTGCGAAGTATATTTTTTATAGCAAAAATCCGCCCGATAGAAATCAGCTCTTACATCTCTCATTTCTTTGGCACAAGCAAACGGCCTGCTGTCAAATACCATTGTCTCGCAATTTCTGCTCAATGCTTCGTACTTTTTGCCGTCTCTTTTCAAATCAATCCACAACGGCTTTTTCAAACATTCTTTACAAGAGTTGCTTCTGATACAAACAGCCGAAGTAAACAACGGCACATCTTGATAAACCACTGCCGTTACCGATAGAGGGGCTTCCATGGCCAGATTTTTCATATTGGTCAGAGTATCTTCAACCGCTAAAGTTACCCTTGTTGCTCCCATTTCTTTAGCCGCCAGCATCGCTTGAGTATTAAACATATATATCAAATTATCAAAGCTCAAATCAATACCCTTAGACGGCAAAGCCTCTAAGCCCCAATAATTGGCAACTTCCCATTTTTTATAACCGTTTGCCAACAATTTTTCTATCAAAGGTTCAAAATCGGCAGGTTTTCTGCAAACTGTAGGCAAAGCAATCCGCAACTTTTCTTTCGGCAGCTTAACAATATCTTCCCATTTGGTGTCTGGATTTATCAATAAAATAAATTCGGCAAATTTTTCTTTATCAAGCTCAGCCAGATTATCAACATCATCTGTTTTCACTACCCATTTGGAGGTAAGAGGCAATTGACGAGGTTCTATCTCGGCAATTGTAGTCTCAGCATCTGTTTCCGGAACAATTTTAGCATACAAATCACGCCTCAAATCATTAAGCTTTGATACCGGAACAAAAATATTTTTTGAATTTATTACCTCAATATCAGCAAGCTCAAATTCATATTCTCCGGTCTTAGCAAAAGTATCCTTCACCGCTTTCAGCATTTTATCGGGATTTTGTGCAACATCAAAATCTCCCCTAATCTCTGCCATCATTCCGCAAGCTCTTGCCGTAACAATATCTTTTTCAAATTTCACGACCACCCTGATTTGCTTCTTTTGCTTATACTCATTTGGTTTTGGTTTTTTATAGCGATAAGCACCCTTCACTGCCGAAGACGAAGCTAAATATATTGCGGCCCCTGTTTTCAAACCGTCAACTTTGTTTGGCAATATTGCTTCAACTTTTTCACCTGCCGCGGCAGATATGCGAAAATGCTTCTGCACTTTGAGTTTTTGTAAAGAAAAACCGTATGGTTTCTCCACACCGTCAATATCTATCTGCAAACCGTCATGGCGAGCAATTTCGTGATTTGGGGTAAAAATGATTTTATTGCCGTCATAGCTTTCAACTTTACCGATAAGCAAGCCCCTATGCCCGACAAACTTTGTATCGGTAACTTCTTTATTTTTTCCCTGCAAATGAAATTTACACCAAGGTCTTGAAAATATTTGCTTGATATTTTGAGCTTTTTCGGCAATAGCCCCGTTTCCATCCAAAATATTGCGATAATAATCGGTAACTGCCGCCACATACAACGGACTTTTCTTGCGTCCCTCAATTTTAAGCGAGTAGACCGGCATTTTTAGAATATTTTCTTCTAATGCCATATCTTTCATCGAAAAGCTATGTTCAAAATTATCATTTTTCTTAAATTCGGCACGACAAGGATACAAGCACTTTCCGCGATTGGCGCTTCTGCCTTCGGTCATTGATGAAAATTGGCAAATACCGCTGTAAGAATAGCACAAAGCACCGTGGATAAACGCTTCTAGCTCCAAATCAGGAATGGTAGCAATATCTTTAATTTCCGGCAGAGAGAGTTCACGTGCCAACACCACTCTTTTAAATCCGTAATTTTTTAAGGCTAGGGCACCAAGTTTATTATGTACGGCCATTTGTGTACTGGCGTGCATTTCAAGCTCGGGATAATATTTTTTGACTATATCGGCTACACCCAAATCTTGAATAATTATCGCATCGACCCCACAATTTTTGCAAATATCCAGATTTTTTAACAAATCTGCAATTTCATCTTGCTGCAACACGGTATTAATCGCCACAAAAACTTTGCGTCCCAAATGATGAGCAAATGCAGTAAACTCATTGAGCTGGTCACAATCAAAATTACCGGCCGTAGCTCTGGCCGAAAACTGTTTTAATCCCAAATAAACGGCATCCGCACCATAGTACAATGCCGCATAACCTGCTTCAATATCACCGGCCGGAGCCAAGAGTTCTTTTTTCATATCAATCCCCCGAAAATCAAGCAATTTATACAACTATTTTGCAAGTTTTACAACAGCTATTTTATGCACAAAATAAAAAATGATTCACGGTAAATGTTTTTTTGTACTATACTGCAAAATCGAATAAATGAAAGGCAGGTAAAAAGATGTATGATGTAAAATCACCGAAAGCAGAAGAATTTATCAATCATGAAGAAATTTTAGACACTTTGGCCTATGCCGAAGCCAACAAGCATAATGCGGCCTTGATAGATGAAATTATTGCCAAAGCCAAATTGCGTAAAGGTTTAAGCCACCGCGAAGCTGCCGTTTTACTAGACTGCGATATTGAAGAAAAAAATGCCGAAATATTTTCCTTAGCCGAACAAATAAAAAATGATTTCTACGGCAACCGCATAGTTTTGTTTGCTCCGCTATACCTCTCAAATTATTGCGTAAACGGTTGTGTATATTGTCCCTACCATGCCAAAAACAAACACATCGCTCGCAAAAAAATGACCCAAGAAGAAATTGCCCGCGAGATTATTGCCCTACAAGATATGGGACACAAGAGATTAGCTTTGGAAGCCGGCGAAGACCCGATTAATAACCCGATTGAATATATTTTGGAATCAATCAAAACCATTTACGGCATCAAGCACAAAAACGGAGCCATTCGCCGTGTTAATGTTAATATTGCCGCTACCACGGTCGAAAATTATCGCAAACTGCACGAAGCCGGCATCGGCACCTATATTTTGTTCCAAGAAACCTACAACAAAGAAAATTACGAACAACTCCACCCAACCGGCCCCAAGCACAACTACGCCTACCATACCGAAGCAATGGACAGAGCAATGCAAGGTGGTATTGATGATGTCGGCTTGGGTGTGCTGTATGGCTTATCGACCTACCGTTACGAATTTACCGGATTATTAATGCACGCCGAGCATTTAGAAGCCGTATTCGGCGTCGGCCCCCACACCATCAGTGTTCCGCGCATATGTCCGGCCGATGATATCGATCCCAATAGTTTTTCTAATGCCATTGACGACGATATTTTCGCCAAACTGGTTGCCTGCATTCGTATATCGGTACCCTATACCGGCATGATAGTCTCAACCAGAGAATCTCCCAAATCGCGTGAAAGAGTTTTGCATTTAGGCATTTCGCAAATCTCAGGCGGCAGCAAGACCTCGGTTGGCGGCTATGCAATACCTGAAGCCAAAGAAGAAAATTCTGCCCAATTTGAACTTTCCGACAACCGAACCTTAGATGAAGTTATCGCTTGGTTGATAGACCTTGGCTACACTCCGAGTTTCTGCACTGCTTGCTATCGTGAAGGACGCACCGGAGACAGATTTATGGCTTTATGCAAAAATATGCAAATCCACAACTGCTGCCTACCCAATGCGCTGATGACTTTGCAAGAATATCTCGAAGATTATGCCGCACCCGAAACCAAAGCCAAAGGCGAAAAGCTGATTGAAAAAGAAATATCACAAATTCCCAACGAAAAAGTTCGCCGCATTTGCCAAGAAAGACTTGAAAAAATCAGACAGGGCGAACGAGATTTCCGCTTTTAAGCATTTGCTTGATATTTTCATCAACTCTTTTTGAATCCAAAATTTTGCGTTTGGTCAACTTAAAAATTTCTTGAGATAACCCGGCTAATATCGGTCGAGTTATTTCTTGAAATTTAATAAAGCATTCTGCCAACGCCCAAGCCAAAGCCTGTTTGGTATCCCAGATTTTTGGATTTGCCGATTTCAAAATATTCAACACTTGATGAATATAATCTTGATTGCAAAAATATTTCAGCATCATCACATAGGCAAATCTTTGCTCATAATCTTTTGAACTCTGAGCATATTCAACAACTTTTTGCCAATAAACTTCCTGATGTTTTTTTGCCAAAGCCAGTGCCGAACAAAAACTATCACAAAACATCCAATTATCAATCAACGGCACAAATTTTCTTACATACAAAAGCTGCAAATCAATATCTTTGATATAACCTATTGCAAATGCTTTAAGCAAAATTTCTTCACAGCTGTCACCTTTGATATTATCAATTTCACCGACCAATTCTTTGGCTTTTTTTCTAAGTACCGGCAACCGGACACCATACATTTTATGCTTTAACCCCGGCACCAATGATATTGCAAACTTTGCAAATTTCTCATCTGCGTTATTTTCAAGCCAAGTATTTAAATTTTCTTTTATCATCATATATACCTCTTTTAGATAAAATAATCCGGATATTTAAATATTTATTTAAGTTTTTTACTTAAAATACGCACGAATAAAAATAATGAGGAAAAACAGATGAACCAGCTGCCGACTTTAATATCCGATTTGGCCTTAATAATGATTTGTGCCGGAGCAACCACAATTTTATTCAAATACTTAAAACAACCTGTTGTTTTGGGCTATATTTTAGCAGGTATGATAGTAAGTCCGCACTTTGAACTTTTTCCCTCTACAGCAGATAAAGATAACATTCATATCTGGGCTGATATTGGAGTAATCTTTTTATTATTTAGCTTAGGTTTAGAGTTTAGTTTCAAAAAAATCATCAATGTCGGAAAATCAGCGGTTATTACCGCCGGAGCCAACATTTTGTTTATGCTCCTAATTGGTTATCAAGTAGGTCTGGGACTTGGCTGGAGCACCACCGAGAGCTTGTTTTTGGGCGGTATGATATCAATGTCATCCACCACGATTATTATCAAAGCCTTCGAAGCTCTTGAATTAAAAGGACAAAAATTTACCGATTTGGTTTTCGGCGTATTAGTGGTCGAAGATGTGGTAGGAATTTTGCTTTTGGTATTATTACCCACTATTTCCATAGGTAAAAGCGTTGATGGTTTAGACATGCTTTTCAACACTTCCAAGCTGGTATTTTTCTTGGTTTTATGGTTTATCACCGGAGTTTATCTTGTCCCCACTTTCTTAAAAAAAGTGATACATTTGCTAAACGACGAACTTTTACTTTTAGTATCTACGGCTTTGTGTTTAGGCATGGTATGCCTTGCCACCTACTTTGGATTTTCTTCTGCTCTAGGGGCATTTATCATGGGCTCAATCTTAGCCGAAACCGATGAGGTTGAGCGCATTGAAAATACAATCAAACCGGTCAAAGACCTATTCGGAGCCGTATTTTTTGTTTCGGTCGGAATGCTGGTTAATCCATCAATGATTATTGAATATATAGTGCCGATAATAATTCTCACTTTTGTCGTCATTATAGGTAAAATATCACTATCGACATTTGGTTTTTTGTTATCCGGCAATCGTCTCGAAACAGCAATCCTATCAGGTTTTTCTTTAGCCCAAGTCGGAGAGTTTGCTTTTATTATTGCCGCCTCCGGTATTTCTATCGGAGTTTTGGGACCCCATGTATACCCGACCATTGTTGCAGTTTCTGTCATCACCACTTTTACCACCCCCATGACTATGAAAGCCGCCAAACCGTTCTATAACCTCATCTATAAACGCATGCCACAAAAATGGAAAGATTACCTAAACAGTAATGTTGTCGCCAAAAAAGATACCAATGCAGAAAAAGAATTATGGGCTCAGTTATTTAAGAAATATTTTATTAAACTTTGCATTACCTCAGTAATCTTAATAGCCATAATCAATATTTCATTTTACTTGGTACAACCGTTTTTATTAAAGCATTTACCAGAACGCGTTGCCGACCTGACTGCAACTCTGGTCACCTTAGCGGCCATGGCTCCGTTCTTACAAGGTCTACTAACCGTCAACAGTGATTTAGCTCGTATATATCTGACTCTTTGGCACAAACGCATCAGTAATAGGCTACCGTTAATTATGTGCACGGTATTAAGAATGCTCATAATCGTAATATTTATCATGGTGGTGATAAATCATCTGTTTACCAAAGATTTTTATGTTACCTATGCCTTGATGGGACTAATTGTGGCCATTCTTTACAAATCGACATGGCTTTCCAAAAAATACAAAAACATGGAACGCCAATTTTTATCCAATCTGTACCGCTACAAAGAAAAAGAAACTGACGAAAGTAATAACCAAAATAATAATGAAGGAGAAAACAAATGAGTAAAAAAAGAACTTGTGTCCTTTTAATCAACGGATTTGAAGAGGTCGAAGCCCTAACCCCTGTAGATATCCTAAGACGACTTGGCGGTGAAGTGATAATTGCCGGTGTCGAAGCCAAAGAAGTTACCGGCGCACATGGCGTAAAAGTTATTACCGACAAATTGCTCAGTGAAGTTAACCTAGATGATTTTGATGCTTTAGTCTTGCCTGGCGGTCTTCCCGGCTCAACCAATTTGAGAGATTCCCAAAAAGTTATTAAATTGCTGCAACAAGCCCACTCTGCCGGTAAAGTATGTGCCGCAATTTGTGCCGCTCCGATTGTATTAAGAGATTCCGGCATTGCCAAAGACAAAAACATCACCGGCTATCCCGGAACCGAGCAACTAGCTCACGATAAAAACTTTCAATACACCGGCAAAGATGTCGAACAAGACGGCAACATCATATCTGGCAAAGGCATGGGCAAAGCGGCAGTATTTTCATTTGCCATAGCCAAAGCATTGGGTTTTTCAGAAAGCGAGATTGCCGCAGTAGCTGACGGCTCGTTTATCACCAGATAATTACTATTCTTCGTTATCCAACCTTGAAGTACAATGGGGACAACGAGTAGCTTTAATAGGAATGTCCGAACAACAAAACGGACATTCCTTTGTGTTTTTATCAACTTCTGCAGTTTCCCTGCGAGATATTTTTTCATCTAATTTATTTATGGTTTTAATCAGCAAAAACACTGTAAATGCCACGATTAGAAAGCTAATCATTGCATTTAAGAAAAGCCCGAAATTAAGTGTTATGGCACCGGCATTTTGCGCATCGAGCAAGGTTTTATAAGGATATTCGCCGCTTCCCTTTTGCAGCACGACAAATAAATTGGTAAAATCCATCTTTCCCAATATCAAACCGAGCGGCGGCATGATTATGTCTTTAACCAAAGAATCAACAATTTTGGTAAAAGCAGCCCCGATAATAACACCGACCACCATGTCAATCATATTGCCGCGCATGGCAAATTTTTCAAACTCCCGCAACCAAGCTTTTAACATTTGCAAATTTCCGTAATTTTAAGATTAAACAAAAAAGACGCTGTTTATAAGCAGCGTCCCTCAAACTTAAATTTTTTCGACCTGAGCATATTCCAACTCAACCGGAGTAGCTCGCCCGAAGATAGAAACCGAAACCTTAACTCTGGCTCTTTCGGTATCAACATCTTCAACCAAGCCGACGAACGAAGCAAACGGACCATCACAAACTCTGACCTGCTCACCGATTTCAAAATTAACCACTTCGCGCGGACGCTCAACACCCTCTTGCATTTGGGTCATAATGCGTTGTACTTCGGCCTCGGTAATCGGATAAGGCTTGTTTCTTGAGCCCAAGAATCCGCTGACATTAGGATTATTTTTAATCAAGTGCCAAGCATCATCAGACATAATCATCTTAACCAAGATGTAGCCGGGGAAGAACTTGCGTTCACTGGTAACCTTAGATCCTTTTTTAACTTCGACAACTTCTTCGGTTGGGACTAACACATCAAAAATACGATCTTCCATTTTTTTGATAACGGCTTGCTCTTTAATTGACTGAGCAACCTTTTTTTCACAACCGGAATGAACATTTACAACATACCAACGGGCATCCATTTTATCTTATACTCCCAGCGAAAATACCATTCTGACAATCCAACCCAATATTTGGTCAACAAAGAAAAAGAAAGTAGCAGCAATAGCCACAATAACCACTACCATCAAGAAAGTTTGGTTTACTTCTTTTTTGTTCGGCCAAGTAACTTTTTTAACTTCTTGTTTTACTTGCCTAAAAAACTGTATCGGACTGACTTTAGCCATAAGTTACAACCTATAAATTAATTAAAAACACTCAAGATGGGAAACCACACCAACAAAAGGCAAGATTCACTTTATCCATCTCAACCAATGTTGGCAACATATTAAAATTTTTCTGATATGTCAATAACTATATTACCCTTTACCCCAATAATTAGTCCACCCGATGAAATAAAAACCAATTTATCGGATATGACTAATCGGGCTGTTGTCCGTCATGAGGCATCCATTGGCATTCCAAAACTTCCATATTGGAAAACACGGACTTAAAAGAAGAGGCCTCCGGACTACAAGCATATATTCCGAATTTTATCTTATCGTTGGCTTTATTTAAGTGACAAATTCGCATTTGCTTAAAATGCCTTCCATCAACAGAGTTTTCTACGCAAAAATCATTATTTCGGCGGCTCAACCGATACCACATTGATTTAACATCAGCATCAATTTCGGTTGTTGCCCAATCAGAATAGCCCTCATTGGTAACCACGCTGCCCAAATGCTGCATAGTACTATTTTCATATTCGATTGAAGCCTTAAGCCAATTTTCGCTATCCAAATAGACCACTACCCCGCATTGATCAAAACGATGTTTACTGTCAAATTCGGCTTTTACCACAAAAGAAAAAAATTTTTCTTCCGTTTCCATTTGCAAAACCGGAGCATTATCATTTTGAAAATTATAATAAGTTCTCTGCCACAAATCCGTATGAGGATTTGTTATAATTTCAATCTTTTCATCAGAAATACTATACTCTTTTGGCTCTCTTGTCCAAACCAATTGATTTGATACAAATTTCATAATTTTTCTCTCCTATAATAATAAACACCTACCGCAACATTCTTAAAATTGTGCTAATTATGTATATCTTTGGTAACCCCTGTGGTTTCTGCAAGGCATTAATAAAAAATCGCATATAAATTGACATACATTAATATTAACTATATATTACCAATACTTCGATATGCGTAGTCATATCTTGCAAAAACACACGATTAAAGCTAAACGGAAAATGGAATGAATATATTGGAACAAATAAAAAAAATTAATGAAGCCCTTGATAATATAGAGGAGAACCGAGTTGCCATTGTAGATATTATACCCAAAAATTGGCACCAACTTAAAAAGCTTATAATGGCAATAATATATATATTGTTAGGCTTAGCTGCCTTTACAGTAATACTTTCATTTTTTATTTAAACATAATTTATCACTAATAGTAACAAATCGAAAGAATAAGCTAAAAGCCAACAAAAAACCGCCCTTTCGGACGGTCAATAATATTTAAACAAATAGTAAAACCAAAAAAACACCTAAACCATTTGCTTTTTTTCTCTATATAAACGTAATGTCTGTAAATTAATATTACTTCTTTGTGGCTTATAAGATACTTTATCAGAGGTTGATATTCCTCTCAACATTTTTATCTTATCCACCCCATTGTTTTTAGTTGATTTCTTACCAAAGTAACCATCTTTTGCATACTCCGCAATAGATTCAAAATTTTTCTTTTTATCAGGATATATTGCTTCATATAATTCCTTAACCTTTCCTATATCCATTCCGGTATTAATAGCTCTAATAAAAGCAAAATCATTATTTGCTAATTTATCAAATTCTTTTTTTGTTGTTGGCGGCGTATATTCAGCAATCTTTTTATTTGATTGTCCATTTATGGCATCAATATTAGCCATAGTATACTGATAAGCATCTTGTCCGGAAGTATTTATATTCACAGGAAAACCCTTTCTCTCAAAGACCTCATTATTTTCAAAAGAAGCATGAGTAGACCCAATTTTTACACCATACCCAAACTTTCCTCTGAATGCTTCACCTGATATTTCGGCATAACAACCAGCTGTATTTTCACCAACATAAGTAACCCCTGGGTGATACTTTAAAAACTGACACAAACTCTCACCGGCAGAACAAGTTTCCCTGTTTGTAAGAATAGCAATCGGTTTTCTATATCCCCCTTTAGCAAAAGGAGGATATTCTGTTTTGTGTTGAGAATAATCACATATTTCTACTAACTTTCCTGTATATACATGATTATTAACTCTATTATCGAATGTCTTACGGCTTATCTCTCCGTTTATTAATCGTATATAATCCGCTTCCTTTGTATCTCTATACGAACTTTTTTCAAACGGAGCAACATCATTTCCATATAATTTTTTTGCTAACAATTCAAAAGGAACCGATGCTCCTCCGGGATTACTCCTTATATCAATAATAAGAGTATCATATTTTTCAGAACCATCTGGATTAAATAGCCTTTCATCTAATTCTTTAGAAAACGCCAACCATTCATTAGGCCTTGTAGAACCTAATTCCGGTAATGCTATAACACAAGTTTTACCATCATCTGATGGCTTAATTTCCCACTTTTTAGATTTATCCTTACATAAATTGTTCCCGACGGATATCTGGTTACTTTCCCGAGGGAGCAAATTTCCTTTGCTTGGAGATACTTTAAGATGTTCATCTGGTAATATTTGCAATGCTTTATCTAATCTTTGATAAAATGATTTAACATCAATAGGTGTATTTATTCCATTATAAATATTTTCAATAGCTGTTTCAAATTCTCTTGTTATTTCTTTACTCCACAACTCATAACCGACATGACCTTTTGAAATCATCCTGGCAACAGAAGCCAATTCTTTTTTCTGCTCATCAGCAGTCATTGTTGCATTCGTTGAATACGAGGATAGCTCAACGATATCATTTAAAGATACACAATCAACAATTTGTTGAAAATCTAAATTACCGCCCATTACTTCTCCCGAATATTATCATATACAAAATATTATACTGCAAACTAATAAAAAAGAAAAGATTAAAAGCCAACAAAAAGGCCACACTAAAAGGTGACCTTTTTTCATGAGCAGGGGATATAGAATAATATACGCCCATTATCACAAACAAAAATATAAAAAAATATTTTAAACAACTCTTGATTTTAATAAAACTTTTTACCTATATAATCATTGATAGAGTTATCATTGTGTTAAATTTTGTTAGAAAGGAAAATATCATGGCTAGTAAAGCAATTTCAAAAATAGGCAGATACGCCGCAAAAAAAATTGGCAACAAAACTATCGACAAAGCGGCTCAAAAAATCAGCAAACCATACGAACGATTAAAACGTGAAGTTTTTGGCATAAAACCTCTCAATGTTGGTGAAAAAGAAACCATAAAGTGTCTGCAAAATCCAAATAACAACGCGTCTTATTGTAAATCCGTCGGTGATAAAGCCAGAAAGAGCTACCATCAAACCGGAAAATACAAATAACAACTTCTGTAAAGGCAATATAACATATTGCCTTTACTATTTTTTTCAATTATCATCAAAAAGCGAGGTTATAATGAAAAAAATATTTTTGTTCATAATCGGATTTTTTCTAATCCCCACTATTTTAGGCTCTGCAACGGCTTACTTATATGACATGGAAAATTACGAAACATATGTAGGCTATTGGGGCAGTATTTATTTATTGCTTTATATAATTTTTCCCCTCATCTACCGAGGCAAGATAAAACATAAAATCAACAAGTACACATTTTATGCTCTGCTATACTCGTTCTTATTTGTACTAACCTACCTTGCTCTTACTTATATAAACTACTAAACACTAAAAAAGGCCACCCTAAAAGGTGACCTTTTTTATTGGCAAAGCTTATAAAGCAATCCACGGATTAAATTACATCCCAAAATAAATAATCAACTACTTTTCTTTGCCTTTAAAATTTGACATTTGTATTATAGGTTTCAAATAAACTTTCCCCAAATCAATCGCGTCTTTAGCCATTTCCGATGGTTTATGAGAAATTATGGGAGAAGTCGGATTTTTTTGAAAATCTGCTAATTTCTTTTTAGCTTCAACGGTATCCAAACCATTCTCATCCATTTGTTTAATAGCAACCTCTAGTTCTTGAGGCGTTACCAAAAAAGCATGACCGCCTTTACCATTCTTGCCATTCCAAAATTCTTCAGATTTTGCTTTTTGTTCAGCAGACTGCCAATCTGCAGGGAAAGGTTCTCCTGGATCACCAAATATCATTGTATAAATTCCCCCTTTTCCCGTTGGACCATACGGACCATATATAGCATGAACCACATTTGTTTTAGGCATGTCTTTTGCCTCAACAAGAGCTACTTTAATATTGGCTTCACCACGAGTTCCTGGCTCTCTTACAACATTAAAAATCTTATCACTTTGCAATTCCTCCACCGGAACCATAGCATCGGTTCCAACCCAACGATCTGTTTTAACGGCAAAAACCTTTCGCCCTGGGTTACCCTGCTTTTCAATTTCTTCTTGATAAGCTTTATCTGTCTTAGCCAAAATAGCTACAATGTCTTCTTTTGTCGTAGGCTTTACCACCTTAGAACCAATAGTCAAGGAATCAACATCCGAATGTCTAACCAAATGTTCTTCATTATTTGCCGCTGATAAAAACTCTAACTTTTCCATCATTTATTCTCCTTTAACACCAATTGATAGTCTATACTATACTACATTTTACCTTCCTTCATTGTTCCAAGAAGGTGCCTTATTTTTTACAGAACGCCATTGTTTCAGTAATTTTGGAGACTGCACAATTTGATCATTGGCAGCCGAGAGTAATTTTAAAACCAAATAAGCATTGCTCACATTTTGAAGCTTCTGTTGATTTTCCTGCAAAGCATTGTCTTCTACATGTCCGACAGAAGTATTTTTAATTGTCATATTAAGATTAGCTAAAAACATCAAATCCAACCGATAAGGATTTTCAGAATGCAAATGCGGGCTTGTTGTTTTTAGAGTAAATGACTCTTTTTTATCATTTTTGATAATATCACAAGATACATTTAATGCGCTTACTTCTTTTTCGATATACTCATCTGGTTTTAGCCCATCCAAAAAATTCTCTTGATTCTTATAAACACCCTTTTTCTTAATCTCATTACCATAAGTAATACTAAGGCGGTACTGTGTTCCGTCTGATGCAAACATATCATAGCTACGTCCATTCTTATCATTAGACTTTTTCACAGAAACAATATCACTTTGTTTATCAATGAGAGAAAATCTCATTTGTTTTAATTGTTTTTTCGATCCCAACTCTTTTTGTTCACGTTCATCTTGTTTCTGCTGATACAATTGCTCACGCACAGCCTGCTCTTTGGCCTCTGCAAGTTGCTGTTCTACATAATCAGCAACAACATTTGGAAGCTTTTTCTTAGCCTCAAATCTATCAAAGATCGGCTCTAATTCTTCTGAAGACAGTCCCTCCAAAGCACTCCACGCTTTCATCTCATCAACCATATCAAACTGCTCAAAATTATCAACATCAATCTTGAGTTTTGATTTCACAAATTCCTTGGATGCATTTTGCTGTGCTTCATTTTTGTTTTCGCCCCAACCAAATACCTTAACTCCATCTTCAAATACAGCGGTACACTTAATTGCTTGCCCTTTTTCAGAACGAACTTGTTCTGTTGTATATTTGGGCTTAAATGTTTCAGCTAAAGCTCTTTTATAATCATACGGATATTCAACCAATAGTCCTGCAACACCAAGCGTCAAATCCGCATTGACATTATCATTTTTATTTTCCGTTTTAAATTTGACACCAAGAATTTCATGTGCATATTGTTTTATAGCTTGATTTCTTGCCAATTGTTTATTAGAAGCTTGTACAGTATAAGAACTTCCATCTTCAAGTTTCATTTTAACTGTAACAACCTGCCCACCATTTTTTTGCACAACGCCAAGCGTCTGAAAATCAGGGTATTTTATACCTGACTTTTGACAATAAAGATTAAAAGCTTGAGCAACATTTTCATCCCATCCATCAATTGTATTTGGATCAATAACTGACTTTGCTGACGCGGCATTTTTTTGCTGAACATCTTCTACCTTTTTAGGAGCATTGTTTTTCCCTTCTGATTTATATTTCTTTGCAGCACCAACAACAAACTTGATATCTTTACCTTTTACTTCTTTATTTTTGACATTTTTTATAATGATGCCCACTTTAACGCAAGTAAATAATGAAGCACTTCAGCCTTATTTAAATGGATCTATAGGTGTTAATGAATTATACAGCAGAGGGATACAGCCTATAAGAATGTTTATGTTCAACTCTTTAAGAGGTGAAAATGGTATGAAGAGTTTGGATTTGTTTTTAAGTATAAGCAATACTGATGTAAGGCTTAGAGAGATTCAAACGGTTGATGATTTGAACAGAATTCCAACAATAGTCGTCATACCGGCGTTCATTATAAATGAACTTACTATAGCATTTAAAATGGGTATATATTTGTTTATCCCATTTATTGTTATAGACTTGGTTGTTGCTTCTGTTCTTATGGCTATGGGTATGATAATGCTTCCGCCTATTATGATATCTTTGCCTTTAAAAATAATTTTGTTTGTTGCAGTTGATGGCTGGAAACTATTAATACTTCAAATAGTTCAAAGTTTCCAATAATTATAAAAAGTATTTGGCTTTTATATAGTTAATTTATTTTAAGGAATTGTTATGAGTGATACTTCAATTATCGTTTTGGTGCAGGAAACATTAT
>CASFRM010000027.1 GCA_949297185.1 uncultured Pseudomonadota bacterium
TTACAATACTTTTTATCTTCAGATGAAGGTAAAAAGTGGTGTCAACAAAACAAAATAGTGTCTTACCGTGATGATGAAGCTCCTGATTTTGTTTTTGTTACAGAAGACAATCAAAAAATCGGATTAGAGATAACTAAATTTATTGTTAAAAGCCGTCATGGAAGAGCTCTTCAACACTTAATGTCTATTGGAAATCAAGTATGTAAATATGCTCAAAAGCGCTATGGGCTAAATATTTCTATTCTGATTGATCAATGGAATCGGAGAGTATGTCAAGCACGAACTTATAAAGAAATGTTGGAAGCGGCTTATAATCCTGGCTTTTGGGATATTTATAATAAACAGGCTATAAAATCAGGAATAGAACAAATTGTTGATAGAAATATCGAAAAGTTGAAACAGATGCCTTGTTTTGTCAAAGAGAGCATTTTTGTGCAAGGAGAATATTTCAATATTTCGATCAGTGACTTCGGAAATATAGATGGTAAATTTGATTGTCAGGTTAATAATGAATGCTATAGTAAAGAAAATCCGTTTGATGAACTTCAGGAAAAAATTGATAGGAAGAATGAAAAAATAAACAATTATTTGAAAAAATGTGATAAATGCTTTCTTCTGATATATTTACCGGATGTTTCCATGGGAAATTATTGCCATTTTACGGATGAGTTAAACAATCATAAATTTCACTTGAATTTTGAAGATGTATATCTTTGTAAATGGAACAAAATATTTACAAATGATAACTTTGTGAAAAAACTGAAGCACTAATGATGACTTAGCGTTGAAGTTTACCTTTTATTACGTATCCAAACAAATTGGATTTATGGAGCGAAGAATTTTTTGTAGATATTACTGAGAATTTGAGGGCAACGGATAATAAAAGTATCTAGATTTTGCACATATATTGGTTTGGGTGGTATCTATCAGGGATACTTTTATCAAAAAATGATAATTTTGTAGCAGCTTAAAGGCGAGAACGTGTCTGCATTACATGGAATTTGCGGTTATTGTTGCAGAAATTCTGCCTTGGAAACGGTGGTCTGACAAGTGTTCGTCCGACGGGTGCGTTCGGCCCACCATAAAAAAACTCTCCCTTTAGCGGAGAGTTTTTTTATGATGAAAGTTGACCGCTCGAACCAACGAGGGCGTTGGTTTGACTACCAGGGATAGGCGAGACGGGGGTATCGCCGGTTTTGCCGATTGAGGCAAAAATCCCGCCTGTGCAACTTGAGCGAAAGCGAAGAGTAGTCCATCAGGGCCCACCATAAAAAAACTCTCCCTTTAGCGGAGAGTTTTTTTATGGGCAGATAGTATGTGCTGTTAGAAAAAATGTATATGCTTGTAAATGAATATTTTGGGTGTAGATTAAGTATTATTAATTTGCATAAGGAGAAAATTGATGAAAATTGTTGTTGTGGGTGGGGGCGCAGGTGGAGCAAGTTTTGCGGCCAGAATGAGAAGACTTGATAATAAGACTGAGATTACAATTTTGGAACAAACAAATGAAACATCAATTGCAAGCTGTGGGTTGCCGTATTTTATCGGCGGGGTAATCGAAGAGCGAAGCAAAATGCAGGTGGCATCGCCGGCAATGATGAAGAACTTGTTTGATATTGAGGTAAAACTTAATAGCAAAGTCGTAAAAATTAATCCGCAAGAAAAGAATGTCATAACGGAAAAAGGCGATGTTTATGCTTATGACAAATTGGTGTTGGCGGTCGGAGCAAAGCCTTTTGTGCCGGAAATATCAGGGCTTGAAAATATGCCGCATTTTGTGGTTAAAAATTTAGCCGATGCCGATAAAATCAAAAGTTTTATTGCAGATAATAAACCAAGCAAAGCGGTTGTCGTCGGCGGTGGTTTTATCGGTGTGGAAGTGGCAGAAAATTTGTGCCATTTGGGCATCAAAACCGCACTTGTTGAGATGGCATCACAGGTGCTGATGCCGATGGATGAGGATATGGTGGCGTTGGTGCAAAATGAAATGCGTGCCAATGCTTTGAAATTGTACTTAAAAGATGGTTTGCAAAAGATTGAAAAAGGAAATGTCGTACTTAACTCCGGCCAAAAAGTGGAAGCAGATATGTTAGTTTTGGCAATTGGGGTAAGGCCGGATACTTTGGTTGCCAAAGAGGCAGGTATAGAGCTTAATGAAAGAGGAGCCATTGTTACAAACGAGTATATGCAAACCAATATTGCCGATATTTATGCCTGTGGCGACAGTGTGGCGGTAAAAGATTTTGTATCAGGCAAAAAGACGATGATTGCTTTGGCCGGACCGGCTAACCGCCAGGGAAGGCTGATTGCCGATCATATTGCCAACAACAGTCCTTATCCTTATGGCGGAACACAAGGCACGGGTGTGGTTAAAGTGTTCGGGTTAACGGCAGCTTTTACCGGCAATAATGAAAAACAACTGCAGGCGGCAGGCATTAAATATGACAAGATGATTATTATGGGCAGTTCGCATGCTGGGTATTATCCAGGAGCAGAAAATTTGACGCTTAAAGTAATATATAATAAAGACGGCAAAATTTTGGGTGCGCAGGCTGTCGGCAAAGAAGGTGTTGATAAAAGAATTGATGTCATTGCAATGGTAATGCGCCTTGGCGGGACAGTGGTTGATTTGCGCGATGCCGAGCTTTGTTATGCACCTCCTTATTCGGGTGCAAAAGATCCGGTTAATATCATTGGCATGGCTATTGAAAATGTTCGACAAGGGTTGGTCAGACCATGGTTTGGCGATGAATTTGCAGATATGGTGGTTTTGGATGTAAGACCTAGGGAAGTTTATGAGCAAGAGCATATTGCAGGTGCTATTAATATTCCGGCAGCCCAAATCAGAAACAGATTGGCAGAGCTTCCCAAAGATAAAACCATTATGGTGCATTGCTTTAAGGGATATACCAGCTATGTGGTGGCGCGAGTTTTGATGCAAAACGGTTTTAACGATGTGTTGAGTTATGCCGGCGGATGGACGTTTTATAAAAGTTTGAAAAATAATGCAAAATAAATTAGGCCCCGTTTTGACGGGGCTTGGTTTATTTGATGATGTCAAACATGCTTAAGAGTTTTTCCCACCAATTTAATTTGTGGGGATGGCTAAAGGCAAAGTGTTTGAACAAGAGATAATTGATAACAAGAAGAAAGCTTATGGCAATACCTTGAGCAAGGTAGAGGTTTAGCATCAATTTGCCTACCAACAAACTCAATAATCCGGCGTTGATAAAATAGCTTAAAGTCCAAATAGAAATGCTTTTGAGGTATTCTTGCAGATGATTGCCGTGAGTGGCAAAAACCAATTTTTTGTAAGAGTAAAAAGCAATAAAAGATGATATCAGCCACATGAAAAGCAAGGTCAGTTGATAGTGCAGATTGCCAAAAGCAAATACCAAAGCGACAAAAATCAGATAACGTAATCCCATGTTGCAGGAGGCGGTAATGGCAAAACGCACACGCTCATCAATGGTAAACCAATGTTGAGGCAAGTTCTTTTCTTTGAGTAAAATGTTTTTGAGTAAATTTGTCATGTGTATGATTTTCTCCAAATAATTTAATTGGTGTAGAAGTAAGATGCGTGAAGAAAAATTCAAGATGGTGGCTTGATTTACAGGTCGCCAGATTTATTTTAAAATGCGCAAGGAGAAAGACAATGATATTGGTTAATGACAAAATGCAAACAGGCTATACTTATGAATATAAAGCGGCTATGGGAGGAGATTTTGCGCCTGATTTTAAGCCGGAGTTGACGCCTAAAGAAATGCTTGAACTGGGGGTGTTTGAAGGACATTATATGACCGATTGTCAAGCAGAATTTCCCAAAGATTGGTTTGGTAATGCCAAAATTTGTTATGAAAAACCAGATGTTAATTGCAATTATTTTAAGGTAAAATCACGGCAGCCGCTTAAAATTTGGCAGCAGAAAGGATGGATTTTGGCCCCGGATGTCAGGGGATGGTTCCAGTGGTATTGCAGGTATTATATGGGCAGAAGAATACCGGAAATCGATACGGTCCAAATCAAAAGATGGAAAGCTTTTAGGCGACATAAAGCGCAGATCTTAAGGAATTGTTCGGTTTTTGATGTGGAGTGTCGAATAAGACAGCGGCAGGCGTTGTTGCAGTGGGCATATAACCCGTTTTTTTGACTTAAAAAAGAGTTTAATATGAAATTTAGTGTATTATATATAAATTTTTATGAAAAATAGTTCGTGGATATCTAAAAGTTTTCAAGGTATAACGAAAATATGAAAAATGATGTTAATGAAAATATCAAAAAATATTTGGGCATAAGGGTGCGTTCATTACGGGAAAATGCCTCGCTTACCCAAGAGGAATTGGCCGCTTTGTGCGATGTCAGTTGGCGGACAATTTCTAATTTGGAACGGGGGTTGGTGGTGCCTGATTTGTTGATGCTTTGCAAAATTGCTAAGAAATTTAATGTTAGTTTGGATGAGTTGTTAAACATCGAATTGCAGAATAATAAGTCTTTGTCACGGGTGGCTGAAGAAAACTTGTTGATTGAGCGGATTAAATCAACCGACGATAAATTATTGGAATATATAAATGCGCAGATTGATGTGGCGCTGCGCTATTTTGCCAAAGATTAGCTATAAATTTTTGCCGGTTTTGCTGTGATAGATGCTTTGCAGCAAATGGAGGGCTTTGTTGCCGACAAAGTTGCGGTCAGCCATGGGCTTTTCTGATTCTATGAGGGTAGCCGGACGATCTAATGATATTCGGTTGGCCGAGGGTGAAAGGTCTTTTTGCATGGTGTGCAAGGTCATGTTGCCAACTTGTTGAGTTGGAATATCATTGCGAATGGTAAAACCTGATTTTTTCCAATAGGGGATAAGCGCGGTGGTGCAGTAGCTTACTATTTTGTCATAACCGTTGAACTCACAAAAAGAAAAAGCATATTCGGTAAGGCGCGAGGCTAAAGATGTTTTGCGATATTCTTTTTTGCAGCAAAGGCGTTCAAGCTTGGCAAAGCCATTGAAAAACCTGATGCGAAGACAGCCAATAGCCTGTTTGCCGTCGGTGGCGTAAAAATGAGTGCAACCAATAAAGTCATTATTGTCAAATTCTTTGTCTTCGGGGACTTGTTCCTCTTCAACAAAAACCTCACGGCGCAACTGCATCGTCGCAGCGATTTCTTGAGGAGTTTGGGCTATTTTGATGTCAAAATCATTATCCATGGAAAATCCTGATATCTAGTGTTTGTATTTATTTTGACTTGACTAAATCAAAATTAGAATATACTCATTTTATAAGCTTGTTATATATTTTTAGACGGTAGTTTTAGAGATTTTTTAAAATGAATATTAAACGAGAAAGCGCGATAATCAGACAATTGCTTTATTTATTGGCAACAATTCGCAACGGAAAAATTACCCAGACGGCCGAAGAAAACGGAATTAAAGCATCAAATCTAAGCAATTTGCTTAAAGATTTGGAAGAGGCAACAGGGGTGGCGCTGCTTAACCGCAAAAGTGATGGCGTAAGCCCCACAGTGGCAGGAAAAGAGTTGTATAAATTGGCTAAAGAATTTGAAAACACTCTAAATAAATTCAGAAATATTAGAGATAAAATCCAAAATGATAAACGAGTAATCGTATATTTACCGCCAAATTTTGAAATTAATTTAGAATGTTTTGATGGGCGGCAAAATGTGGTAATGAGCGATGAGCTTGAGGAATGCGATGTGGCAATAATGCAAAATTCACCAAGCCGAACTGATTGGGAAAAGACCAGAATTATTGTGCAAAAAGGCGATATAATCTTAAATTTTTGGATTGTGTGTAAACAAGTGCAAAACAAACAAGCCTATGAGGTTTACAGATTTTTGGTGGACTCAATGATGTGATTTACCAGTGCGTCGACCGAGGGGTCTTGGTGATCTTTATATGATATTATCCAAAACGGCAACGAGATATTAAACTTAAATTTGTTTAGCTCAACTAAGCCTTCGGAATAGCCGCTTTTGGGCAATAGCCCAATGCCCAAACCGTCTTTGATTACTTGAGCCAAAACCGGGGCCGAGTTGGTTTGCACGGCAATATGGCTGGAGGATTTGATAAGCCTGCCCCAGTTGCTCCAAAGAGAGGTAAAATTGTCGCGATTGCATAAAAAATGATTTTTGCGGAGGTCTTCCAAATCTTGCGGATAGCCATAGCGCGATAGATAAGATGGCGCGGCAAAAAGGCCAAAATGTAGTGTTTGTTTGGAAATTTTGAACTTTTTGTTGTTGGTGGGTTTTTGATATAAAATGGCAATATCGTTCTCTCGTATCAAGTTTGGGTTGTTGATTGAACAGCAAATATCAATGGAAATTTTGGGGTATTTAAGATAAAATTCCGGCAGGCAAGAAGATATATAGCCTGATGCCAGTCCGTCTCCAACCCATAGACGCAGATTGCCTCCGGTTTTGGATTGGGTGCTGTAGCTTTTGATTTTGCGCAGAATACTTTCAAATTGGCTGGCAATTTCAAAAATTTCTTTGCCGTCGTTGGTCAGAACCACGCCGGTGGACAAACGGGTAAGTAACGGTAATTTAAGCTCGGCTTCAAGTTGTTTGAGCATTTTGGAAAAATTTGACTGTTTGTAGCCATGGCGGCTGGCTGTTTCGTTTATTTTGCCGGTTTTTCCGGTTTCCGTGAAGCACAAAAGCTCACGAATGAGGCGAAGTTCTTCTTTTATGGTGGCCATTAATTTTCTCGATTGTATGAAATATCATTCAGTATTTATTATATTTACTGAATAATAATACATAAAATCAGCGTTTGTAAATATTAAAATAAAGCAGTAAGATTTTTTGCGAAAAGTACTTGCAAATTAAAATTAATATGTTATACAAGAGCAACTTCTTAAGGGATGTTTGTGTCCTGAAGAAGCGAATCGTGTAATATATAATTTCGTGGGAGACCGGCCATGGTCTTGAATTACCACGAAACCTAGATAAAAAGGTGATGAAATGGCTAAGTCTAAAAAACAAATTTTAGGTTTAATCAAGCTTCAGATCCCGGCAGGAAAAGCTAATCCGTCTCCTCCGGTTGGTCCGGCTTTGGGTCAAAAAGGCTTGAATATTATGGAATTCTGCAAGGCATTTAATGCAGAAACACAAAAATTGGAGCCGGGAATTCCGGTGCCGGTTGTTATTACGGCTTATGAAGACAAATCATTTACATTTGTTACCAAGCTTCCTCCGGTTGCTTATTATTTGAAAAAAGCTGCCGGTGTACAATCTGCATCCAAAGAGCCTGGTAAAGTTGTTGCCGGTCAGGTTACATTGGCTCAGGTTAAAGAGATTGCTGAGACCAAAATGCCTGATTTGAACTGTTCAACGGTTGAGGCCGCCATGAATATGGTTAAAGGACAGGCGGTTTCTATGGGCATTAAAGTTGTGGAGTAGTCTGATGGGAAAAAGAATTGTAAATGCATATAAAAATCTTGATAGGAATCAGGCTTATTCTTTGAAAGATGCCGTAAAAATCGTTAAAGAGAATGCTAAAGCTAAATTTGACGAAACAATTGATATCGCAATCAATTTGGGTGTAGATCCTAAATATGCCGATCAGATGGTAAGGGGGGTTTGCTCTTTGCCGCATGGTACCGGTAAGACAGTAAGAGTTGCTGTTTTGGCACAAGGTGAAAAGGCTGATCAGGCTAAGGCTGCCGGAGCAGATATCGTCGGAGCCGAGAATCTTATAGATTCTATTTTGGCTGGTAAGATAGAGTTCGACAGAATGATTGCTACCCCTGATATGATGGGAATGGCCGGTAAAGTTGCTCGTGTATTGGGCCCTAAAGGCTTGATGCCAAACCCGAAACTCGGAACAGTTACTGCTGATGTCGACACTGCTGTTAAAAAGGCAAAGGCCGGTGAAGTTCAATATCGTGTAGAAAAAAGCGGTATTGTTCATGCCGGTGTCGGCAAAGCAAGTTTCTCGGAAGAGCAAATTTACGAAAATACAAAAGCATTTATTGATGCAATTGTTAAGGCTAAACCGCAAGGCGCCAAAGGTACTTATATGAAAAAGATTTCGTTGAGTTCTACCATGGGCGTCGGCGTTAAGGTTGATTTGACTGCTTTGTAATCAGAGTGGTCGTTGGTAATTTTTTTCGGGCGGCGTGTGTCGCCGCCTGAAAATGTTGATAAGCGTTGAGCTTATCAAAAAAGCTGTCCAAGACTGCAGGTGGTAATTCTTAGAAAATTGCCCTAAATATCCTGCATAGACGGAGTTAAGTAAGATTGTCATAATCCTTTTTTCTCCTGGGCAGATTTTGGTCCCGTCAGGGCCTGTTTTGGGAGAGAAATCTTCCCTCCCGATAAAAATATTAGGTCTTGGCGGATTGGTTAAAAAATATACAAACCCAAACGGGTGAGTATATGCAGAATTGGAGACAATAAGTGAACCGCGAAGAAAAAACACAATTGCTGGCTGAGCTTCAAGAATTGTTTAACAATTCGGAGATTGTGGTCATTTCTCATTATAAGGGATTGACCGTTCAAGAGGTTTCGGAATTGCGTAACAATATCAGAAAAGCCGGTGCTGGCTTTAGGGTTACTAAAAACCGGATTACTCGTCTTGCTCTTAAAGGTACAAAATTCGAAGCTTTGAGCGATATGTTTGTCGGACCTACGGCAATTGCTTTTGCTAATGATCCGTTGTCTGCTTGCAAAGTTTGTGTAGAATTTGCCAAAACCAATGAAAAATTGGTGGTTATTGGCGGTGCTATGGGTACTGGTATGTTGTCTGTGGAAGAAATCAAACGTTTGGCATCTTTGCCGTCAATGGACGAGCTCAGAGCCAAAATTATTGGTTTGTTGCAGGCTCCTGCCGCTCAATTGGCTCGTGTTACCAAAGCTTATTCAGAGAAAGGCGAAGCAGCCGCATAAATTTTGCTGTTGTAATGTTTTTAGTTTAGTTTGTTAATTTAATTTATTGGAGAAAAAAGATGGCCGATTTAGCCAAATTAGTAGATGAATTGTCAGCATTGACTGTTATGGAAGCTGCTGACTTGTCAAAAATGTTAGAGGAAAAGTGGGGCGTTTCTGCCGCTGCTGCCGTTGCTGTTGCTGCCGGTGGCGCTGCCGGTGCTGCCGCCGCTGATGAAAAAGATGAATTTGATGTTGTTTTGGCCGAAGCTGGTCCTAACAAGATCAATGTCATTAAAGAAGTTCGTACAATCACCGGATTGGGCTTGAAAGAAGCTAAAGATTTGGTTGATGGTGCACCGAAGACCATTAAAGAAGGTGTTGCTAAGGCTGAAGCCGAAGAAATGAAGAAGAAATTGGAAGAAGCCGGCGCTAAAGTAGAATTGAAGTAATTCTATTTATAACCTATAAAAAAGCCCCTTGGTATTATACCAAGGGGCTTTTTGTCAGAGCTATTTGTAACGGGGAAGTTTCTTGTGGTGTTTGATGGTATACATTTCATCAAAAAGATCATGGGCCGCTTTTAGAAAAAGATAGACTTCGCGATAGCCAAGCTCGGCAATTTGAGATTGAAGCTTATAAAACAAAGCCGATATTTCTTGCGGCAAAAAATAAGACTGATCATTGTTTGAAAAATTATGGGGCATTGGCTTTATCCTGTTAAATTAGTGATTGTTGATTTATATTTATAATAAAACTGATATTTTGGAAGATGCTAAAATTACATAACGGAACAGCCCAAAGAGATATAGCAATATAATTTATAAAAGTGGCCAAGATTGGTTTTAAATAATAATTAAATTTTTTGATATATTATGTAAAAAATAAATTTTGGGATATACCATGAGCGAAAAAGATATAAAAAAATTGCCGCTTAAACATATTTTGCTTGAGGCATGGCAATATTGCAAGACCAATGCAAGGGTCAATGTCTTGCTGGTTGTAGTTGCTTATATAGTCGGTGTGGCGGCCTTAAGTAGTTGGAAGAGTGTGTTCTTTTGGCCTCTATTGGTGATAATATACGGGTTGTGGGGAACGTATTTTCGATATTATTTCGGACGAAAACCGGTTTTTGATATGATTGTATTGGCAAATTCTTTGGTGCCATCGACTAAAATTGTTGTTTTATCGGTAGTAATTGTAAGTCTTTTGATAGTATTGCCGATGTTGCCGCTGTTTATCAACATTACACCTGAGTTTAATTTGGCCTATGCAAGGTTTTTGCAGGGTGATTTTGAGCAGAAACATATGTTGATTTTAATTACGGATGTGGTGTTTTTGTTTATTTCGCCTGTAATTGTGTACCGTCCGTTTTTGGCATGGATTTCGGCCTTGGCTGGTAGATCGGGTTCTTTGAGGTTTGCCTGGAGCAAAACACGCGGTAATTATGTCGAATTTTTGCTGTTGGCAGTTGTAACCAACTTTAGTTTGGTTATTTGTCGGTGGTTTATAATAGCTTTGGGCGGTAATGATTATATCACGATGTTATTGGCGGCGCCGTTGTTTGTTTATTTTAATGTCGTGTCAGCCAAGGCATATGAGTTCTTTTTCTTGGAAATTGATGATTAAAAAAACGAGCCGCTTTCTTGATCAGAGAAAGGGGCTCGCAGAAGTTTTATTGTGCAAATCTGGCAATAAATCCATAGAATAGTTTATTGTCTGTTGAGGCAATCTCGACATCTTCGTGTGGCCAAATGCGGTCCCAAGAATGTTCCCGATGCGTTGAATGTTTTATATGCGTATAAGCATCAGGCGAGGGAGCGTGGTCAAGTTGTTTTACGAGATATTGTTGTGTTGAAGGCTGCCAAATGTAGTGTTCAAAACAACTTTGCCCGTCTTTGTTTTTGCACAGGAAGAAATCATACCCATCGGTGGGTAGTATGTCGAAAGGACAGTCTATATCCGCAATAAATATGGGGACGTTTGAATAGCCTTTCCAGACGATTGCATAATGGTCAATCTTGTAGATTGAACAATTGAGGTTGCTGAAATACGGAAACAGATAGCGCTTGAGCCAGAATACTCCACACGGCTTTATCTGCGCAACACATCGACCGTCTACCAAAGCAATCTTTTTTTCTTTGAAAACTTTTTCAAAGAATGCGTATTTATCAGCCTCGCTGATAGAATACAATCTTTCTTCCAATTTATCCATATAATATATTTTTTATATAATGTGGGCTTAAAATAGGCTTTTGAAAGACGATTGTCAATAATTTTTTTGAGTTTTTCGCGGTTATAAAGACAATTTTTGGAGAAATTCGTTCTCGCTTAAAATAGTGATGCCCAATTCTTGTGCATTTTTGGCTTTGGAGCCAGCATCTGCTCCCATTATAACAAAATCGGTTTTGCTTGAAACCGAGCCTGACACTTTGGCTCCGGCTTCAAGAGCTTTGGCTTTGGCTTCGGCTCTGGTCATTTGGGTCAGAGTGCCGGTAAAGACAAGGGTCTTGCCGGTGAAGAAAGAATCGGTGCGGCCAGTATCCGTAAAAGTTTCGACTTTGATTTGGGCTAAGAGATTGTTGATGATGGCAAGGTTGTGAGGTTCTTGAAAAAACTCAACCATGTCGGTTGCCATGGCAACACCTATGCCGTCAATGGCAACCAAAGGTGCTGTTTCTTTGTTGATCATGTCGGTCATAAAGTGATTGAAAGATCCATAATGTTTGGCCAACAGTCTGGCAGTGGCGGCGCCGACTTGCCGGATGCCAAGGGCATAAATAAAACGCGGCAACGATATGGTTCGTTTGGCATTGATGGCTGCAAACAAATTTTCAACCGATTTTGGACCCCAGCCTTCGCGACGTTCAAGATGAAGACCACGGCCTTGGGAGAATAAATCGTCGCCGCTGTTTCTTGCTTCAAGCGTAAAAATATCGGCCGGGTTATGCAAAATTCCTTCCTGATAAAAAGTATCGATAATTTTTTCACCAAGACCGGTAATGTCAAAGGCGTCTTTGGATACAAAATGAATAATGCGCTCTTTGGCTTGGGCAGGACAGCTCAAACCACCGGTGCAACGCCTTACGGCCTCGTCTTGTTCGCGGATGGCATGAGAACCGCAGACAGGACATTTGTCAGGAAAAATAAAAGGCTGTGAGCTGGTTGGGCGTTTGTCGGTCAAAACTTTGACAATTTGAGGTATAACATCGCCGGCGCGTTGGATAACCACGGTGTCGTTGATGCGAATGTCTTTGCGTTTAATTTCATCTTCGTTGTGCAAGGTTGCGTGAGATACCAGAACTCCACCGACATTAACCGGTTCGACATCGGCAACCGGAGTGAGAGCACCTGTGCGGCCGACTTGAATACGAATGTTGTTGATGGTGGTGAGTGCTTGCTCGGCCGGAAATTTATGGGCAATGGCCCAACGCGGTGTGCGGGTCAAAAAACCAAGACGCTCTTGCAGGGCAATAGAGTTTACTTTGTAGACTACGCCGTCGATATCATAAGGCAGCGAAGCCCTGATTTCCATAAGATGATTGAAACTTGCTTCAATGTCGGCAATTGTGTGGCATAAAGTGTTGTTGGGATTGGTCGGAAACCCCCAATGTTGCAAATATTCAAAAAACTGATCCTGCGATTGCCACGGTTTGGCGGATGTCTCACCCCAGGTGTAGGCAAAAATACTTAATTTGCGCTCGGCAGTAATCTTGGGGTCAAGTTGGCGCAATGATCCGGCGGCGGCATTGCGTGGATTGGCAAAAGTTTTTTTGCCTTCAAGAGCATATTTTTCATTAAGGGCAAAGAAATCTTGTTTGGACATATAAACCTCGCCACGAACCTCCAATATATCGGGGGCATCATGCGGCAGAGTAAGCGGTAATTGCCGAATGGTGCGTAAATTGGCGGTAATATCTTCGCCGGTTGTCCCATCGCCACGGGTGGAGCCTTGGACAAAAATGCCTTTTTCGTAGCGGGCAGAAAACGACAAGCCGTCTATCTTGGGCTCACTCATAAAGGGTATGTCTTCAGCGGTATTTAGAAAACGTTTGACCCCCATAACAAAATCTTTGACCTCGCTGATGGAAAAAACATCCCCCAAAGAAAGCATCGGAAAAGTCAGATGAACTTTGGCAAAGGCGCTTTTTACACTGGCACCAACCCTTTTTGACGGAGAATCAGGACGGATTAGCTCCGGATATAGGGCCTCAAGGTCGGAGTTGCGGTGTTTGAGACGATCATATTGGGCATCGCTAAGGTAGGGATCATCATTTTGATAATATGCCGAATCGGCTTTGGCAATCTCTTTTGCTAAATATTCAAGCTCTTTTGCTGCTTCTTCACGGGTGATGTTTGCTGTCATGGTATTGTCCAAAGTTAAAATAACAGATTTATGATATATCTTTTTTATTATGTATTTTCCAGATGAATTATAAAGTTGTTCAATGCAGTTTATAAAAAAACGCCTGGTTTTGCAGACGTTTTTTTGAGAAGATTGCGCTATTTTTGTTATTTTTCGGGGCTCAAAATCATCATAACTTGTTTGCCCTCAAGTTTGGGTGCTTGATCAATTTTGCAAAGACCTTCCAAATCATCAACCAAACGATCAAGAACTTCTTTGCCGAGGTTGTTGGCACTC
Source organism: uncultured Pseudomonadota bacterium (assembly GCA_949297185.1). Lineage (GTDB taxonomy): Bacteria > Pseudomonadota > Alphaproteobacteria > RF32 > CAG-239 > CAZU01. Next base: position 13,523 of record CASFRM010000027.1, read on the forward strand.
ATCTCACGACCTTTGTAGCGCATCGTAAATTTTACTTTGTTGCCGTCGGATAAAAACTTCTTGGCTTGTTTTAGTTTAACCTCATAGTCATGAGTATCAATCATCGGGCGCAATTTTAATTCTTTAATCTCAACAACTTTTTGATTCTTTTTGGCCTCGGCCTTGCGTTTTTGGGTTTCATATTTGTATTTGCCGTAGTCAAGAATCTTGCAAACCGGAGGGTTTACTTGCGGAGAAATCTCAATTAAATCAAAACCGGCTTCATCGGCCATTTGCAGAGCCTGTGAAATAGAAACAATTCCTCGGTTTTCTCCGTTCTCATCAATTAATCTTACTTGTTTTGTCGTTATTTCTTCATTAATGCGCGGCCCGTCATTATCGCGTACTGGCGCATTGGTATATTCTTTTGCTATTGTAGCCTCCTGTTAGTTGTTTTAGAAATTTCGGAGAATATACTACAAAACTATTACGATTTTTCAAGACTAAAAATGATTGTGTGACATATTTTGTTATTTTGATGCTTTGTTTGTGGCGAATTATCCTATAAGACGGATAAAAATATTGATATTGATGTGGTTTTAAGATATAATACATTTATGGTATCGGTCTTTTTTTTGAGGAAAATCTTTGCGCAAGCCATGTTATGTATTTTTTAATATTTTTGGTTTAGCCTGATAATACATTATGTAATTTGGTGCCGTGCATTATTTATAAGGAATAAAGTTATGAATAAACGTTATGTCTTGGGTGGGGTTTTGACTTTGTTGTTGGCTAATCCGGCTTATGCAGCTTTTAACTGTGCTACTCCACCGTCTTGTGCGTCTTTGGGGTATGATCAAAGTGTTTCTGATTGTGAGGGAAAAGCAATACTTCGCTGCCCATTTGATAAAAATAATGATAATGCAGTTTGGTGCAGCCAACTGGCTTGTGAAAGCGGCGAGGCCGTTATTAACGGTGCTTGCGAAAAGGTTTATGCATCTTGTAAAGATGCGGAAGAGATGGTGACCAAAGATGAATTTAAGGCTAGTAACTGTATTTTGGGTTTGGTCGATTCTGTAAAAGTTTATAATACAAACGGAGAGCTGATGGAATGCTATCCGTCTTGCTGTGGAAAAGCTGAAAGTATGGCGTGTGAAAGTATTGCCAGAGAGCCAGAGGAAGATGGTTCTTCTTCGGGATCTTCTGGTTCTTCTTCGGGATCTTCTGGTTCTTCTTCAGGTACTTGTCGTAGAATTGACATGAACTGTTATTACGAGTGTGCCGGAGATAAGAATTTGAACAACGGAGATTGTATTAGCGAATGCTCATATGATACATTGTGTTATAATGACGGACAAGGACAGGATAATATGTTTGCGTTGTCACCATCATTTAGGAGTATTGCCGCTGCAGAATGCCAGGATAAATATGTTAAGCATTTGGCGCAGCTTGATGAAGATGATTTTGAGGTATATATTGGCTAGTTGCGCTTATGCCTTTATCTAAGCAAGAAAAATTTGATATTGTTGCAAGTATGATGCAGAATCGAGAGGTTTTGTGTCCGTATGTATTTGACGATAAAGGAAAAATGCTTGATGTAGTCAGGCATAAGTTGTTGGAGCTGGTCGAGTTTGTAAAACGAGAGTATCTGGGGGCGTTTCCTCTGCTTGAAATTAAAGATGTAACCTTAAACGGCAGCCTGTGCAGCTATATGTATACGGATAAATCGGATATGGACTTGTTCATTGTGGTGGGAGATTTGCTGCCGCAAGATAGCGGGCTAAGTTATAAGATATTGAATGCAATTAATTTGTTGTTATCAGATTTGGCTCACCGCCCTTATATTTACGGGCATCCGATAGATTTTGGCATGTTGCAGGAAACAAGCTATAAAATCAGCAATATTAACTGTTATTCAATTTTGCAAAACGATTGGAAAATAAAGCCGGTCAAAAGAAAATTTGCTTTTACGGCAGAAGAATTGTACCAACATTATTGTAAATATAGTGCTGATTTGCATAAATTTGTAAATGATTTACCCAAAAATGACAGCGGATTTTTGACGTCTGAATCGCAAAGAAAATTGCAAGATAAACTCAAGCAGTTGAATAATGGCGCTTTTAGATATAAATTTTTATCGCCAGAACATGAATATTGTCTGGAATATAATTTGTATCGGTTGTTGAAAAAATTTGGCACCTATAGGCATTTTAATGATTATGTGAGCGATTCTTATAACAATACCGAGGGAAAACATGCCTGAAGATCTTAGATCAATGATATATCAGATGCTTACGCCCAATGACACGCTGGATGTCAGATTGTTTGATTTTCGGGGCAAAATGTACCAAGAAGTAAAAAAGCAGCTGTTGGTCAATGCCGAATATATTATCAAGCAGACCATTAAAGGAATTGACGGATTGGTGGTGCATGATATTTACCTTACCGGATCATCTGCCGGGTATTTTTATAATGAAAAGTCGGATATTGATGTCGGAATAGAAGTGCATAACGAATCGTGCCCATATATATCCCAAGATGAAGATAAACTGGCAGATTTTTTGTTGAAGCTATTTTACGGCAATTGTCGCAGAGTTAGTTTTGTCCTTGATAATCGGTCGGTTGATATTAATTTGGAAAGTCGCGATAAAGAAGTCTTTGGTTTATATTCACTATTGCAAGATGAATGGGTGCTTGAACCAAACAAGAAAATTTTTGCCGGAATCGAGGTTGAAGAGGTTTGGCGGAAATATAATGAAAGATATGCCGAGATTAATCAATATATAGATAATATGCAAGCAAACGGCCAATTAAAAGAAAAACAAGGCATTTTGGAGCTGACCGCATATTTTAGAAATTTATTAAAACAGAGCCTTGTATCGCCCATGGAGTATATAATTTACAGGTTGTTAAAAAAACGGTTGGTGTTTGTATATATTGGCGGTGTCATATATAAATCGTGGCAGGATTATTTGTCATTAGAGTAGAGCGCGGCAGCTTAAATAGGCAAATTTCTAGAGAATAAAATCAGATAAACTAGAATCGAAAAATATATAATCAAAAGAGTTATCAACAAAAAACATAGCGATTCTTAAGCCTTTGATGAATTGATGAGGGTATAATTATGCAATAATATTTTTAGATATAACAATGTATTAGAAACTGTGTGCAAAAAAAATAAAAAAAATGATTTTTCTAGTTGACAATTGGTAGGGGATGATTTATACATCTGCTCACCGATGCGGAGAGCGGAGGTAGTTATAAAAGATAGTAAATAAGAGTTATA
>CASFRM010000028.1 GCA_949297185.1 uncultured Pseudomonadota bacterium
TGTTACGCTGGGTATTTGATGATGGATGACAAAGCTTGGTGTTTAAGTGAAGGACATGGTGTTTGGGATGCCGATAAGCGTGAATGCAGACAAGATTGTCTGACCTGGCGTGAAGATATTGGTTGTGTTCCGATAACCAAAGAAAATATCATAAAGAAAGAAAAAGGTTTATTATAAGTCTAAAAAAGGAACCCATCGGCTTAGCCAGTGGGTTCCTTTTTGGTAACCTCGGCGAGACTATACAATTACGACTATCGCCTTTGTCTTGCTTCGTTACATTTTAAACGGAAAAATTACTTCTACCGCGTATTTTGATAAATTATATTACCTACCGTGTGTTTGGGGTATAGTTTGCGGTTTAGTATTTTTGGAAATCAGAAAAGATGGAAAAATATTGGCTCCATCGCCACATCCATAATACCAGTTTGATTGTGTCAATATATCTTTAGCCTCCATAAAGGCACAATTTCTCTTGTTATCTTGTGTATGGATTTTATTTTCAAATTGTTGTCTTTGTGCAGGCGTTACTTCAAGTGTGGATATTCTCGGCATATACGCCCCAGAACTAAGTATCGGATTTGCGGGGTCGTAAATATATTCTTCTTGATCTGTATTAACAGTTATAAAACTATGGGCTTCACCAAATTCTTCATTTGATGAACGCAAGAGCTCTCCTCCAAAATATTTTGTGTTTATTCCTTGACGCTGAAAATATGCTTGAGCCAAAATTGATATTTCTGCACATTTGCAAATTCCTGCGTCAAAAGCCTGAGATAGTGTTTTACTCCCTTTTGCATCATAAAAATTTTGCCGTTGGGATATATTTGATGACATGTTAGGATATATTTTTCTTAATACATTATCAAAAGCAAACATATGAGCAAATAATTTAGTATCAAACTCCGGTGCATATGTATGTAGCCACTTTTCCATTTTTTTGTTATTTGCAAAATTTAATGCATTTTTTTCTACGGTTACAAAAAATTTTTCAAAGTTATCCGTATCTGCACAGACTTTCAAATCAAATTTTCCAAAAAAAGACCCGCCAATCAATATCTTATCATTATTTTTTATATCATCAACTCGACAATTGCTTCCATTTAATTTTTCAAAATTCATTACCTTATCTCCTACCTTTTTATTGTATTTTTTCTCCATTTAAAAAACAGTATATGTTCCTATCTTTCGGAACGAGAAGAAAAAATATCTTTGGAAATTAGTTGGTTATTGTTTTGCGAATGCAACATTTTTTCCGACAACTCTTCTTGGGTTTGCTTCATCCTATTTTTGATTATTGCAGACTTTTTTTGTATATCTGCATTATGAAAGCGGCTTAAAAAATCTTCAATCATTACATTGATATTGTTGGGTTCGGCCTTTGAAGGTGCTGAATTTTGCGATATATGTTTTGCTTTTAGCACATCTTCTTGCGGCAAACTTAGTTTTGGATTTTCTCCATTGATATTAGGAACAACCCCGACCAAATATTTGGCATCTATCTTGCCTTTTACAAAACGACCAAAATTCTGTAAAAAACAAAATTCTTCCTGCGGCATATCAAAAACTATTTTTGTATCGGCGTAGCGAGAATTGTCATAGCAGCCAAAATCATCACGAACCATGCTTTGCCAAAACCCTTTTTCATCATACACCGAAGCCATAGAGGTTATGTGATTGTATGAGCCGCCGCGTTGTACTGGTGATAATTGGGCCGCATCGCGGTTAAATATAAGGCCATTTAATTTTATATTTTGAATTGATGACTGGTTTGATATACAACGATGCACCACCCTCACCCATCCTTGTCTTAGTGATGGCAGTGCGGAAATTTGCTCAAATATTTCTCGTTGTTTGTCTTGTAACATACTCTTCATTCCTTTTTTTGATTATATTATTTTTTATACTTTTTGACAATCGTTTATTTTAATACAAAAAATATCTTGACTTAGAGTATGCTCTAAAAACTATAATGTTTGCGAAAATATTAGATTAAGGAGAATCGTTCTTATGTTGTCTTGGAGTGTTATGGCCTCGATGGTCGGTTGCACAATTACCTTGTATTTGTTTGTGCGTTTTGTATTACTGGTAAAGCTTGGGCTTTTTTTAACCATAACATTGCTTTTTATATTACTCCTTATCGGTTGTGTTCAACCGCTCAGCTCTTATGCCTTTGAAAATGTTTTCGGCAAATTTTATCCTTTATACCGCTACGGGATTTATTTCTTGTTTATCGGTTGTGTTATCTTGGCCATACTTACCATGTTTGTCGATATATCTTGGCTTATTGCCAACAAAACCGGCTTAATCGGTATTGCCCCGATGGCAAAGGAATACTTACCCAAAGTCAATCTATTTTTGATTGCCTCAGCTCTCATTCTCACCGTTTATGCACTATATGAAGGAACTAAAGTACCGGATATCAAAGAAATAAACATCACCTCCGATAAAGTTGCCGAAAACAAAAAAATCGTACTTTTGACCGATATTCATATCCATAGAGTAATCAATCCCGAAAAAGTGAAAAAAACAATCGAAAAAGTCAACTCCCTTGACCCAGATATAATATTGCTAGCCGGAGATATTGTTGATGACAGCAAAGACAAAATATCTGACATTACCAATCTCTTAAAAAAACTTAAAGCTAAACAAGGTATTTATTTTGTAAGCGGCAACCACGAGTTTTATGCCGGATATCGTGACAGCTTGGTTACTTTGCAAAGACTCGGATTTAAGTCTTTAGAAAACTCCGGAATTGCACTTAAAGATATCTATATTGCAGGTATTCCTGACTGGAGAACCGCTCAAAGAATTGGCTTAATAATAAGCCTTGATGCCGCACTTAAAAATTCTACCCCGCAACAATTCAAAATTTTGCTATCTCACACTCCGGTTAATTTCGGCAAAGAAAACAATGTTGATTTGATTGTTTCGGGGCATACCCACGGCGGACAAATTTTTCCGTTTCATGTACTTTCATGGCTGCAAAATCAATATCTGTCCGGAATGTATAATCTGGAAAACGACACCAAACTTTATGTTTCCAGAGGAGCCGGACAATGGGGCCCGCAAATGCGCCTGTTTGCGCCCTCGGAGATTACTTTAATCAACTTAACCAAAACAAAAGGAGAATAATAATGAATTTTAATTTCCATGTACCGGTTAACCTATTTTTTGGTTGCGGAGAACTCAACAATCTTCATGAACGCAACCTACCGGGTAATAAGGCTCTTTTGGTAATTTCAAACGGAAAATCAGCCCGTGCAAACGGTTATCTCGATCGAACAATCGAGCAATTGGACAGAGCCGGTGTTGCTTATCGTTTGTTTGACAAGGTTGAACCGAACCCGCTCAAATCTACCGTTATGGAAGGCGTTAGAACAGCCAAAGAAAATTCTTGTGACTTCGTTTTGGCATTAGGCGGCGGAAGCGTTATGGATGCTGCTAAAGCCATGGCTTCGATGATTACCAACGATGGGGATATCTGGGACTATATCGCTTTTGGTAAGGGCGGTAAAAAAGAATTGAAAAATCCACCTTTGCCTTTGGTCTGTATTTCAACAACCGCCGGTACCGGTTCGGAAATTGATAACGGTGCCGTCATCACCAATCCAGAAACCAACGAAAAAACCGCTTTCTTCGGCGGATTTCCGGTGCTCTCAATAGTTGACCCCGAACTTATGACTTCGGTTCCGGCAAAGCAAACCGCTTATCAAGGTTTTGACGCCCTATTCCACTCTACCGAAGCATATATTGCCGCCAATGCAAACCTGATGAGCGATATGTTTGCTCGTGCGGCCATCGAAAATGTGGGAAAATATTTACCTAAGGCAATATCTACCCCAGACGATAAAGAAGCACGTTCGGCAATGGCTTTTGCAAACTCGATGTCGGGATTTGTTATGTGTGTGGGGGCTTGCACCAGCGAACACTCTTTAGAGCATGCTCTTTCGGCATACCACCAAGACCTACCGCATGGTGCCGGACTTATCATGATTTCTAAAGCTTATTATGCTCACCTTATTGAAAAGCACGCCTGCGATCAAAGGTTTATTGATATGGCTAAATTCTTGGGTATGGAAAACGCTTCTAAACCTCAAGACTTTTTGACCATGCTTGATAAACTGCAGAAAGATTGCGGTGTTGACAACCTCAAAATGTCGGACTACGGCATTAGTGAAGACGAACTTCCTAAAATGGCTGAAAACGCTAAAGACTGCATGGGATTTCTTTTCAATTTTGACCGTGTTGATTTGACGATTGAAGACTGCGTGCAAATTTATAAAAACTCCTATAAATAAGATGTAATAAGATACTCTAAAAAAAGAGTTCCGCTTAAATAGTCGGAACTCTTTTTTTGGCTTCGTCTCGAGCCAATTTATCGACACGCTCATTCTCGGCATGACCGTTATGTCCTTTAACCCAAATCCACTTAATTTCGTGTTTTGCAAGTTGGGTTTCAAGCTCTTGCCATAAGTCGATATTTTTGACCGGAGTTTTCTTATTGGCAGTACGCCATCCATTTAACCGCCATTTGGGCAACCACTCGTTTACTCCGTCCATAACATAACGACTGTCGGTATGTAAAACTATTTTGCAACTTCTTTTTAATGCCTTTAATGCTGAGATAACCGCAGTAAGTTCCATGCGATTATTGGTAGTATTATCTTCACCGCCGCTTAGCTCTTTCTCTACTCCGTTACATCTTAGCAAAGCCCCCCAGCCTCCGGCTCCGGGGTTGCCGGAACAGGCTCCGTCGGTATATATCTCTACTTCCGTCATCTTAGAATTCTCCGCGGAAATAGTCATTGAAAAATTCATTCATTATCATGTTGTAGTCCTCATCACCCCTGATTACCTTGGCAACAAAGGAGCGCAACTTGTTTTTGGGAATATATATGCGAAAATCTTTCGGCATGGCTAAATTGGCTCCGATAACACCTTCGAGCTGAAAGTCATCTTCAATAAACGGAGATAGCACCAATTCGACATTGCAAAACTTTATAGCACCACGGGGCGGTAATCTCAACTCCGGACGAGTGATGATATTTAACTGCCCTTCTATGCCTGCTATAACTTCCATCTGGCTGTAGTTAGAGAATCTGACCTTATTGTAATCGCCGCCATCGCTTTTTACCTCGGCCGATAAGAAAAGCTCTCGAGCAATTACATTGGAAATATTCGCCCCTTGCAATTCAAAAGATATTTTAACATATTGCTCGGGCGGATTATCTATGCTGTTGGGATAGAACATATCCTCATCTTGATTTTGCAGAGCCTCAATCTTCTTTTCTGCAATCTTTAATTCTATATTAGGCTGTGGATGGCGCCCGAACATTCCGGCCATTACCGCGTATGGTGCCGGTACATTATTTGAACCTGATCTGACATAAATTGCCGAGTTACTGGTAGTCATCAAAGGAGACAATTCGCTTTTGGGAATATAGGTTGCCACAAAGCCGTCGCCGTTTTCGTCGACACTTATAATGTGATTACGAACTTTATTGTGACTTGGTATCGTACAGCCAGAAATAGCATTCTCTAACCAACTTAAAAACCTATGTACATTTTTAACTTTTACTTTAGCCTTGGCGACATCCCCGATTTCATAATCTCTGGCACATTCAACCCCCCATATGATAACACCGCCTTCAGAGTTACCAAAACCGGATATAGCTTTGGATAAATTTCTACGGTCGTCTTTATGGAGTGTATTAAAATTTTTACCGTCGGAGGCTGCTTGCTTAAAATCTAAAAACAGCTCTTCGCTCTGACGATTGACAATAAATTCATCAATCGCCTCTTCCCCAAAATATATAAGCTTTTGAAAAATATCCTCGGCTCTGGACATAACTTCCTCCGGCAATAAAAAAAATTAACGACAACGCCTGTTGCCGTTAATTATATATCAGCAATATTTAAGATTTTGTTTATTTTAATCGCTGTTGTAATTCATCATACTCCATATACTTATCCAAAGACCCCAAAAGTGTATAGGTCGGTGCAGATGAAAATATTTTACCGGCTATGTTTCTGATATCTTCTTTACTTACGGCATCTATTTTTGCAACTACTTCATCTATACCCAATGTTCTGCCGTAAATTAAATTTTGTCTGGCCAAAACTTCGGCGGTAGAAGATGAGCTTTCAAGCCCCATTTTTATGCTGGCTTTGAGCTGCATTTTTGCACGCATAAATTCTTTGTCACTGACATCTTCGTTGCATATCTTTTTTATCTCATCTATAACTACCGGAACCATTACCGGAATATCCTTGGCTTCGGTGCCGGCATAAATACCAAACAATCCGGCTTGCGAGTGCGATGAAGTAAATGTATATACCGAATATACAAGTCCGCGTTTTTCTCTTATCTCTTGAAACAATCTTGATGACATCCCGCCACCTAAAATCGTCGATAAAATAGCTACATCGTAGTATTCTTCGCTCTTGTACGGAACACCGGAAAATCCCATTATCATATGGCTTTGTTCTATAGGTCTTTTCTCAATAAAAAATCCGCCTTTGTACTCTTGCTTGTCAAATGCAAAATTGGTTTTGGAACGATATCCACTCATTCTTGCTTTGACCATATTTACAAATTCTTGATGAGTTATATTTCCAACAGCGCAAACAACCGTATTTTCGGCTGCATAATTGCTTCCGATATAGGATTTTAATGTATCGGCAGTAAAACCTTTTACCGTATTTTGCGGCCCTAAAATCGAGCGACCCAAGGCTTGATTTGGAAATGCCGTTTCTTGGAAATAATCAAAAATTATATCGTCAGGAGTGTCTATAGTTTGCTTTATTTCTTGAATGACGACATCTCTTTCTTTTACCAACTCTTCTTCCGGGAATGTTGAATTTAACAGTGAATCGGTTAGCACATCACAAGCTAGTTCGGCATCTTCTTTCATCATTTTGGCATAATAAGCCGTAAACTCTCTTGAGGTATAGGCATTGGACTGGCCACCCACATTTTCTATTTCTTCGGTTATATCCAACGCGGTTCTTTTTTGTGTTCCCTTAAATGACATATGCTCTAAAAAATGAGATATGCCGTTATTGTCTTTTTGCTCATATGCCGATCCGGTTTTAACCCAGATACCAAGCGACACCGTCTCTAACTGCGGGCGTGTTGATGTGATAATACGCAATCCATTTTCTAAAGTTGTTATTTCTGAATCCATTTTATTTACCTTTTCTATTCTGCTTTTAGTGCTGCTTTAACAGCTCTTATTCCTGATTTAACCGCTGTCTCCATGCAACAGGGATAATCCTTCATGCTCCAGTCGCCGGCTATGAAAATGTTAGGATACTCGGTTTGAGGTGTCAGCGGTCGAAGTTTGTTATTAGCTTCATCCTGCTTGATGGTTGCGTTTTTGTGGCATACCGCTCTAAACGGCGGAATGAAAGCCGAATTTACCCCTCTGATTTTATCTAATTCGTGCCATACTTCACGAGCCAAATCGCTCAAATCCCTGCTCTTTCCGGTGTAATCTGAGATTATAACCGTCAATATGTTATTGCCGGAAAATACCCAATCACAAATTCCGTTTTTAACCCCGATAAACGATGCGCCTTTGGGCAAAAATATGGTTTGTGATGTATGGTAGTTTATTTCAACTATGTTGTTGTGTTCCAAAGGCGTTGCCGACATTAATTTGGCATAGGATAAATTATCAAGAGCCAATATAACTCTGTCTTTGGCTCCTAACTCAACAATTTTTTTACCAAACTCCAGCTGGGCGGCAACTCCAAACTGAGAAGATATCTTACTTAATTTGCAGTTTAGATGAACTTCGTCGGCATAGGCAGCAATAACATTGATTATACGAGGACTTAAATCTTGTTTGGAAAAATATACCTTGGTTTGACTTTTGCAAAACGGGAACATTGATAACAATATGTTGCGCTTTATCTCTGAGGGGATATTTTCCGATGTATTGCAAAAGCTTTTCAGTAATAATTCCTTATTGGCAAATACCAAATTGTTTATTTCTTCTTTAGCCAAATCTATGAACTGTTTTTCTATGTTCCATTCGTTTTTCTTTACAAAACGAGACATAAATTTATTAGCACCGATTATGGCATGCAAAGCATTGTCCATCGGCATTGATAAGCCTTCGTCAAAATACGAATAGCATCTGCCGCCCAAGTGTTTGCTTCCCTCATAAATTACAGAGCGAATATGCGGATACTTGTGTTTTAGATACCAAGCACAAGAAAGCCCTGCTAAACCTCCTCCGATAATGTGGTATGTTGCCGTTGTTGCTGCCAAATATTATCTCCCGCTAAGTGCTTTGATAACCAACATCATCTTTATAAATTTGCCGATATACGGTTTGGGCGATATTATCTCCCAGCCGCGATTATTCATTATATCGAAATATCTCTTATAAATATAAGCAATTACTTTTATATTGCGAGCGTTTCTTTTACTTAATTTTTTTATCAAGCTAAAGGCTTTTTCATAATTTTCGGCAGCAATTTTTGCCAATTCTTCGCGGGCTATTGATAAATTTTTATCAACGACTACGGTCATTGGGTCTGTTGAATTAATTCCGGCTTTTAATAAAAATTCTCTGGGGATATACAACCTTCCGGCATTGGCGTCATCTCTGACATCGCGCAAAATATTGGTGATTTGCATAGCCAATCCCAAAGCAGCAGACAAATCGGCAATCAATTTTTCGTCTTTACACCCCAAAATTCTTAAGTACATACTACCGGGGGCACCGGCAAAACCATAGCAATATTTATAAAAATCATCTAATTCAGGAGCTCTGACCGGATAGGGTATATCCATTGATATACCTTCAAGCAAGCTGACCAATTCTTGTTTGGGAATACCAAATCTGATACAATTTTTGTAGATGTTTCTGCCGATATCCGATGCCGGAACTTTTTTGTCGTATATATTATCTATTTCTTGCCGCCATGCTGCCAACAATTCTTGTTTTTGGGATAGCGGAAAATCTCCGTCAACTATATCATCTACATGACGGCAAAACGCATATAATGTGTAGATTGCTCTTCTCTCTTTGGTAGGGAGAATATGAAGTCCCCAAAAAAAAGAAGACCCTGATTTTTTGACAATTTTTCTTATAAGTTTATTCATAAATTACCAACCAGTCATTAATACTTTAAAAACAATGACTTTAACAGTCCGTAAGCCAAACTTTTGGCCCAATCATAATAACCCAAACTCGGCTTATATTGTAAAATATCAACCTTATTGTACTTGTTTATCATAGAATTAGTTAATGAAAGTATAATACAAACCTCAAACCGCAAACGAAAATTTGTAATCAATCTCGGAAGATGCTGAACATCTTTGTGCATTGCTTTTATTTTGCTTAAAAATTCTTTTAGCATAAGCGCTACTTCGGGCTTGGTATAAGAAAGCCCCAAGTCACTCTCTTTTACGCCGTATTTAGCGAGCATATCTTCCGGAATATAGCACCTTTTTAGCAAGCTCAAGTCTTCTTTTATATCACCTAGATCGTCTAATAACTGCAATATTATACATAAGTTTTGCGCAGGAATATAGGTTGAGTAATTTTCGTTATGAATAGCCATCATAAACCTGCCGACCGGAGCTGCGGAATAACGACAATAATCAATCAACTCTTCCCAAATTCTTATAGGTTTTGCAGACACATCTCGTTTGAAAGCTTCCAGTAAATCAAGATAGAGCGAACTGTCTAAATTTTCTTTAGCAAATATTTGACCTAATTTTGACACTTCGTTGTAGGCAGACGGTTCTTTATGATTTATAAAAGCTTTGCTGATTTCTGATAATTTTTGGATTTTTATTTTATTTGAAACATTTTTGGCATCTGCCACATCATCTGCCAATCTGGCTGCACGGTAGTACGCATACACCAGTGGTTTCAGTGACGGAGAGACGACTAAACCGACCGGAAAATTCTCTTTTATTTTGCTTTTTTCGGATGACATACTAAACATCAAGTTTTTCCAACCAATTTTTTATATCATTACCGGCACGACGGCAATATGCTTCCTTCTTTTCCGCACCTTTAAGTTTGCGAATTTTTCCTTTTGCGGTATATTCAAGAGGCAATGCCGGAAACAGTCCGAAATTTATATTCATAGGCTGATAATTTTCTATTGCCGTTGCATCTCTTAGATGAAACCACAAAGAACCAAAGGCCGTTGTCAAAGGTGGCAAGCTTACATTTTTTCCTTTGACTTCGCATGCTTTGAAATACCCAACCAACAGTCCCGTCGCGGCACTTTCAATATAGCCTTCACAACCGGTTATCTGTCCGGCAAAACTTATATGAGGTTTGCTTTTAAGCCGCAAAAAATCATCCAGCAGTATCGGACTTTTGATAAAGGTATTTTTGTGAATTCCGCCAAGTCGTGCAAATACTGCATTTTCAAGCCCAGGTATCATGCGAAAAACTCGCTCTTGTTCACCGTATTTCATCTTGGTTTGAAATCCGACCATATTTCTCAAAGTATCGGCCTTATTATCCTGCCTTAATTGAACAACCGCATATGGTTTTTCTTCCGGCTTGTGGGCATTAGTCAAACCGACCGGTTTCATGGGACCAAACAATAATGTATCCTTGCCTCTTTGAGCCATAACCTCAACAGGCAAACAACCATCAAAATAGCAGGCCTTTTCAAAATCGTGAAACTCAACTTTTTCGGCTGCCAATAACTCTTCAACAAAATTGTAATACTCTTCTTTATTAAGCGGACAATTTATGTAGTCAAATTTGTCGCCTTTATCATAACGCGATTGATACCACGCTTTGTTGAAATCTATACTGTCTTTGTATATAACCGGCGCTATGGCATCATAAAAGCTTAAGCTCTCGTTTCCGATTTCTTTTTTTATGGCTTGAGCCAAAGGTTTTGAGGTTAGCGGACCGCTTGCAATAATCGTAGGCATATTCTCATTGGGAAGTTCTTGCACTTCTTCGGCGACAAAACTTATCAACGGCGATGATTTTAAGGCATCATCGATGTATTTTGAGAAGCCATTCCTATCAACTGCCAGAGCTCCTCCGGCCGGAACCTTGGTAGCATCGGACGCCTGCATTATCAAAGATGAGGCTTGTCGCATTTCTTGATGTAACAGCCCGATTGCACTGTTGGTGGCATCGTCACTGCGTAATGAATTGGAGCAAACAAGCTCGGCTGCCAATCCAGTTTTATGTGCCGGAGACATTTTTTTAGGACGCATTTCGTGAATAACAACTTCTACACCGCGTTTTGCTAACTGCCATGCTGCTTCGGCTCCGGCTAATCCAGCACCGATAATATGTACCCGTTCCGTCATTTTATCCATCTTTTATGTTAACATAAGCCAGTTTTTATAACCTTTTCTTATAAATGTAAATAAAAACTTCGTTTAATAAGTTGCGTATAGTATTTGCCAATAGTGATAAAAATAAATATAATGCTCGCAGTTAGAGATAATATCGGATTGGTTAGAGTGACTTTAATTAGGTTATTTTTGATTATTTCTTTACTCTTTATCAACGGAGGAATCGCTTATGCAAGCGAAGATTCTGACGAATATCCTTTTCCCGAAGGCTTTTCGTTTGATGATCTGCCCGACATAGATACTACAGAAACTCAAGCAACAAGTGAACCGGCAGAACCAACAAGTACTGATACTGTTACAGAAAATAGCAATCCTCAGAATGTGTCTGATTTTCTCCCCTCATCTTTAGATGAGCTGCCTGATATTGAACCTCTAAACAGTGAAAATAGTTCTGATGCGGACACGAAAACAGACAATGCAGAAATTGTGCCTTTGCCCGACACAGCTCCACCGATATTGGAAGCTCCAAAAACAGACGAAAATAACGATATCTTACAAAAGGATGAATCTTTAACATCCGCCCTCAAAGAGGACAGCAAGAATTCATCAAGTCCTATTGAAGGAACTTGGGTCGAGAAGATAACTTCTTCAAATCCTCTTTCAATTCTCAACTCAGACGAAAAAAGCGGCAAAAGCCAGCTTGAAGATTTGCTCGAAAAATCTCGCGACAATGAAAATAAAGGCCGTTCTAATGCCTCGGTATTTGACATAGCCGGAGTGATGTTAAGAATGAATTTAAGACAAGCAGTAAAGACCCTTGAAAATCGCGGTTTCCAAAAAATAAATGCAAAATTTCAAATTCCAAACTTCATAAAATGGCGTAACGAAGAAGCTTGCCGTAGTGAAGGAGTTGTCGGCTATGAGCGGCTGGAAGCTTGTGTAATAAACAAAGCTAAAAAAGGTGGGTATCAATATGTCCAATACCTTAAATATGCCAAGTTTGATTCAAAAGAAGAAATAGAAGTTTATTTCACCAGTAATTTTACCGAAAATAAAGTTTATAAAATTGTTTATAATTCCAGAATAGCAAGCATCACAGGAAATTCGCCTAAAGCTATTTATATCAGAAATCTAAAAGTATACGACTTCTGGAAAACCGTAAACCGCAAATACGGCAATCCAGATAATAAAACTACAGTAACTTGGGGATTGGGTGGTAATAAACCATATCTTAAAGCTGCAACCGGATACTTGCTATTGGAAGACCCCATGTTTGTTGAAATGGATTACACCAGAATGTCTCGTGAAGATCAGCGCTTTATTAACAGCGATTTTTATAATTTTTAAATCTTTTACTGCTATATCTTACAAAAATTGTTTTGTAATTTTAATAGGTGTTACATGAATAATAATCTTATAAGCGAATTGCTGTGTACCAGAATAAGCCACGATCTTGCCGGAAGTATCGGCGCTGTCGCAAATGCAGTCGAACTTTTGGAAGAAGGAGATATGGATTTTTTGGAAGACATAAAATCAATCTTAAAAACGAGCTCACAGAATCTGTCTAACAGAATGAAATTCTTCCGATTAGCTTTTGGTCTTAAAAATGCTAATCTTGATGATGTCAATATGGTGAAAACCATTACAAAAAATTATTTATCAACCATAGGAAATAAAGATTTTCCTCTTGATTTAGCTTGGAACATCACCAACACAAAAAATAACAGATCAGCCATGCTTATGGCTATGATTGCAGCTGATTTGCTAATTCGCGGCGGAGTTATAAATCTGTATGATAATGATAAGAAAGTAATTGCAGAATTTAGTAAAACTCTTAAAATCTCGACCGAAAAATTAGATAAAATAAAAACAACATTAAAAACCAGCAGTAATGTTACCGATGCAGCAACAGCTCCGCTTATGATGTTGCAAAATGATGGTTCTAATCTGTATGTAGACGAAAATGACGATAGTATATTGCTGATTAAAGAAACGGAATAGTAAAAAATGCAAACATGTTTAATTGCCGATGATTCTAAAATAATGCGAATGTTACTCTCCAAAATTATGGAAAACTTTGGATATACTGTAACAGAAGCTGATGATGGCGAAGATTTGCTCGAACAATGCGCCAAAAACATACCGGACGTTATCATAAGTGACTGGAATTTACCTCTAATCGACGGAATTGATATATTATATAAGATACGCTCCGATAAAAAAATAAAACAGCCCTATTTCATTTTTTGTTCTTACATTAAAGATCCTGAAATTATTAAACAGGCCATCAAAGGTGGCGCCGATGATTTTATCATGCGCCCATTTGATGAGGACATCATAGCGTCGAAATTAAAAATAATAAAAATAATGCGAGGAGACAGATAATGCGCCGTCAAGATTTTGAATTTCTACTTGATATGCTAAAAGATAATGCCGGCTGGGAATTTGACGAGTCGCAATATTTTATTATTGATAAAAAAATATCAAATTTCATCCGAGAAAAAGGCTTTAATACCGTAGAAGATTTGATAATGGAGCTTAAGATGGATAAAAAGCCTCTCATCTCTCAAGTGGTTGAAGCTATGGCTTTTTCCGATACATCTTTCTTTAGAGACTTTGATGTATTTTTCCGTTTTCAAAACGCTTTATTGCCCGAGATTAAAGAAAAATGCCGTGCTACTAAAAAGCTAAACATATGGAGTTTGGGCTGTTCTACCGGACAAGAGACTTATTCTATTGCCATTGCCGTAGCTAAGGCAAATAAAATGTTTGCCGATTGGGAAGTAAATATTGTCGGTTCTGACTTATCCTCTCTATCTATTAGCAAAGCTCAACATGGAAAATACAATAATTTTGAAATTCAAATGGGGCTAAATGCCAGAACAATCCTAGAATTCTTTACCTTGGAAGATGATATGTGGTCGGCTAATGAAGATATAAGAAAAATGGTTGAGTTTCGCCGCTACAACATGCTTGAAGATGTGGTTACCAAATCAAAATTTGAAATTATTTTCTGCCGCAATGTATTGAGATATTTTGCTCCGGAATATCAAGAAAAAATATTACAAAGAATAAGCTCTCATCAGCCACAAGGCGGATATTTGTATTTGGGTAAAAATGAATCTATTCCTTCTATTGAAAAATACTATTATCGCCTCAATGACAATACTGGAGCATATGTTGCAATCGGCAATCAAAATACTTTAAGCAATACCGAAATATCTGTTGAAGAAACAAAAGATAACAGTATGCCAAGTTTCGTAAGACCAAAAATATTGGCTTAATTATTTCAATCTCAAACAAAAAAAACACCTCTTACCTAAATTGGTAAGAGGTGTTTTTTGAGAGGCTTATTTCCACCAAGCGAGGTATCCGCCCCAGTAGCTGTCGTAATCTATATAACCTGTTGCGCAGCCTTTGAAACAGTAGCAAGTCGAGCCATTAGAAGTCACTGTATCATAAACAGCTCCGGCTCCAGGTTTTGTTGACTGGCAACTTAAGTCCTCATTACAACCTGTTATTTTGTAGCATGTTAGTCCCGATCTTGTAGCACTGATATATTTAAATTTATCGCTTGGTTGTTGCGGATAGTATTTGCTTCTGGAGCTACATTCCAGAATTTTGCATGCTATTTTGTTGGTTCCCCCCGTAGAAGCAGAGCTCCCAAAGCCGACATGCCCTGCACTTTGGCTGGTGCAAACTCTGGTATTATTTTCTATCTTGGTTAAATCCGGTTTACAACCTTCGGTCTCATAACATATTTC
>CASFRM010000029.1 GCA_949297185.1 uncultured Pseudomonadota bacterium
GTGATTGCTGCGGTCAAAGTGGTTTTACCATGGTCTACGTGACCGATTGTTCCGATATTGCAGTGCGGCTTTGTCCGCTCAAACTTCTCTTTTGCCATTATTACAAATCCTCAAATGTTTATGTTGTTACGACAATTTTACAGGGGGAAAACGGAAAGAAGTTGGAGCGGGTGAGGGGAATCGAACCCCCGTCATAAGCTTGGAAGGCTTCTGCTCTACCATTGAGCTACACCCGCTTATTCAAACCATTATCCAAGTGCTTGTCTTTATAGTGGTGGAGGGGGATGGATTCGAACCATCGTAGACGAAAGTCGACGGATTTACAGTCCGTTGCATTTGACCGCTCTGCCACCCCTCCTTACAAATTTATCTATAAGGACAATGACTGCTCCTTCTAGCGTTGAAGCATTTCAACACTACCAATGCAAATAATAGTATTTTGCCTCATTTGTCAATATCTTTTTTCACAAAATCAGTATTTATTTTTCTAGAGTCAAAATCTTTTGAGTTTCTTCAACCGCCTCGGGCGAACCCACCAAAAACTGCTGTCTGTCACTAAAAGCAAAGCCAAGTCTGCCGTTTGCTTCTGCTTTATCAAACAATTCAACCAGCGAAAACTTTCCTTTCGGTGAGTTATTAAAGATTCTGGGATGAATAATGGCAATACCGACATAACAATAGTCAAATCCTTCTCCGCTGACCTTTTCTTTGTTTCTCAAGATTCTCTCACCTTGAACTTTATAGTCGCCGTGACGAGGTTTATCTCCGTTAATATCGGCTACATTTTTTAATAACAGCAAAATATCATGTTTTTCTTCATTCCACACATCAAACATTTGCCTCAAAATCGGTTTATAGCCGTCATCAATCAAAATATTATCCGAATTCACCACCGCAAACGGTCTGCCTTCAAAAAACTTCAAAGCCTTTTTTATTCCACCACCGGTTTCCAAAGCTTCTTTTTCTTCCGATACCTTAAAATTAAAACCTTTAACTTTTTTCAAATGGCGTATGATTCCCTCTTTTTTATAGCAAACATTAACCACCGCATCAAGTACTCCGGCATTCTTAAAAATATCCAATCCGTAATCTATCAACCTTCTTCCGGCAACCTCGACCATAGGCTTAGCTTTTGTTTGTGTCAAATGACGCATTCTGGTCCCGCGTCCGGCGGCCAAAACAAAACCCTTAGTAATATTTTTATCTTGCGGAACTCCCCAATACGATTCGCTAAAGTTACCTTCCATCCATTTTTTTAATTTCGCAAAACGCGGATTCTGCAAACTTCTCTTTAACAACTCCAAGCCATGCGGTACATATTTTCCGTAACCGTCGCGGTGCTTTACCGTTATCAAAGTTGTAAACCGCCCCAACACCCGCATATGTCTAAGTAACGCCATACAATCATAAGCTTTATCAAAATCTTCTCTTGGCAAATTTCCCATTTGCTCAAAATAATATTCTTTCAGCTCATCGGTTATTTCTTGCGGAACATCTCTTCTTTCATCTTCAATAAGACTGGCCAAGTCATACAACCCCGGCCCCCACAAAGCATCCTGAAAATCAATAAGCGCAGCCTCTTTGCTGTCTTCCGGATACATAACATTATTTACATGATAATCCCACAAGACCAAAGTCTCGGGCAATCTCAAAGCTTCTGCCGTCAGCTCATCGGTAATCTCAAAAAACTCTTTTCTTTGCTCAGGTGTCAACTGTCTACCCAAACAAGCCGGCACATACCAATCGGAAAACAAAGCAAAATTATCTCTTATTACTTTTTTATCCATATCGGACACACACTTTGGACGCTCACGCACTTTATGCAGTTTAACCAAAATATCAACGGCTTTACGCAGCAATTCTTTATCGTTCTTTCCGTCTGCAACCCTAACAAAATCGGTATTTCCAAAATCTTCAACTAACATAAACCCTTTACGCAAACATTTGGCTAAAACTTTTGGTGCTCTAATTCCGTGTCCGTTCAAAAATTTAGACAATTCAATAAACTCTTTCGGCCGATTGTTACATCCCTCATCATCGACCAAAATTTTTGTTTTGCCGCTCTCATCATAAACCCTAAAATACTTACGCGATGAAGCATCAAATCCCATACTTTCGATTCGATAATTACGCAACTTGGCTTTTTGTTCCAAAAATTGTTCTGCTTGTTTTGCTCTCAAGGTTTTGTGCATTGACTTATCCTCTTATTTTTGTATTATCCTAACAGATATCATTTTGAGCTTAAAATAGTCTTAATAGGAACAAATAATGGCGGTACAAAATCTTGTATTTGATTGGGACGGTACTTTAGCCGATACCTATCCGGTAATTTCTGCTGCTTATGAATATACTTTCAAGCAAATGTCTATGTCGCCGATTCCCTATGACAAGATAAAAGAGATTACCTCCACCTTGCCCAATCGCGATATTTTAGGATATATTTTCAACGACCGCCGCGACGAAGCCAAAGAACACTACTATTCCTACATCGAACACAATCACACTCAAAAACTGCAAGCTATTCCGCAAGCTGGCGAATTTTTAGATTTTGCCGCCAAACACAAGCTCAATCTCTATCTATTAAGCAACAAAACTCGCAAATATCTGCTTGCCGAAACCGATAAGCTTGGGTTCACGCATTATTTTCGCAAGATTGTAGCTGCCGGAGACTATAGCGAAGATAAACCGTCTCCGCTTGCCAATTTTGCCGTTTTTGACAATCAACTTCCGTCACCCGATTCGATTATGGTTATCGGCGACGGCAAAGCCGATTACAAGGTTGCCGTCAGCTACAAATCGCTATGTGCCGTTTATAACCCAACAAACAGTTATGATGGCCCCCAACCTGACTATTTATTCAAATCTTACCAACAATTAACCGACATTTTGCAAACCCTTATATAAGGCAGAAAAATCCATGAGCAAAAAATTTACCAAACCGGAAAAACCTCAAAAAAACCAACTTATTTTGTATGGACGTCACGCCGTTTTAGCTGCCCTAAGCAACCCCAAACGCGAAATTTCCAAGCTTTTATGCACCAAAGAAAATTTAGATGAAATCCGTCGTTTGAGCAAAATTGCTCCACAGGTTGTCGAACGCAAAGAAATCGACAAGCTCTTCCCCAACGACGCCGTTCACCAAGGTTTTGCTCTGTTTTGTAAGCCTCTGCCGAATTATGCTCTCGAAGACATTATTGCCATGTCGCAAGATAAAGACAAATGCCATGTTTTAATATTAGACCAAGTCAGCGACCCGCAAAATATCGGAGCCATAATTCGCTCTGCCGTAGCGTTCAATACTTTGGCTCTGATAATCCAAGATAAAAATTCTCCCTACGAGAGCGGCAGCATGGCAAAAGCCGCAGCCGGTATGATTGAACATTTACCGATTGTCCGTGTAACCAACCTTTCACGAGCCATAGAACAACTGCAAAAAGCAGGTTTTTGGACCATTGGTTTTGATGGTTATGCCAAGGATAGTATCGACAAGGTAAATCGCTCCGGCAAGACTGCCATTGTCATGGGTTCCGAAGGCAAAGGTATGAGACGTCTGGTTGAAGAAAATTGCGATATGGCGGTAAGACTACCCATGTCCCCTTTAACCGAAAGTCTAAATGTTGCGGTAGCCGCCTCTATCGCCCTATACGAAATAAACAAAGAGGCCTAAACTATGCCAACCTACATCGAAGTAAACTCTCTAAGTAAAAGTTTCGGCGATATAAAAGCCGTTGATAATCTGAGCTTTTCTGCTACAAAAGGCGAAATAATATCTCTTTTGGGCCCCAACGGTGCCGGCAAATCAACTCTGATGAACATGATTTGCGGCTATTTGTCAGCCGATTCCGGTCAAATAAAAATAATGGACTATGACCTCAAACTTTCGCCCAAAGAAGCCAAAAAATGTATAGGTTTTCTACCCGAGGGCTCTCCGCTATACGATGACATGCCGGTAGAACACTTTTTACATTATATTGCCGAATTAAAATCCGTATCCTCTGCAGAAGTTAAAGAGATTTTAGATTTAGCCAACATTAACAATGTTAAAAATCAAAAAATTGAGACTTTATCCAAAGGTTACAAACGCCGTGTCGGATTTGCGGCAAGCCTTCTTGGCAATCCTCCGATACTAATTCTCGATGAACCTACCGACGGACTTGACCCTAATCAAAAAAGCCACATTTGGGATATTATTAACGAAATGAAATCAGAGAAAACCATCCTCATTTCAACACATTTACTGGAAGAAGCACGCAATTCTTCCGGACGCATTATTGTCATGAATCACGGCCAAATCAAAGCCGACGGCAATTTATACGAGATTTTAAAACAAGCTGGCTCTGCAAGCTTAGAAGCCGCTTTTAGCAAACTTACAAAGGCTTAAACACCATGAACAAAATTTTCACCGTAACCAAAAACGAACTTTATCGCTATTTTATTTCACCGATAGCCTATGTTTATTTGGTATGTTTTCTGCTTTTAAATGGTTCGATATCTTTGTATTTCGGCGGAATCTTTACCTCCGGCGAAGCCACCCTCTTCCCGATGTTTTCATTTTTACCATGGCTTTTGCTTTTATTTATCCCCGGTATTGCCATGAGATTGTGGGCCGAAGAATTCAAAAGCGGCAGTATTTTGCAAATAATCTCAACACCCATATCGGTAAACAATTTTATCTGGGGTAAATTTTTTGCCGCATGGCTTTTTTGCGGCATATCACTGTTGCTTACCTTTCCCTTTGTAATAACCGTAAATATTCTAGGCAACCCTGACAACTGGGTTATATTTAACAGCTATCTTGGAGCCTTTTTACTCTCGGGAGTCATGCTGGCTATTTCGCAAACAGCCTCGGCCTTGAGTAAAAACCAAGTTGTTTCACTGGTCATAGGTTTCTTTATCAATTTTCTGTTTTTCTTGAGCGGACTGGAATATGTTCTGGGTTTTTTCCGCAACTTTGCTCCCGATTATATTATTGATATGATATCATCTTTCAGCTTCCTAAGTCACTCAACCAGTTTTAATCGCGGAATTTTTGAAGCCAAGGACTTAATCTTTTTCTTATCTTTGATTTTTGTCTTTAACTTCTTTACCTACATCATAATTACCTTCAAAACTTCCGGCACCATACCCCTGCTTAAAACATCATCGGTATTTGGCGGTGTAATTGCCGTAGTTATGGTATTCATAGGCTTTATCGGGATCAATTTGTTCGCCGTAACCACGCTTCGTTACCCTCGCATCGACTTCACTGCCGAACAATTATACACGCCGTCCGCCTCCACCCGCAAAATTCTAAACAATCTTCCCTCTCCGGTAACTGCCAAGGTTTATTACTCCAAAATACTTGGCGAGAGAGACGAAAATATGCGGCAAGCCTTTGACAACTTGCGTTTTATTCTCGAAACTTACCACCGCATTTCAAACGGCAAATTTTCGTATCGTATTTATGATACAGAACCGTTGAGTGATGCCGAAGATCGAGCCATCCAAGCCGGTTTGTTGGGGCTGCCGGTACAAGACTTAAACACGGCGGCATATTTTGGCATTGTCTTTGTCAATGAGAACGGTTACTCTCGCAGTATTCCTTTTATGCCCTTGGCTCGACAATCCCTTTTAGAACAAGACCTAACCGAAAATATATTGCTTTTGGAATACGAGCCTAAAACTCTGGGTATATATACCTCACTGCCAATTCTCGGACAATCGAACAACAACATTATTTCACAACCATGGAAGATTATTGATGAGCTAAAAAAATATTATAACCTTGTCGAAATAAAAACGCCGGAAGATATCAAAGACTTAGATGTCCTCATGATTGTCCATCCGCAAAATATGACGCCTGAGATGGAGCAAAAAATATACGCTTACTCATTATCCGGCGGCAAAATTTTAGCTTTTTTTGATATAGCACCTGAATCTCTGAGGCTCGTTGGCCCTCAAACCTACATTTCCCAACCGTCTGACTATGGAACTTTACCGGAAAAATGGGGCTTTAGATTTCACCCTGACAAAGTAGTTGCCGATTTGGAAAATTCTTCAGAAATCAGCATAGACACCCCCGATTATTCCGGCACCACCCAAGATCTGATACAATTTTATGTAACAACAGATAATTTTTTCTATGATTTGCCCTATTTAGTCAATCTCAAACGCATGCTGCTAACATCGGTTTCTGTATTTACCCCAATTTCAGACGCTCCGACTCACTTTATTCCCTTGTTAAAAGGAAGTGAACAATCCCAACTTCAAAGCTCGGAAGTTGTCTTCAACAATATCCATCCGGCAGAAATATTAAGAAATTTCCAAGTGGACGCCAACCCCAAATATATGGCTGTTCAGCTCATAGGAAAATATCCCGACAAACCTTTTGACATCATTGCCATCGGCGATTCCGATATACTCTATGATTCTTTCTGGAGTACGGATTATCGTATAGGAAACGAGATATATTCTTTCCCTCTGCTCGACAATGCCAACTTTGTCTTAAATGCATTGGATTACCTAACCGGTAATGATAATATGTTTGCTCTCCGCGGCAAAAGTAAAATTTTGCGCCCCTACACCGAGCTTGCCAAAACACAAAAACAGATTTTGCGCCAATACAAAATTAAAGAAAAAGATGTTTTTGATAAAATTGCACACATCAAAGCCGGATTAAGCGAAATCTGGAGCAAAAAAGATTTTGAACAACGCCAAAACTTCACACCCGATGAGTTGTCTTTGATTAACAAAATCAAAAACCAACTTAACGAACAAAGAAAAGAGCTCTTCAATATCAGAACCTCCCTTTTACAAAATCTAAAAGACACCGAACTTTTGGTAAAGCTGTTTAATATCTACGCAATTCCGTTAGTAATTATTATGATATTGCTAATCCAAAGTTTAAAAAAACGGCGCTCCGCCCCCAAAGGTGAACATCTTAAGCTAAACACTCGATTTTTATGGCTGTTTATCGGAGTTATGCTATGCCTTTTATCAGGAATTTTAAGCATAAACTTACTGACCGAAAAAGATACGCCTTCATACGAAGGACAACCTCTGTTTTCCAACCTTTCCGAACAGATAAATCAAGCTTCGGTAATAACCCTTAAAAATTCACATCAAGAACTAACCTTTATCAAACAAGATGATCTATGGAAACTAAAACAACAACCTGATTTTTTGGTAAATCAAAACCGCATCAGAAGTTTTTTAACCGCCCTTTTGCAAGCCGAAATTTATGAAAAGAAAGCCGACAAAATAGAAAACTTACCGCGTTTTGGTCTCTTGCCGCTAAACAATCCCAACAGCAAAACTGTTTCTATAAGACTGTCCGATAGCAAAGATAACGAAATTATCTCCTTTGAGGTCGGAAACTATAACATTGATTTAAGCCGCGGTTCCCTAGGCGCCTACATTCGGTTTCCCAGACAATTTCAAGTCTGGCTGGCTGCTATAGAATTAATTGATCTGGACATGGACTATCACTATTGGACATATTCCACGCTATGGAACTTACAATTTGGCCGCTTCAGCGAGATTAATGATTCAACAAATGCCGATTATATAGCCAATATTGTCAGCCGATTATTAAACTGTCAGCTTACAGCCTCTGCCATCACCCCAGACTCAGAAGCTATTCTGCAAATATCGGGCAACGGCGAATATTTTCAAAATTTGATCATGAAATTTTATGAACAAGATGAAAAATACTATGTTCAAATTTCTCTGCAAGATGTAAAAGACAATTCGGTTTTGCAAAGTTTTGCTCAAAATTGCCAATCCAAAACTTACGAAATATCATCTCAAGACATGGAGCAAATAAAAAATGCCGTTAACCACGGAACAAGCAAATAAACTCAAGAAAGCTGCTGCCGGCAGTTCTATACTTTTGGCCATAAGTTTATGTATCCTTAAAAGTTTGGGTGTTTACTACACTGATTCTTTGGCAGTTTTATCTTCAATGATAGACAGTCTATCCGATATTTTGGCCTCTCTGGTAACCTTTTTTGCCATTAAAATATCAATAAAACCAGCATCATTTAATTACCGTTATGGCTATGGTAAAGCAGAAGCCCTAAGCTCTCTGTTTCAAGCCTTGTTTATTGCAGCGTCCGGTATTTTTGTTTTGTACGATGGTGTAATGCGTTTATTTCATCCGGTAGCCCTACATCAAACCGGAACAGGTCTATGGATAATGATAATAAGTTTAGTTTTAACGCTAATTTTAGTTGCTTTCCAGCAATATGTTGCCAAACTAACCAAATCACAAGCCATATACGCCGATTCTTTACACTACAGTGTAGATATTTTGACCAACTCATCAATCATAATATCCCTATTGGTCATTCACTTTTGGCAAATTAACTGGATTGATACGGTAATGGCCATAGGAATTTCTGTTTACCTCATATACAATGCTTACACCCTATCACGTGAGGCATGTGATTTGCTTTTAGATAAAGAATTAGACAACTCCATCAGAGATGATATCTTTTCTTTAGTTGCCAAACACCCGCTATCTCCGCAAATTCACGATTTAAGAACCAGAAGTCTAGGCGGGATTTACATGTTTGAATTTCACATAGAACTTGATGGTAACTTGGATTTATATACCGCTCACCGCTATACTGACGAGGTAGAAAATTTAATCAGACAAAAGTACCCCGAAGCACAAATCATCATTCATCAGGACCCAACCGGTGTCCACGAAGAAAGACTTGATAATAAGCTTATCGGCTAAACATCCCAAGGAAATACGACCCATTTATCGGGAATTTCTTTAGCTGTGATATCGACCTCACTAACCCCCTTAGGTTTAGCATAAACCGTCACAAATTTTCCTTTTGGAAACTGTCTTCGCATAACTCTAAAAGTCTGTCCGCTGTCAGAAAGATCATCAACGATAAGCGTCTTATCATCAACCTTACCCACAAACTCTGGTTTATCAACTTCGTCCAATTTTAAATGCTGTGCTCCGACATAAGTTGCAATATTAATAACAGCTGTGTTTCTTATATCCAGCTCATACGCAATAATTCCTGCTGGCAACAATCCACCACGACTTATAGCCACGATTTTGTTGAAATCCCCCGACTTTTTTATCTTATCACACAAAGTTTTGACATCATCATGAAATTCATTCCAAGAAATAAAAATTTTATCTTCCATATCAAACCTCTCTCCATATTTTTAGCCAAATTTACCAGTAAAAGCTTAAATTAAGTTTAAGTTTTGCCAATAAACAAAAAAACCACCGTTTTCACGGTGGCTCGTTTGTGGCGTACCCTGCAGGGATTACTCCGCTCACATTTTATTTGTTCGCTCCGTTCACTGCGGCAATCGGCCAAAGCCGACCGGCATACTCCAAGTCTGCCTTTGCCTTGTAGTCGAACCCACTTCCCCGTGGCTTCAAATCCGCCGGTACTCATCACAAAAAAACCACCGTTTTCACGGCGGCTCGTTTGTGGCGTACCCGGAGGGATTCGAACCCACGACCCTCAGCGTCGGAGGCTGATACTCTATCCAACTGAGCTACGGGTACACTATTAAAAACAGCACCTAGATACACCTTTTTTTGCAAAAATACCAGTAAAATTTCAAAAAACCCCAAACAAAAAAGCGTTTTTCCTAAAATTTCTCTTGACTATTCAAAGAATAATATGTATTAAGAGGCAACGAGTTTTTTATAACAAAGGATAGAAAAATGGCTAGAAAATGTGAAATTTCGGGTACCGGCGCTATGAGTGGTAACAATGTAAGCCACGCTAACAACAGAACACGTCGTCGCTTTTTGCCGAATCTTCAAGTAGTTTCTTTGTTGAGCGATGTTTTGGGCAAAGTTTTCAAACTCAAAGTATGCTCTAAGACTTTACGCAGCATTGAACACAACGGTGGTTTGGATTCTTATCTCGAGTCTACCTCCAATACCAAACTTTCGGAAGAAGCTAAAAAAATCAAAAAAGCTATTGCCAAGAAAAAAGCTTCTGGCAAATAAGCTGCCCGATTAATTGATATTTCAGCCCCGCTTATTATAGCGGGGTTTGTTTTATCCCCACTATCCACAACCCACAACCGCCAAATATAGTAAAAATATTTAACTTTATGTTTTTTGTTGCTATAACTTTGTGCAAATAACTTTTATCAAAGAGAGTAATAATGGACGCACTACAACCAGACCAGCTACCGCAAAACATAGAAGCCGAACAAGCCCTGCTCGGTGCATTGCTGGTTAATAACAAAGCTTTTGAAAAAGTATCGGAATTTTTACACACCGAACACTTTGCCGACCCTATCCATGCCAAAATTTTTGATGTAATCAGCAAATTGATTACACGCGGCCATGTTGCCGATATCATCACACTCAAAAACTATTTTGAACAAGACGGATCCCTAAATGAGGTTGGTGGATACAAATACCTGGTCAAACTGGCAGATTCGGCAACACCTCTGACCAATGCCGAATATTATGCCCAATTTATCTACGATAAATACCTGCGTCGTGAGCTTATCGCTACCGGATTCGAGATTGTCAATAATGCCTCAAAAGAAGACATTGACAGCGACGCTACCGAACAAATCGAAAATGCCGAAAAAAGACTTTTTGACTTAGCAAACCAAGGCGAAACCTCAACCGGATTTGTTGACTTTGCCACGGCCTTGACCGATTCTGTCAAACGAATTGAAATAGCCTACCAAAAAGAAGGCAAAATTTCAGGCCTGCCGACCGGACTTGACGCCCTTGATGCCAAAACCGGCGGTCTCAACGATTCCGACCTTATCATCATTGCCGGCCGTCCCGCGATGGGCAAAACCGCTCTTGCCACCAACATTGCATACAATGTAGCCGATTTTATGGCTCACGACAAAAGCGTTAATCCCAAAAACAAAGGTGTTGCTTTTTTCTCGCTTGAAATGTCAGCCGACCAATTAGCATCGCGTATTTTGGCCACTGTTACTCAAACCAACGGCCATAAAATGCGTACCGGCGAACTTGATAACGCCGAATTTACCCGTATTGCAGCTGCCGTCCGAGAGCTTGAAGATATTCCGCTATATATTGACGACACCCCCGGATTAAACATCAATTCCATTCGCACCCGCGCTCGCCGTCTCAAACGCAACAAAGGTCTCGGACTTATTATCATTGACTATATCCAACTCATTAACGGTACCGGCAGCAAAAAAAGTGAAGGAAACCGAGTACAAGAACTTTCTGAAATCTCGCGCGGACTTAAAATTTTAGCCAAAGAACTGCAAGTACCTGTAATTGCTCTGTCCCAATTAAACCGTGGCGTTGAAAGTCGTGATGATAAAAGACCTTTAATGTCTGACTTGCGTGAATCCGGTTCTATCGAACAAGACGCTGATATCGTTATGTTTGTATTCCGCGAACACTACTATCTGCAAAACGAAGAGCCCAAACAAAAAGCCAGCGAAACACCAGAACACTTACAAAAACGAATTGAAGAATGGGAAACCAGAAAACGCGCTTTACAAAACATTGCAGAAGTCATTGTCGGCAAGCAGCGTCACGGTCCGACCGGCACGGTTCAACTGTTTTGGAATGGTGATTATGCTCAATTCGGCAATTTGGCCAAAGAAGAATACCTCCCCGCTCAAATAGGAGCTGAGTAAGCACTAATGTTTGACTGGCCGCAAAAACAATTTTCACCGCAAGACCGCTACAAAGACCTCGATTCATTTGAAAAAGAGTTCTGGAAAAAGAAACCGCTTAAAGATTTGAGCAAAGCTGAATGGGAACTTTTATGTGATGGCTGCGGTAAATGTTGCTTAAATAAAATCGGAATAAAAAATAAGGTATATTTTACCAATGCCCGCTGCCGTTTTCTTAATCCGGAAAACTGCCTCTGTCAAATTTATGAACACCGTTTTAAAAAAGTTTCTGACTGTCGTGACATTGATTTGAACACTGTATTTAAAGAGCCTGAAATTTTGCCAAAGACTTGCGCCTACAGACTTTTAAGCGAAGGCAAAGATTTGCCCTCTTGGCATCCTTTAATCACTGGTGATGCCAACTCCGTACACAACGCCGGAATGTCACTTAAAGGCCGCCCCACCGTTTCCGAAACCGAAGTAAAAGACTATGAAGATAACATTGTTAAATGGCCGGACCTTTGATTTTAAGAATCAATTTGGTTTCGATATCAAAATACGCAAGTCTCCTTTGGCCAAAAGGCTAACTCTTCGCATTGACGAAAAGCAACACTTACCTGTTTTAACTGTCCCGCAATATTGTTCTTCCACAAAAGCCCTAAAATTTTTGCAAGACAATCACGACTGGATGATAAATATGCTGGCTCGTCTTCCTCAAAGCAAGGGCTTTGAAAACGGCGATAATATAATGTTTTTTGGCCAACAATACATAATTTTACACAATCAAGGGCAACGAGGAACATATTTTGATAACGGTTTCCTAAAAGTCGGCGGCGACATTGAATTTTTGCACCGCCGCGTTGTTGATTTTCTAAAAGACCAAAGCTTAAAAAAACTCTCGAGCATGAGTGTCAGCAAAGCAAAGCTTATAGGACACAAAGTCTGCAATGTAAGCATAAAAGACACCAAATCCCGCTGGGGCAGTTGCTCAACCTTGGGCAACATCAATTACAACTGGCGTATATGCATGGCTCCGCTCTATGTTATAGACTACTTAGTCTGCCATGAAGTTTGCCATCTCAAACACCCCGACCATTCCGCATACTTTTGGCACACCTTAAAAGAACTATGCCCTGAGTGTGACAATGCTCGCAAATGGCTAAAAATAAGGGGCAAAGAACTTTATCGGTATATTTAAGAAGCTTTATTGATTTTTCAAATATCTTCACCTATATTAATAATGTAACGAACAATCTATAAGGAAAACTAAATGCAAAACGAAGTTTATTCTCAATCTCACAGCACAACCATCGACGAAGGTTTACGTAGTTATATGCAAAAAGTATATAACTTCATGGCCGGAGGTTTGTGCATCACTGCTTTAGCTGCTTGGCTTGTTGCCAACACTCCTTTAGCAGCAGTATTTTTCTCAATCAGCCCACAAGGTGTGTCCTTGTCAGGCTTTGGCTGGTTAGCTTTTATTGCCCCGTTAATCATGGTTTTTGCCTTTAACTGGGTGGTCAATTCCGGCACTGCAAAACAAGTCCAAATGCTGTTTTGGAGCTATGCCGCAGTTATGGGCATCAGCTTAACACCGATATTCCTTTTATACACCCAAAGCTCTTTAGTAAGAGTATTTTTGATTACAGCCGGTGCTTTTGGCGGACTTAGCCTGTATGGTTACACCACCAAACGCGATTTAAGCGGCATGGGATCATTTTTGTATATGGGATTGATTGGTTTAATTATAGCCTCTATCGTAAATATTTTCATGCAAAGCAGCGGCTTAGATTGGGCTTTATCAATCATCGGCGTCGGAATCTTCAGTGGCTTAACCGCTTATGATTCACAAAAAATTCGCAGCATGTACATCTCTGGCGACAACAACGAAATCATTACCAAGAAAGCTCTTACCGGAGCTTTGAGTTTGTACCTCGATTTCATTAACTTGTTCATGTACTTGCTCAGATTTTTTGGCGACAGACGCTAAAAATCAATTAGTATATTAAACTAAAAGAGCCCCTGTTTTAAGACAGGGGCTTTTTTTGTAGCCTTGTTTTATGCTAGAACGCATAAGTCAATCCGGCCGTAACCGAGGCATTTTCATAATCCGAACCAAAGGTATAAGAGGT
>CASFRM010000030.1 GCA_949297185.1 uncultured Pseudomonadota bacterium
TATAAAACCAGTATACCAGATTTTTGCACTGCAAACAACCTCTATGTTACTATATCGATATGCTCTTCAACAAAAACAAATCCTTTTTTCCTTTGTTTTTGCTACACTTTTGCGACAGAATCGCTTCTTATCTGCCTCGTTTTCTCGATTCTATTTAACAAAAGGTTAATTTTTTCTTATTTTTTTAAGCTTTTTATATATTACAATCTGTCAATCTTATAAAACTCAATATTGTTTTCATTTTGAGCTTGTGCTGTTTTCACCGCAGACAGAGCTTGCTCTATAACTTTTTTTGCCGAATGTGCCGGTGCAGGATAAGAACTCACCCCTATAGAAAAAGCCAAACGGTGCCGCGTAAAATTATCACTTATACCATCATTCAAAATCTCAAATATATGCCTAACCTCATGATTAAGTTCTGCCTTAGACTTCAAATCACTAAACATCAACCAAAAATTATATTTCAAACCTCTGGCAATTGTCACATTTTTCTTTAAGTTCAAAACCAGATTATTGGCTATTTTTTTAATTATATACTCTTCAATATTCATCTTACGAAAGGTTTCGATATTATTTATATTCACAGCCACCACGGCTATAAGACTTTTATCGCCTGTCCTGACATTTTCATTAGCAACCGCTACTTGTACACGATCTTCAAACAAAAAGAAATTCGGCAATCCTGTTATTTCATCATACAAATTATTCAAAGTTAAAGTTGTTTGCTTTTTGCGCTGTTCGCCAATCAGAATAAAAGAAAAATGTTCAATTTCCGGCAAATATATTGCTTTGAAATCAATCGGCACCACCTTTCCTTTACTGCCTTTCATTCTAACCTGCAAAGTCTTATCGCCGGCAATCATATCCCCGATATTTTCCGTTAATAGTTTCCAATCATCACTATCAACCAAGCTTAGAAATTTATCACCTATTCGATCACCGCCACCAAGATCCAAAAGCTGAACAGCAATCGGATTGGCATATACCAACAAATCATCCCTGATCAAAAAAAACGGTCTTTCTGATGAAGCTATAATCAAATCAACAACATCGGATAACCTTATATCCAAACTACGCCAGCTTTCTTTGTCCTTATCTTCCGGTCTAAAAGCCTTTTTCTCTGGTTCTCTGAAAATTTCCAAATCATCAATATTAACGTTGTAGTCTTCAGCCTTTGCCAAAATATCAGCCTCCGGTTCTGCAATCGGTTCGCTATTCAAAGGTTTTTCTAATATTTCGGTAATATCTGTTTTCATTTTTCACTCAAGTTTTTTATTATTATAATACTTTATAAAAACACCAACACAAAAATTTGCATTTTATTAATAATATTTTGTTACAGTTAGGATTATTTAGTATAAGCACAATCAGAAAGACTTGAGATGACAGAAGATACAAACACGGAAGAACCGGCAGAAAACAAAGAAAATATTGCAAAAACAACGATGCAACATTATCTGCTAAAAGAGCGTTTTGAAATCTGTTTTGACCAACCGTTGCCCAAACTGAACAGCAACGGAGCCATTGCCTATGAAGTTAAAGACAACATAAACCCACAAAGAAATTTGTTCGCACTGATTTGCGGAGATGAAACATCACCTCGTTTATCTTATCTCCCTTATCTAAAATCAATTGATTCCCCGTACATTCTCAAACTCATCGAATATGGCACCATAAAAACACCGTCAGACAAGGAATCCATGGCGCTCATTTACAACAAACCTACAGGACCGAAAGCTAATATTTTTGAAGCAAATGCTCCCAAAATCTCTTTTGATACCTTCAAATCTTTATCACTATCACTACTATCTGCCTGTGACAGCTTAAAAACATTTGGCGTTACCCACCGCGCAATAAGGCTGGACAATGTTTTTTACAAAGACCCCTCCTGCAAAGAAATAGTTTTAGGTGACTGTCTGGCAAGTTTTCCTTCAATGTATCAACCGGATGTTTATGAAACTATCGAAAATACCCTATGCTCTAGCTATTCTCGCGGCAACGGTTTTTTTGAACACGACCGTTATGCAGCAGGTGTTGTACTGCTTGGCATAACCCTTAATCATGATATTACTTCGGAATTATCCAAACAAGAACTTGTAAGACAAAAACTACGCTACGGTTCCTTTAATTTTCTTTCTAACAACGAAAAAATAAATTCTCAAATTGCCTTTATATTAAAATCTTTACTTGATGACAATGGCGAAAATCGCTGTGACTACACTAGACTATACAACTATTACGAAGGAAAAACGCAAAGTTTATTCTCTGCAGAAAATGATAGATCAACTAGAGCACTCAATGTCGGCGGAGAAAAATGCTACACCGCCGAAAGTGTTGCTGTAAACATCTTATCCGACATAAATTCTGGTTTAGAGCTTTTACAAAACGGCAAACTTTTAGAATGGATTAAAACTGGTCTGGAAAAAGAAAAACTCTACGCCAAAATCGAAAAACAAATACAAGCAGAAAAAGAAAATCCAGACAAACATATGTTATTAAACAAGATATGCACTTTTCTTGATTCTTCTTTACCGCTAAAATATGGCGATGATTACATGTTTCCCGAAGGTTTAGCCAAAACATTATTCTATTACAAAAAGAACAACCTTTCACTAACACCTATTCAAACACTAATATCGAGCGACATAATAAAAATTTGGTATCAAGAACAACCATCATTAAGAGCACCCAGCAATGCCGGAGAATTTAGAGCTTACCTGTCGCGCAGCGATTATGGCTATGGCTTTGACCGTATTATGTATGACAACGATGAAGACTTGCCATGCATAAGCCCGCTACTTGGCAATGTTTTCGTAAACAGCGCTTCTAGGCTGCTAAAGGCCCTTGATAAATTTAAGGGAGACCACCAAACTCTCCCCTTTGATAAAAATATCATTGCTTATTTACGATGCAAAATGGGTAAAAAAATAGACGGTATCTTAATTGATTTGAATGCCAACCAAGACCACATAAAATTAGGCGCTATTATAAGACTATACGCCAACATTCAAAATAAACACGGTCCGGCACAACTAACAAACCTGTCACAGTGGCTGGTATCAATTTCAAAGCCCCTAATTCAGAGTTACCACAATCTAAAATACCAAAAGTACCTAGAGCAAGAGCTGTTACAAGTTTCCAAAACCGGAAAGATTATAGATATCGTAAACTTACTGGAAAATGATGAGGCTCGCGATAAAGATAAAATAGATTATTCCGAAGCTCTAAAGAATGCCAATTTTTTGCTTACCGAAAAATCTAAAATCATTTCCGGCGACGCCAAATTAGAAGAAGAAGCCAAAGATTTGGCCATGCGTTTTTCTTCAATTATAGCTGTTTTAACAATGCTTAGCGCTCTTGCTTTCAGCCTGATATACTGGATAATAAAATGAACAAACAACTATTAAAACTACCTACAAAAAAAACAAACAAAAACAGCAAGATAAGACTAAATCTTTTGCAAAAGATTGTCTTGCTCTTAGCTTTTATGCTTCTATCATTCACTGTTCTACCGGTAATGGTTGTCTTAGGAATTGGAATTCTCCCCACAATCACCATAATGATAACAGATACTAAAAACATCAACAAAATAACAACCATCGGATGTTTTAATTTCTCGGGAGTAATACTAAGCTTTTGCAGTATTTTCGGACAATTTGAGCAAGGAGTAGAATTCTCGATTGCTGCCAACATTTTTAATATCATCATAATGCTTGGTGCAGCCGGCATCGGATTTATCTTTTACTATATTCTGCCCGACATATTTGTTTTTATATACAAAAGTTCAGCTCAACACCGTCTAAAAACCATCAATTCTAAACTCGAAAAATTAGCCAACACTTGGGCCAATATCATTCCCAATGATAATTAACTGACCGGTGCTACTGCATTCTTTATTTTTTTTATAGAATTAACTTCAATCTGGCGAACTCTTTCCTTAGAGATTCCGTAAGCTTGGCTCAAGTCTTCCAATGTAATTGCTTTATCTCGCATTTTTCTCTTAAACAAAATATCTTTTTCGCGCTGATTTAAGATACTTAAGGCCCTATCAAACAATTTTTTGCGATATTTCATTATCTCTCCGTAAGCAAGAGCGTCTTCTTGATTTGGCTTTTTATCAACAATAAAATCAATCCATTCCGATGTATTATCAGATGAAGAATCTATTTTAATATTGAGGGAGCCATCGTGTGATTTAAGGCGATAGTTCATGTCGGTAACATCCTTAACCGATACATCTAAAGACTTAGCAATATTGTTCAAAACATCGTCGGACATATATTTATCATCATTGAGATTGAGTTTATTTTTAATTTTGCGCAAATTAAAAAACAATTTTTTCTGAGCGGTTGTTGTTCCTATCTTAACCAACGACCAAGAATTAAGAATATACTTTTGAATTGATGCCTTAATCCACCACAAAGCGTAGGTTGAAAAACGAAACCCCTGCTCCGGTTCAAACTTCTCCAGAGCATACATCAATCCGAGATTACCCTCAGAAATCAGTTCCGACATTGATATTCCGTAGCCGCGGTATTTAGCCACCACTTTAACCACTAATCTAAGATGAGAATTAATTAGTTTATGAGCGGCGTCTTGCTTTTTTTCTTTTTTGTATTTTACAGCCAATAAATATTCTTCTTCTTGTGATAAAATAGGATAAGTCTTTATCTTTTTAAGGTATCTTGCCATATTGACATCTGGTGAATAATCTTCTTTTTCCGAATTGCTTTTGCTGTTCATATTGAAATCTCCTGCCAAACCAAATAGTCCGTAGTCCGAGTCCAAAAAACAATAAAAGCCCTAAGAGAGCGAGATAATAATAAACAAAAGAAAAAAAAATGCAACCAAAACTTTATTTAGAGCTGTTCTAAAACTGTTATTAGATAATTAAGATCATCAGGCAACTCAGAATCAAAAAATATTTTTTCTTTAGATTTTGGATGAATAAAACCCAAAGATTTTGCATGTAAAGCCTGTCTAGAAAAATTATTTATAGTATTTTTTATATCATCCGATATTTTACTTCCGGTAATCTTTTTAGATTTTACATACAGCTTATCCCCAATAAGATTATTCCCTATTTTAGCCATATGAACTCTTATTTGATGGGTTCTGCCGGTCTCAAGATTACACTGCACCATAGCGGCCATATTAGCGAAATTTTTAAGCACTTTATAATGCGTAACAGCCGGTTTACCTCCATTCTGCAAAACGGCCATTTTTTTTCTATCATAAGGGCTGCGCCCAATATTTCCTTCAATTTTTGCGTTCACAGGAGAAGGCACGCCAAAAGTAAATGCAATATATGTTCTTTCAATAGAATGCTCAGCAAACTGCTCACACAAAAACCTGTGCGCATTATCATTTTTTGCCACCACTAAAATTCCCGATGTTTCTTTATCAATACGATGCACGATTCCCGGCCTTTTCACTCCTCCGATTCCCGATAAATCTTTGCAATGAAATAATAGCGCATTAACCAAAGTATTATCCCACGCTCCCGGAGCCGGATGCACAACCATTCCGGCCGGCTTATTAACCACGACGATATCCTCATCTTCAAATAAAATATCTAAAGGAATATCCTGCGGCAAAGGCTCTGCATTTACAGCTTCCGGCATAGTAAGCACAAAAGACTGTCCTTCTTTTACTTTATAAGAATTTTCAGCAATAGTCACATCATCACACAGCAAATTACCTGCGGCAATTGCTTTTTGAATTTGAGCTCTTGATAATTCAGGAAAACAGCTTGATAAAAACTTATCAAGGCGTTCCCCCTTAAAATCTTTATTAACTATTGGTGTAGTATAAATATTATCGTCGTATTGCATTTTTTTATATAAATAAACAAATCGTTTGCAGTATAATAAAACAAAAAAGCAAATTTGCAAGAGAGGGTTTATGGATAAACTAAAAGCTATAAAAATACTGGTATTTATCTTTACATTTTTACTTATATTCGGAACTCTTTGCGCCTTTGGCATAATATATCGCCGTCTGCAAGCCCCCCAATCGGCGAGAGACATCACATTAGACCAACCAACCGGCAGTTATATATCCGATTACAAAATATCAGATGACAGTATATTTATTTTACTAAAAGGCGGAAAACAATCTGACCGGATAATAATAATAAACCGCAGCACAAATAGCAAAATTGCCGAAATAAAAACAAACTAGGAGCATAACATGGCTGAAGATAATACAGATTTTGACAAATTACTTGATGATTTCATTGCCTCACAACTCCAAGAAACTGAGGATATTTTAGCCGAAGATAATGATAAACAGGCGGCTCAAAAAAGCAGCACAAAAGAAAGCTCGGCAACAGATCCCAATGCAAATATCACAGAAAGCAACATCATAGCTCAAAGCCAGTTAGACCAAGAACCACTACTTGCCACAGAAGAAAAGCAACTATTTAGAGCCTACTGCAATTTTATAAATGCAACTGCAGCCTGCTGCACTGAAGCCAACTATCCAATACCGGAATTTACTTTTGATATTTCCGATATTTTACCTCGTTTCCGCCCTTCACGCACCCAACGATTGAGCGAAGACATAATACAAGCATGGGAATCTCTCCTTTTGGCACAGCCCACACGGCTTTCATCATTACCAACCAATCCCAGCGATGAACAAATTTTAGCTTTTGCCGAAAAAACCACTAATAACAATTTACAAAACGCTCTGATTTCTTATGTTGAGGTTTTAATCGAAACTGATTCTTGCGAGATTGCCTATAATCTACGCAAAGCTAAATATAAAAAACACCTTATAGAAAAGAAAATTTTTGAAGAACATCAAAATCGTATTGAAAAAATGCGCAAATACATTGAGGCCATAAGGCAGCAAGACTTTCCAATTGATGCAGAAATGTTGGTAAACAATTTTTTCAAGGCATTACGCAAAGATCCTGATGGAGCAAAAAAAGTCGTCGAGAACAATCCGGCTACTTTTGCTCCTATACAAGTTGACAAAATTCCATCAAGATTTTTTGGTCTTATCAAGGCAAAACCCGAAGACGGATTTAAGGTAAACAAGAAACTAGGTAAATTTATAAAAGAACTAAAGATTTAGATATAAACAAAAAACTAGACAAAATTATCTAATTTTGTTATACTAAAATCAAACAGAAAAAACGCTCAAAAAGGAGTAGACCAATGGCAAGCAAAACTACATCAACAACTGCATCAAACATCAGATCGCAAGTTTCAAAAGTAATAAGCAATAAACAAGCTTATAACAACATTGTAAAACCATTGGTTTCACAACTCAACAATCTCAACCCTTCTGAACGTAATTCTCGTTTGCTTAAAGCATCAACGGCAATGTACCGAGCATCAACAGAATCTGGATTCAAGCCCAAAGAATCCGAGGTAAAAGACTATGCTGCAGCCATGGCCATCATCGCTGAAAAAAGAGGCATTAAACCACAAAAAAACGGTGATTATCCCGATAAAAACATGGAAAAAGAATTATCCCCGAAAGAGATGATGAAATTCTATGCTGCATCCATGCTAAACGAAGAAAATACGGACGAAGATACCGCCAGAACCAATATTACAAACTCGCTAAAAGATGTATAT
Source organism: uncultured Pseudomonadota bacterium (assembly GCA_949297185.1). GTDB lineage: Bacteria > Pseudomonadota > Alphaproteobacteria > RF32 > CAG-239 > CAZU01. Next base: position 7,593 of record CASFRM010000030.1, read on the forward strand.
GAGTCAGACCAGATCAACGAAGATTTGCAAGATGTGGTGCTTGTTTCACCTAATCAAGCCAATATCGGTAATAAACCCGATAGCGAATTCATGTCCATGAGCGAAGAAGACCAAAATGCATATATGGCAAACTTAAGCGATCTTGATAAAGAACATCTCCAAAAATTATTAGCAGACAAAGCAAAAAAAGAAGCTGATGAACTGGCTAAAAAAGCCGGTAGGTTTGAGGGTTTCGAAGGAGATCAAGATTGGGGACACAAAAAAGATGATGACAATTTTAAAATTGAACAAGGTGACATCATCGATTATATGATGAAAGAGATTATTTTGGCCAGTGCCGCATGGGTAGGCAACAAAGCTGCAGGCCTTGGCGGAATAATCGTTTACGAACTATCTTCATATGCCTATAAAAAAGCAATCAGACCAATGCTGAACAAGGCATCTGAAGGATACCAGGAGTTAAAAGAAAAAACTCTTGACGGCGTAGTATCAAGCTATCATAAGCTGAAGGATCGAATATCTGGCGATAAAGATACCTCCGAAGAGGATGCCCCTGCATCTTCGCCACTCACCCCCGAACAAATGATTACTGTATTCAAAGAAAACCGATCCGCGGCCATAGAAGATTGTAACAAATCCCGTCGCGCTTTCTCACCGGAACTACAAACTCCCGAAGAAGTCAAAAAAACCGAACAATTACAAGAAAAACTTCGTCAGCTGTCAAAACACTATATTGTTTTGGGAGAAGACAGTATAACCTACCCCGGCAAAACAGTTCCCTGTGATGCAAATACATTAAGACTTCTAAAAACGCAACAAGGCCTCACAGATGATATGCAAAAGATCAGAATGATTGAGGATTTGAAGCCGCAAAATGATGCCGAAAAGAAACAAATATCTGATTGGTACAATTCCTACACCACCGCTCTGGACAACGCGGTAAAAGAAAACAAAACAACTACGGCAGATTTACAAAGGCTAGAAAAACAAACCTTCAAGGATGCCAGCGGCCGCGAAATAAATCTTGCCGATGCTTTTGACAAAGCCGTAGGAGAACAAACGGCCTTTAGAGAAACCCAAAATATGTTTTTGCGTTTCAGCGCCGAAACAGATCTTTTTGCAACCCACTATGCAAGCCACAAATTCTTCGAAGAACTTAAAGCTAATCCAAATACAGATATTCTCACCAATGAAGATGCCTATAATAAGTTCGTAAAAAACGCTACCTTAGAAGGAAAAGTACTGTTCTGGCAAAATGAACAGCAAAGGATTAAAGGAAATCCTGCACTTTCACGCGAACAAATGATAGAAACCGCTGAAGCAGCTTCCAAAGCCTCAGAACAAGATTTCACTTCAAATAACAACACCGCCAGAGCCAATCCGTTTGCACGAGCTTCAGAAGTAGCAGAAAAAAGCTCCACCGAGAAACAAAGCTTTATCGATGCTGCTACTAAAGCCCTTTCGGTAGAAGATGTCTTGACCGCATCATACCGTGACTGCAATGATGAGATAAACCGTCTTAATGCCGAAGGTAAAGCAACTGCAGACAGAAGAGATCATCTCGACAAAACAAAGGATCGAATCAACAACACTAAGAGTGAGATTTCCAAAACTCCCAAAGGAAATACTGTTAACCTTTCTCAGATCCGCGGTTTCAACGCCACAAGCAGAGGATAATTTATGAAAAAAATACTCAAGTTTTTCCGCAATTTTCTAGTTCTAACAGGTTGGACTTTTGTCTTTTTGTTTGTTTCCCGTCTGCTCATGAGCTTAATCTGGAGTTTCGACTTTTTATCCTACCATTCATGGTCGGTCTTTTCCAAATTTTGGAATTCCGGCGGTGTTTTAAAAAGTTTTCCGGACATAATGTTGTTAATATGCCTATTTATGCTGCCTTTTTTATGGTTTTTGGGATTAAGGAAAGCGCTAAAATTAAACTATATAAGCGTCGCTTTGTATCCCTTTTTGGCTATCAACCGATTTTTAGGCCCCAAAAACCTGATTCCTGAAAGAATAGTCCTAAAAAATGTCAAAACCACACAGCAAATGGTAGAAGACATCAAAGAAGAAATAGCCTCTATAAAGCCGGCCAAAAACGAAAAAGCAGGTTCGATCCGCGATACAATCAATAAAAAAATATCAGAGGAAACAAAAAAATAAATGATTATTAAACTTTTATCTGCTAAAGTAATGGAAAATGGTTCAATCCGGAGATAAAAATTGAAGCCTTTACTGATTTTATCAAAAATACTTTTGGTCGGCATATTCTGGAGTATCTTCTTTATTGAAGGTATTCGGGTGATTATGATTACCAACTGGCATTTTGATATTTTCCGTCCCAACCATTGGCAACATCTCCTAAACTTATGGCAATCAGGATGGGTAATAGACGAACCTAAAGAATGGGCCTTTATACTCATAATTTTTACTGCAATTCCGGTATGGCTAACAGTTTTTGCAGCCTTGAGCATTGTGCATTGGAAAAAGTTTTTTGCTGTTTTAAGCTTGATTCCGATAAAACTGTTTAATCTTTTATTTGAAAAACAAGTCAAAAAAATAACCAACACCGCTTCAGTTAAGGTAGTTAAAAAGAAAAAATCTTACAAAGAAATTCGCCCCAAAAGCGTCAGACCGCCATTGGAAGATTCATCATTTTCTCAAAAATCAGTGTTTGATGCAGATCGCCACGCCATGCTTTCAGGTATTCCGGCTCCTAAAAAAGCTCCGGCATCAAATCCGATACAACCTTCTAAACCCGAAGCCCCAAAAGAATTTACTCACTCTTTATTTGAATTTGACGACGACAACGCCATAGATTTTGATCTTTTTGCCGAACCTACAACCCCCGAGCCGGAAAAAGAAACCGCCAAAGAACCTAAACCGCAAACGCCGACAAAAAATAACAATAACCAACAACAAAACAAAAAGAACCGTCCCGACAATAATAACAACAAACCCAAGCGCAACAATGTAAATTCATCATTTGAAATTATTAAACAAAAGGGCTATGAAGTTATTACCGGAGCAACTATTCAAAACACCTTTATAGACTTTATCGGCATTGCACAAAACCAAATTTGCCTGTGCCTAAACGATAAAGAACCTGGTGATTGGCTGGCTGACGAAGAAAGATTCAATGACGAAGAACCCTTATGGTTTTCGGAAAGCTCTCACCGCATATCTCCGGTCAGAAAAGTTGATTTAGCAAGAATTTCTCTGGAAGAAAAGCTAAAAGAAGCCGAAATGTCCTTCGAGATTACCCCATATGTAATCATTCAAATTGGTAATATAATCAACACCGAAGACATGCTTGACATCTGGAAAGATATGAATGTAAATGTTACTCGTATTGACAGAGGCACTCCCAAAGAACTACCTTTATTTGCCAAAACACTTGAAGATGCAGAAGCCCCTGTTGACAAAGCCGTAGTCGAAAAAATAAAAAAGATACTACGCAGTATAGCATAAAATAAGAGGAAAAGATGGCGTTAGAAAAAGAAGGCGAGGAATGGAAAGAATATAATAGCGCGGTTCGTTGGATGTTAATCACGGTTATCATCTCGGTTGCCGTAACTATTTTATTAGCAATTATTTCGTTACCACTAGCTTATGTTATAGGCAACGGCATATCCAAAGCCAGCATGGATGATGTATCCAAATTTTTTAATCTTATCTTTAACAAAAGCGGATTTTTATACAATCGCTACTGGGTATGGATGAAGCAACTTCTTAACTATCACGGCCCATTTTCAGTTAGCTTATGGGTACCGATTCTTCCTTTTATAAGCTTACCCATAGGGCTTATTACCGGTATAGTCACCAACCCATACCGTTTTCAATCCAATATTCATGGTTCTGCTCGCCTCGCAGAACTAAGTGATATCAAAAAGATGGGATTGATAGATGGTTTTTGTATAGTTGTGGGCAAATTTAAGGGTCATTTATTAAGATTAAACGAAACTCTGTCAGTACTGTGCTGCGCTCCTCCGGGTACCGGTAAAACCGCCGGAGTTGTTATTCCAACCTTATTTAACTCCCCCGGCTTAAGTGTAATTGTTAACGATCCTAAACCGGAGTTGTGTTTTTCCACCTCCGGAGCCAGAGCCAAAGTCGGCCCTGTATTTATCATTAACTGGGGTATGGAAGATAATCCGGCCGAAGGTATCTATTATCCGAGCTGGAATCCGCTTTCTCCCGGCACTGTACCGGCCCCCGGACCGGCACGTGATATGTATGTCGATTCTATGTGCAACACCTTGGTAGAAGATCCCAAAGGCGGTGCAGACCCCCACTGGTCAAAAACCGGTCGTGCGGCATTAACCGGATTCATTCACTTTATTGTATCCAAATGCGAAAAAGCTCGCGCCAATGACTACTTTATCGGTCGCATCTACGAGGGCAAACTTGATGAAGAAGATAAAAAAGTTTTGGAAGGCTACTACCTTGAGATGAACGATCCAATGGCGGTAAGAGCTTTGCAAAATCTTCGTTCCGGCACGCTCAACATTGATAACTATCTTCCGATCGGCACTTGGGCACTACTCCCCGAAAAATGGATTGGTCATGAATCATGCATAGCCATGATATTAGAATGGATTACCGAAGCCCAAATCAAGCAATCCCAAGACATAAAACGCCGCATGGAAGAAGGCGACCAAATGGCTGCTATGGCCGACCCGATGAGAGATTTGCTAGAAGCCGCAATTGATGAGGCCCGCAAATTTGGCTATTCGGCACGCTGTATCGTAGAATTGAGCCAATTAAGCTCTATGCCGGATAAAGAAAGAGGTTCTGTATTATCAACCGCTTTTGCCGGTATCGGTATTTTCAAAAACTCGGCTGTTGTGGCTCGTACCAGCTTTTCAGACCTCAACTTTAAAGATATTCGCGGCCTCAAAGACCCGATTACCGGTGAGTTTAAGCCAATTTCGGTATACCTTTCGGTAAACCAGGTTGATGCACGAGCATTAAGCGTAATTTCGGCTACATTTATTGACCTTATGTCATCTTATCTGATTGCCAACCCGCCAAAATTCAAAAACCCGACCGACGGCCAAATGGGTCCCTTCCCCGCATTATTTGCCATCGACGAGTTTCCGACCATGCCGAAATTAAAAGCAGTTATTGATGGTCCGGCGGTAGGACGTGGACAAAAGGTTTCATACCTGTTAATCGGCCAAGACTTAGGACAAATCTCCGGCAAGTACGGTAAAGACGATTTGGAAACTGTCATATCAACAACCGCCTGCAAAGTTATCTTGTCCCAAAACAACGAGCAAACTGCTCAACGTTTCTCAAAGATGATAGGTAACAAAACCGTACAAACCACATCTTTTTCCAAAAACGAAGGCGCTTTCAGTAAAGGAGCCAATCCGTTTGCCAAGAATGTAAGCTACCAGTTGCAAGGTGTTTCGGTAATTTCAACCACACAATTGTTGAGTTTGCCGATGACCAAACAGGTTATTTTGATGCAAAGCTTTATTGACCGCCCGATTATGGCCGATTCACCTCGTTGGTATCTTGACCCCAAGATGAAAGCCTTGGCCAAACTTCCTCCGGCGCCCAATGTTCCTGATTGGATTGTTGCTCAACGCGAAGACATTAATGATGATATGCTTGCCAAATTGGGCATTGATTACAATCCTGATGAATATAGCGAAGCAGACGAAGAATTCAATGAAGAAGAATTAGAAGAACAACAAGAACAATAATTCTCAAAAGAAAGAGCCCCTGTTTTAAGACAGGGGCTTTTTTTGTAGCTTTGTTTTATGTTAGAACGCATAAGTCAATCCGGCCGTAACCGAGGCATTTTCATAATCCGAACCAAAGGTATAAGAGGTGCTGACATATCCGCTCCACTTATCGCTAAGC
>CASFRM010000031.1 GCA_949297185.1 uncultured Pseudomonadota bacterium
ATGATGTTTTCAAAGTTTGAGAGAATGTTGGCCGGCAGATACTTGAGAGCCAAACGTAAAGAAGGTTTCATTTCGGTGATAACCGGATTTGCCTTTACCGGTATTGCACTCGGTGTAGCAACACTAATTATTGTTATGAGCGTGATGAACGGATTTAGGCAAGAGTTGCTTGGTAGAATATTAGGGATTAACGGGCATATCGGAATTATGGCGCCGAGTTCGTATCCTTTTAATAATTATGAGGCAGCAATAAAAGAAATTGCCGATATTGAGCATATCACGCTTGTGGTGCCGATGATTGAAAATCAGCTTTTGGTTACGGCCGGAAAGGCTGCCGAAGGGGCTATGGTCAGAGGTATGAGGTCTGAAGATATTATGAAAAAGCCAGTCTTGGCAAAAGCGGTAGAAAAAGTGGATATGGATTATTTTGAGGGCGATAAGGTAATTATAGGTATAAGACTTGCTCGCAAAATGGGAGTGACCGAAGGTGATAAAATAACCTTGTTGTCTCCCAACGGTAAGGTTACGGCGTTTGGTACGGTTCCGAGAATGAAATCTTATCAGGTAGTAGGATTGTTTGATTCGGGAATGTATGAATATGATGCCAATTTTATTTTTATGCCTTTGGATACGGCACAAACTTATTTTGGGTTGCGGGGAGCGGTTACCAATATTGATGTGACCATTGATGATGATAAATATTTGACTTTAGTTCGTGAGGCTTTGACTAAAAGTTTGGGCGGTGGGGCTTATATCTATGATTGGAAGCAGAGTAATGCCGCTTTCTTTAATGCTATTGAGGTAGAGAGGAATGTTATGTTTATTATTTTAACTCTCATTATCTTGGTGGCAGCATTTAATATTATTACCGGATTGATTATGTTGGTTAAAGATAAGGGCAGAGATGTTGCCGTATTGAGAACCATGGGCGCTACTAAAGGAATGATTATGCGTATATTCTTTATGGATGGGGCATTTATCGGTGTGGTCGGAACTTTGCTCGGTTTGGTGTTGGGTTTGTTGTTTTGTGAGAATATTGAAGAAATCAGACAAGGACTGCAGGCGCTTTTGGGACGCGATTTGTTTTCGGCCGAAATTTATTTCTTGTCTAAACTGCCGGCAAAGGTCGATGTTACGGAGGTTTCTTCAATCGTTTTGATTTCTTTGTTGTTATCTTTTGTGGCTACCTTGTATCCGTCGTGGCGTGCCGCAAAGTTTGATCCGGTGGAGGCGTTGCGTTATGAATAATCAGGCTCCGGTTTTGGAACTTAAAAATGTGTATCGCTCATTTAAGCAGGGTTCGCAAAACTTGCAAGTGCTGCGAGAAGTTAATTTGGAACTGGAAAAGGGCGAAATTGTTGCTTTAACCGGACCGTCAGGCTCGGGAAAGTCTACTTTGTTGCAGATTGCAGGCCTTTTGGAAAAGCCAACCAAAGGAGATATATATCTTGACGGACAAAATTGCTCAAAGCTCGGTGATACCGTACGTACAACATTGCGTCGCGATTATTTGGGGTTTGTTTATCAATATCATAATTTGTTGGCTGATTTTGATGCTTTGGAAAATGTGATGATCCCGCAACTGATTGCCGGTGTAAAGTATAAGGAAGCCGAAGACAAAGCAAAGTGGTTGTTGAAAAAAATGGGGCTCGAGAGGAGATTCAAGCATCGTCCGGCGGAAATGTCGGGTGGTGAGCAGCAGAGAGTGGCAATTGCCAGAGCTTTGGCTAATGCTCCGAGATTGCTATTGGCTGATGAGCCGACCGGAAATTTGGACCCTAAAACCTCGGAAATTGTTTTTGCAGAACTTTTGGCGGTGGTTAAAGAAACCGGACTTAGTGCTTTGATTGCTACGCATAATTTGGATTTGGCCGACAGAATGGATAGAAAAATTAAACTTGAAGGTGGAAAGTTGATTGATATGCGGGCAGAAAAATTTGTGAGTGATAAGAATTTTTATTAGGAGAAAAAAATGAGTGTTTACTGGAAGCAAAGTTTATGGATAGGCGGTATTTACTGGCTTTTATCTTTGTTGTTTATGTGGATTGGAACAGTTGCTGCCAGCATGGTCGATGCTTTTTTGTCGGTAGTGATGTTGGTGTTCTTGTTGGTAATGGATTGGATTAAACCGATAAAAAAAGTTGATGCTTTAATAAACAAATTTCCGGTGATTTCAACTTTGTTGGTATCTATAGGCTGGGTGCCGTATGTTATCGGTGCGGTCTATATCATAAGTGTTGTGAGCGCCTTTGTTATAATCGGGGCAGGGTCTGAGTATGAATATCAAATGCTTTATTTATTCCAAGCAATAATAATGTTTACAAGTGTGCGTCAACTTTTGGCCGTGATTACATTCTTGGCAGCTTTGTGCTTTTTGTTGGCAAGAAGATCGGTGGCCGGAAGGTTGGATAAAAGATTTAAGCTTATAACAGCCGAAGCGGAAAAGAAAGATGCTGAAATTTTAGCCGATAAGGCGGAAGAAAAGCCAGTGGTAAAAAAAGAAGTGAAAACAGCTAAAAAAGCTGTTAAAAAGCCATTAGTTAAAAAAACAACCGTAAAAAAAGACAATAAACCTAAAAACAAGGTTGCAGAAAGTAAGACTGGGGCAAAAAAAGTAAAAAATAATGCAAAAAATGCTTGATTTTGAAAGCAGTTTGTAATATAACCCAGAACGAACCGAGCGGGCGGGCTGTTGGTATGCCTGTCAGCTCTAAATAAAATCCATGTTTTTTGAAAGGGATTAAAATGCCAAAATTAAAAACTAAAAGTGCCGTTAAAAAACGTTTCGGCGTTACCGGTACCGGTAAATTGAAAAGAAATTTTGCTTACAAGAGACACTGCCTCTTCTGCAAAACTCAAAAAATGAAAAGACAGGCTCGCGGAACCACTTTGTTGGCCGCTTCCGATGTTCAGATCGTTAAACAGTTTTTACCTTATTTGTAGGAGTTGATAGAAGATGTCTCGCGTAAAAAGAGGTGTTACGGCTCACGCCCGTCACAAAAAAGTGCTCTCGATGGCTAAAGGTTATCGTGGCCGCAATAAAAATGTTTTCCGCGTTGCTGTTGAAAAAGTTGAAAAGGCTTTGCAATATGCTTATCGCGACAGAAGAACCAAAAAAAGAAATTTCCGCAGCTTGTGGATCCAACGCATCAATGCTGCCGCAAGATTGCACGATATGACCTATTCTCGATTTATGAGCGGGCTCACCAAAGCTGGTATTGAGCTTGATCGTAAAGTATTGGCCGATATCGCTGTTAAAGAGCCCGAAACTTTCACAAAGCTTGTTGATCAAGTTAAGGCTTCTTTGAGCAAATAATTTTTTGGAAAAGCAAAATGTAAAAAGAGTCAAGCTTGTGAAAACAAGTAAGACTCTTTTCATTTTTTAAATCTTATGGTGTGGAACAATGGAAAATCTTGATAATCTTAAATCTGCTACTTTGGAACAAATTGCTGCCGCGGCAGATGTAAAAACTTTGGATGAAATTAAGGTGGCGGCAACCGGCAAAAAAGGATTTGTGACCGAACAAATGAAAGGTTTGGCCTTGCTCGATGTCGAGGCTAAAAAAGCTATGGGACAAAAGCTTAATGCCGTTAAATGCGAAATTGAAACCGCTTTGGAAGCCAAAAAACAAGAATTGGCCGAAAAAGAGCTCAACGAAAAACTCAAAAAAGAAACGATTGATGTTACTTTGCCTATCAGAGAGGAAAATATCGGCAGAATTCACCCCGTTTCTAAAATTTATGAAGAAGTTGTGGCTATTTTCGGCGAAATGGGATTTGAGGTTGCAGATGGTCCGGATATTGAAGATCAGTTCCACAATTTTAATGCATTGAATACTCCGGCAAACCACCCGGCCAGACAAATGCAAGATACTTTTTATATCGTTAACCCAGAAAGCGATAATTTTGATGACAGCTATGTGGTCAGAACTCAAACTTCGGCCGTGCAAATCAGAACTATGGAGAAAAAACAGCCGCCAATAAGAATTATTGCTCCGGGAAGAACTTATCGTTCGGATTATGATGCGACTCATACTCCGATGTTTCATCAGGTAGAAGGTTTGGTGATTGACAAGACCACCACTTTTGCAAACCTCAAAGGTTGTTTGTATGATTTTGTAAAAGCATTTTTTGAGTTGGATAATGTTCCGGTTAGATATCGTCCGTCATATTTCCCGTTTACCGAGCCTTCGGCCGAAATGGATATCGGATGCAAAAAGTCTAAGACCGAGCTTAAAATCGGTGCCGGTGATGACTGGTTGGAAATTTTGGGTTGCGGAATGGTACACCCCAATGTTTTGAAAGCTTGCGGAATTGACCCTGACGAATATCAAGGCTTTGCTTTTGGTGTGGGGCTTGATCGTTTGGCTATGCTTAAATACGGGATTCCTGATTTGCGTACCTTCTTTGAATCTGATGTAAGATGGCTTAAGCATTATGGATTTATGCCTTTGGATGAATCTTCCATGACCGGAGGATTGAGCAATAACGGCGGATTGTCAAGATAGGAGAGTTGAGATGAAGTTTACATTATCTTGGTTAAAAGAACATTTGGATACAGAGGCAAGTGTTGAACAAATTGCTGAGACTTTGACCAAAATCGGTTTGGAAGTTGAAGAGGTTATCAATCCGTTTGAAAATATGGAAGGCTTTGTTACGGCAAGAGTAGAGGAAGTAGAAAATCATCCGGATTCCGATCACTTGCATGTTTTGAGGGTTAATGACGGTGAAAAGGTTTTGCAGATTGTGTGCGGAGCTCCCAATGTTAAGAAAGGTATGATGGGAATTTTGGCGCATGTCGGTGCATATATTCCGTTGTTTGGCGAAAAAATCAAAGTAGGCAAGGTCAGAGGCGTTGAAAGTTTTGGTATGATGTGCGCCGAAGATGAAATCGGGGTTGGAACCGATCATAATGGGATTATTGAATTGCCGGCGAATGCTCCGATAGGTTTGACTTTGGCCGAGGTTTACAAAGCTGATCCGGTATTTGATATTTCGATAACACCGAATCGCGCGGAATGTTTGGGTGTTCGCGGTGTGGCCAGAGATTTGGCTGCTGCCGGTCTCGGCAAATTAAAGCCTCTGAATATCGCCAAGCAAAACAGCACTTTCTCTTCACCAATTAAAGTCAAAGTTGAAGATTTTGCGGCTTGTCCGGTTTATACCGCAAGATATATCAAAGGGGTTAATAACAAAGCCGAAACTCCGAAATGGATGAAAGATCGCTTAAATGCTATCGGTCTGCGTTCAATTTCACCGTTGGTTGATATTACCAACTATATTAACTATGATATGGCAAGACCTCTGCATGTATTTGATGCCGATAAGCTCAAAGGTGATATTTGCGTGAGAATGGCAAAGAACGGCGAAAAATTTGTTTCGTTGGAAGACAAAGAATACAGCCTTGATGATAAGTCTTTGGGTATTTGCGATGACGAAGGCGTACAGTGCTTGGGCGGTATTATGGGCGGAAATGTCAAAGGGTGCTCTGAGGATACGGTTAATGTATTGCTGGAGAGTGCTTTGTTTGCGCCGGTCTGCATTGCTCGTACGGGACGCAAATTCCAGATTGATTCTGATTCTCGTTATCGCTATGAAAGATGGGTTGATCCTAATTCCAATATTTTGGGTTCGGAATATGCAACACAATTAATTTTGCAAATTTGCGGCGGTGAGGCTTCGAAAATTGAAATTGCCGGTGAAGAAAATTATCAACCGGTTACGACATTTATTCGTCCGCAAAGAGTGAAGTCTTTTATCGGTGTAGAAATTCCGGAGGGTAAAATTATTGATATTTTGAACCGTTTGGGTTTTGAGACCAAACAAGACGGCGATAAAATATGGGCAACTTCACCGACATGGCGCGGAGATATTGAAGGCGAGCATGATCTGATTGAAGAAATTGTCAGAATGTGGGGCTTGGATAATGTGCCGGCCGAATCGATGCCTAAAGCTTATTTTCCGGCTCAAACCTTGCAACCGGAGCAGAGAAGAGTGGTTACAATCAAACACGAACTGGCTTCTCGCGGTTTGTTGGAGACGGTTACTTGGAGCTTTACCGATTCAAAATTGGCACAATATTTCCGCAAAGGAAATCAGCCGGTGCCGGTATGTAATCCGATTACGGCCGAGCTTGATGAGATGCGTCCGTCGGTTTTGATTAATTTGTTAATCGGTATAAAAAACAACATGGCACGAGGATACTCCGATGTTTCTTTATTTGAAGCCGGGCCGGAATTCTTTGGCCGCAAGCCTGGTGAACAGCGTTTGGTTGCAGCCGGTGTGCGTTGCGGTATGACAGGCAAAAAACATTGGCTTAAAGATGAACGCAACTTTGATGTGTTTGATGTTAAGGCTGATGCTATGGCAGCCATTGCCGCAGCAAACGGACCTTTTGACAGTGCCAGAATTTCGCTTGATGCACCGGAATATTATCATCCGGGAAGAAGCGGTGCTTTGCGTTTGGGCAATAATGTTATTGCTTATTTTGGTGAATTGCATCCGTCAATTTTGAAAAAATTCGGCATTAAGCAAAGAGTTTGTGCATTTGAAGTATTGGTTGACAATATTCCTTTGCCGCGTAATGCCAATGGTAAAGCCAAAAAGAAATTGGAACTTTCGGCATTCCAGCCGTTGGATAAAGATATGGCATTTATCGTTGATAAGTCGGTTAAGGCTGATGATTTGGTTGCTACAGCCAAGAATGCCGATCGTAGATTTATTACCGAGGTCAGAGTATTTGATGTCTATGAGGGTGAAAACATGGAAGCAGGTAAAAAGTCAATTGCTTTGAGCCTTACTTTCCAACCGCAAGAGGCAACCTTCAGCGATCAGGATATTGAGACTTTGATGGCAAAGGTAGAGCAGGCGGCAAAAGCCAAATGCAATGCAGTCTTGCGTGATGCATAATCAAATATCGTCATGAGATAAGAACAGCCGCTTTGATCAAGCGGCTGTTTTTTGTAGAAAATAAGTCTTGCCAAGAGAGCAAAAATTTTTTAACTTAGGGGTGGGTGCGTTGGAGAATTACGCGCCTAGGGCGTCAGAAACCCTTTATTATACCAGTCATTGGCATTATGACTTAAAATATTTATGCCGACATACAACCTTGAATGAGGGTGGATGTCGGCGAATAAGGTTTCGGCCAAATAAGCCGAGCCGTCTGGTATAATACGGTTTCTGAACATCCGCCCGCCTTTAATAGCGGGCTTTTTTATAATGTAACAACAATAAAAAGGATGTTTGGATAATGAAAAAATTTATTTGCTTGGCCGTAATCTTTCTTTCTGCTTGCGGAACTATCTTTAGCGGTACTACTCAACAAATTAACTGCGAATCTAATGTCAAAGGAGTTAAAATTTATGTCGACGGTATTGAAGAATGCACCGCTCCGTGTGCTTTTACCATTAATCGTAGTGCAGATTCCGTGCAAATCGTTGCTCGCAAAAACGGATATAAAGACCGTGTGATTTCTATCAGATCTTCGGTTAACCGAACCTCGTATTTTAATCTTATCGGACTTTATAGTTGGAGTACCGATGCCTTAACCGGAAGTGTGTGGCACTATCGCAATGACCGTCTCTATTTTGACATGGAAAAAGAAAATATGACCAGAGCAGAAGCCTTGGATTATGAAACACAACGCAATATTCGCCGCTATGTGTTGTTTACTTATGATAATCTTTTGGAAGAAGCTTACTCTGACAACAAACAGGATTATATTGCCGCGTTGTCTGAGCTTACTCAAAAGCCGGAAAGTCAACTATTGCAAACAGTTATGGCTTCAACCGATGAGCTACAACTCTTGGAAACTTTGATGAAAGATTAAAGTAAAGCCGCTTTAATCAAGCGGCTGTTTTTTTATCTTACTCGGTCTTCAATGCTTTTGAAATATTCGACCGTGGTCGGTGCCAGTTTGCTCGCGGCGTCTTTGTCGCAGACAATTATACCGTGTTGGTGCATTTGCAGCGCCGTGACGGTCCAGACATGATTTATATTGCCTTCGATGGCTTGGTGTACGGCTTCGGATTTGTTTTTGCCGGTGGCCATGATAATCACTTCTTTGGCATCTAATATCGTACCGATGCCAATGGTTAGGGCTTGGGTCGGAACTTTGCTGATGTCATTGTCAAAAAAGCGAGAGTTGTCTTTTATCGTTGAGGGGGCCAAAGTTTTGATTCTGGTGCGAGAGGACAACGAAGAAAAGGGCTCGTTAAATGCTATGTGTCCGTCGGTTCCAACTCCGCCTAGTTGCAAATCTATGCCGCCATAGGTCTTAATGGCTTTTTCGTAATTTTCGCATTCGGCGGCAAAGTTTGTGGTCATGCCGTTTAATATGTGTATGTTCTTTTTGCTTATATTAATATGGTTGAACAGATTTTCATACATAAAATGATGATAGCTGTTTTTGTCTTGCGGAGGTAAGCCTACATATTCGTCCATATTAAAGGTTACTACATGCTCAAATGAAACTTTTTTGTTTTGATAGAGCTTTATAAGCTCTTTATAGACACCCAGCGGAGTCGAGCCGGTGGGAAGTCCTAATACAAAAGGCTTTTTTGCCGTCGGTTTGAAACTTTTGATACGATAAGCTATATATCCGGCAACCCATGATGCACAGTCCGCCGAATCGTCTTTGATAATAACTCGCATTAGATTTTTCCTTCTACAAATTGACCTTTTATTATGGTATAAATCAGATTCAAATCTTTGTCCAGCACAATGACATCGGCATCGTATCCGGGGATGAGAAGTCCTTTGTGTTTTTGGCCGGTGATTTTTGCCGGATTGGTCGAGGCCATTCTGACTACTTTTTCCATAGAAATTCCCCAAGATACCAAATTTCTAAAGCCATCGAGCATGGAAATGGCCGAGCCGTTTATGACATTGTTGTCTTTGCGATAAAAGCATTTATCAAGGTATAAATCAGGAGATTGTGATAAATCGGTTTTGGCCGGATACAAAGCGTCGGTAATTAAGACAATCTGACTTAGCGGTTTGCTCTTTAGCAGTAAATCTATCAGGTTGGGGTGGACATGTACTCCGTCACCGATTATCTCACAAGAAATTTCGGGATGAATCAAAACCGCTCCGACAACTCCGGGCTCGCGGTGATGAAGCGGACGCATGGCATTGAACAGGTGAGTGACATGCATAATGCCGGCTTGAAGTCCCTCAAGCATTTGCTTATAGGTGGCATTGGTGTGTCCGGCTTGTAACAAAATGCCTTTTTCCATGCAGTACAAAGCTAATTCTCTCATACCCTTAAGTTCGGGAGCTACCGTCATGTTAATTAGGTGTCCGTCGCAGTATTTGTATAGGCGGTGCATCAAATCTAAATCTACCGGAGATATGCCATCAGGAGATTGGGCTCCGGTTTTTTCCGGCGAAAGAAACGGACCTTCCAAATGTATTCCCAAAATTTCGGCACCTTTTTCTTTGCCCATGGCTTTGGTAATGGCTTTTATCTTTTGTTTTAGCTCAGGTTCGGTTGCGGTGCAACAGGTAGGGATAAAAGATGTAACTCCATATTGAGCCAAAGTTTTTGACATATGTAATATGGATTTGTAGTCGCCATCATCAGCACCGAATCCGCCGATACCGTGAATGTGGGTATCAATTAATCCGGGCATTATGTAAGCACCGTTTACATCAATGACTTTTACTTTGGGGGAAAACTTTTTCTGCCGAAATCTTTCTTCGTTATACACATCGGCTATCTTGCCGTCTTTAATGTAAACGGCACAATCCTGCATAACGGAAAAGCCGGTAAAGACTGTTGCATTATGCAGGCAAAGTGCCGATTTCATTTAATTCTCCTTGGATTAAAATTCTATACGGACAATAACACGGCGGTTTTTCAAACGATTTTCCGGTATTGGTTCTCCGTAGGGGTTTTTGTTGGGGTAGGCCGGCGATATTTCGGCAAGACCAACAGCTTTGAAACGGTTGACATCCATTTTGTTGCCAATCATTTCTCTAACAACGGCGCCGGCTCTGGCTCCGGAGAGTTCCCAGTTTGAGGGCAAAGTATCGGATTCATTGGTGTCGTCGGTGTGTCCTTCTACGGATATGCGATATTTTTTGTATTTGCTGGAGTTTAACAACAAAGATATCTTTTTGATGACGGGAATTGCTTCCGGTTTTAGTATTACGGAACCTTTATCAAAAAGGTTAATTGATGTCATTTCCAGAGTGGCACCGTTGGCATCTGACGAAATAATGACACCTTCATCTTCGAGATTGAGGTCTTTGGCATCATTAATAAAGCTTATAATAGTGCCGTTGCTGTCGTCAACGCTGCCGCTACCAAAAGCTGCTGCCAAGGCATATTGAATTTGTGCCGCTTTGTTTTTATCCAAGCTTGATGAGGCAAACAACACAATAAACAATGCCAAAAGCAAGGTTAAAAGGTCAGAGTAGGGAATAAGCCAAGTTTCGTCGGCGTGTTCCTCGTGAGGCGGATGAGAAGGCTTCTTTTTTACCATTTTTTATCTCCGTTATTTATGCATCACGAAGTGATTTGCGTTCTGACAAAGGAATGAAAGCTTGTAAGCGAGATTCAATGGCAATCGAAGATGCACCTTCTTGCAAAGCTAACGCACCCTCTAATACCATGCGCTTCATTTCTACTTCTTCGGCATTGATTTGTTTTAATTTGTTGGCAAACGGGTGCCAGCAAACATAACCGGTGAAAATACCCAAAAGGGTGGCTACGAATGCGGCCGCAATTGAGTGACCAAGTTGATCAATATCGCTCAAGTTTCCTAAAGCGGCAATCAAACCAATAACCGCACCTAACACACCCAAAGTCGGTGCATACATACCGCATTGGGCAAAAATTTGAGCGCCGGAACGGTGTCTTTCTTCCATTTGCTTAATTTCGGAATCGATAACATTATATATGAATTCGCCGTTAAAACCATCGGCAACCATGGTCATGGCCGAACGAATGAACGGGTCTGATACTTCATTGGCTTTCTTTTCAATGGCCATAACACCTTCTTGTTTTGAGGCTTTGGCGGCGGCAACAAAAAGCTCTAAAATCTCTTGTTTTGGGGTGAAGTGTTGACCGGTGAATATAATCTTTAGCAGTTTGGGAAACTTCTTTAAGTCTTTCATCGGAAAGGCATTGAATATTGCGGCAGCAGTACCGGCAAAAATGATTAAGAATGCGGCAGGGTTAATGAGTGCGTGAGGGTCAGCACCTTTAAGAGCCATACCAACACCAACTGCAGCTATTCCGCCAATAAAACCAATCCAAGTAGATTTTTCCATTTTTTTATCCCATAATTAATTTGTTAATATCACTGAGTCATATAATAGCTTTTTATATTTTAATTTTAAGTTAAAAATTAAAATGATACCCAAGTAAATGAAGCTAAAAAAGAAGAACAAAATACTTTTCTCAGAGCCTGCTCAATTATCAAAAAAAGCATCGCAATAAGCGGTGCTTCTTGATAATTGGCGATCTCGAGAGGATGACTTCGCTATCGCTTCGTTCACTGCGGCAATCGGCTAAAGCCGACCGGCATACTCTCGTCTGCCTCAGAGCCTGCTCAATTATCAAAAAAAAGCACCGTAATAAGCGGTGCTTCTTGATAATTGGCGATCTCGAGAGGATTCGAACCTCTGACCCACAGCTTAGAAGGCTGTTGCTCTATCCAGCTGAGCTACGAGACCAGCGTCGCTTCGTAAAAAAACATATTTTATAATCAAAGTCAAGATGTTTTGTTGCAAAAAATTTTTTTGATTGTTTTTAAACTATACTTGACAACTTTAATACATACATATAAAACTACATATAGTTTTTGATATATATTCGGAGGAAGTTATGAAAAAAGCTAAGGATGTAAAAGAATTTGTTGAAAGAATCGATGCAACCAAAAAAGTTAATCCTAAAGATTTGTCTTCAGATCAGGATTTGACCATCGCTATTATGAATCTTATTTCAATCGAAGAACATCTCGTGTTTAGCGGAGCTAAAACCGGTAAGACCTCTTTTTATGACCTTATTCAAGATATCAGAGAATTGCGTAAAAATCTTATGCAAAAAGTTATCCCTGAATATGAAGGTGAGGTATGGTGTATTTCTAAACACTTGCTCGCATCATCAATGCGTTTGATGGAAGTTGGAACCAAACAACAATCACTCGGTCATAAAGATGATGCTTATAAATTGTTTAATCAGGCCTATGATTTGTATTGTCTGTTTTGGGGGCTTAATATGAAAATGCTCGATACCCAAGATTTAAAATGGGTAGAGGACAATATGGATGATATTAAAAAAATATCTTCGCAACTCGAAAAAGTTAATGTTCCGGTTAAGGTTGAAGAAGTAAAGTCCAACAACGAGGAAAAAGCTCCGCAGTCTGCTCTTTCTAAAATGAAGGCTTTTGTTCGTAAGGCTGTCGATTGTTGTATTGAATAATAAAGGAAAATAAAAATGCGTAAATTATTTAAATTGTCTGTACTTTCTTTATTGTTATCGTTCATTAGCAAAAAAGCTTTGGCTAATCCGGCTTGTGCCGTGTGTACCGTAGCTGTTGGTGCCTCATTGGAGGCTGCTCGTCGCTATGGGCTTGATGACTCCATAGTCGGGTTGTGGGCAGGTGCGTTGCTTGCTTTGTTTGGATATTGGTTTATTTTGTGGTTCGATAAGAAAAATTGGAACTTTCCGGGGCGTGATTTAATTCTGATGGTTGTTTCTGTCGGGTCCATAGGTGGCATGTATTGGCAAATGCCTTATCAGCCTCAAGTTATCGGAATTTTCTATCTCGATCCGCTGTTGTTTGCTACAATCCTTGGCGCGTTGACTTTTATATATGTATCGAAGTTTTATCAATGGATGAAAGAAAGAAACGACGGACATGCTCATTTTCCGTTTGAGAAAGTTGTGCTGCCGGTGGTCGCTTTGGCTTTGTTGAGTGTGTATTTTAATTACTATCCTTTGGCTCAAAATCCGGTGCAAAATTTAGGTGATGTGTCTGCTTTGTATCAGTTTTCGGGAGATAAATAATGAAAAAAATTCTTTCTTGTTTATTGCTGGTATTGGTTGTAGTTGCTTGTTCGGCACAGAAGTCAAATCTGAAAGATGATGAAATTTATTTCTTTTATTCAAACAGTTGTCCGCATTGCCATCATGCACTTGAGTACATGAATAAAAAGTATCCGAATCTTGAAATAGCTATGGTTAATGTGGCAAATCCTCAAGGATATGATTTGTTGGTTGAAGCTGCTCAGAAATATAAACTGGGAAATAATGTCGGCACTCCGTTAATTACATTCGGCGACAATTATATTATGGGGTGGGCTAAGCAATACGAAGCTAAGTTTGATGAGTATTGCAAACCTTATATGAAAAAATAAAGGAAAGTGTTATGGTATCAACACAACTTCCTGAAAATACGATGAAAAAAGCTGTGAGAGGTATAAGCTATATCTCTCATCCTTTACGTCTCAGAATTTTGGAGTTTTTGGATGTAAACGGAGCTTCATCGGTTTCTGAAATTACTAAAGCGGTTGGTGAAGAGCAAGTTATCGTATCGCAAAGTTTGAAAAAGCTTCGTGAAGCTAATCTTGTAAAAACCAAAAGAAAAGGCTTGTTTATCTACTATGATATTTGTGAGGAATATCCGGCAAGTATTTTTGTGTGCATCAGAAAACTGTTTGGTTATATGACCGATAATTTTTATTTTTTGATGGATGGATATAAAGCCTTTTTGCCCAAAGATTATACTACCATGGTTGCAAATCAGATAAAGCTGTTTGCCAACTATGATAAAATGCGGATTTTGGAATTTTTGTTGCTGAAAGGTGAGAGTAATGTTTCGGAAATAACTGAGGCTCTTCATAGTGAGCAGATAAAAGTTTCGCAATATCTCAAACGCCTGAAAGATGACGGCTTTGTCGCCTGCAGACGCGACGGAAGATTTATATTTTATTCAATCACCAAAGGTGTGCATATGACCGCGTTGCAATGTATACACAAAAGATATGATGCTTTGGAAAATAAAAATGATTTTTAGTAAAATCATATAATTTGAAATTATACAATCCGCCCCTTACGGATAAAAAAATACACCTCATAAAGAGGTGTGTTTTTTTATGATTCGAACGTAACACTACCTGCGTAAGCAGGTAGATGTAGACATACCCATATCTTCGCGCTATAAAGAAGATATGGAACAGGTAATA
>CASFRM010000032.1 GCA_949297185.1 uncultured Pseudomonadota bacterium
ACGCCTCGTCGGTAACCATAACTTTTAATAAAACCGACGGTCAATCTGGTATCGTTTGCAACAATAATTCAACGGTATCAAATCTTAAGATTGATTATAGCAATAACTCCGCGAACCACGATAGCCAAACCGCGGCTATATATGTTGGCAATAAGACGGATATTAAAATCAGTAATATTGATATTAATTTTGAAAGTACGGCGACAACAATTACCAATACTGTTTCAGCCATTACCGTCATAGGTAATTCTGCTACAGCCACAATATCCGGCAAAATAAATATAAACAACAAAAAAGCCGGTCAAACAGCAATCAATGCTCTATACGGAGGAAGCATAACCTTTGCAATTGCTAAGTTTTCTGGTAATGGCGGATTATTTATCCAAGACGGACATATGATCATTGATGAAAACTCAGAAATAAGAACCGAAAGAGGTATAAGCACTCACGGTGGTAGCACCGATATCTATGGCAAAGTTTTTGCTAAGCAGGGGATTTCCTTTGGAACCTCCAACCAAAAAATCACCATACATCGCGGAGCGCAGCTGTTTGTAGAAAACAATACACTTTGTAATAGAACTGCAAACAATAATCAAATCAGCATAGAAGCCGGAGCTTGGGTCGGGGTTAATAATCATATATATAAAGCCGAAAAAGATCATCTGATAAAAGATACCGGAGCTGTAAAAGAAGACTATTTTCTTGCTTCTCCCGACTTTAGAGCTACCGGTGAAACTTGGTCGCCGGTGGTTGTCAGTACGGCAGCCGAGCTGGTAACTCAAGCCGCTGCCAGCCGCAGCGAAGTGGCCGAAACCAAAGATTATGCCGATAATAAAAAAGAATTGAAAAAAATGCTTAAGGAATATGACAAGCTGTTATCAGATATTTCTTATCAGGGCATAAACCTCTTAAAAGGCGGCAGTTTACGATTGGCCTTTGATGAAAATCGCGAGCATAAGTTTGAAGTTTTAGGGCAAGATATCTCCTCGGCTAATTTAGGTTTGAGCGCCGAGCTATGGGAAGATAATACCAATGGCGAATTATTGCTTACCGGTGCCGATGATTTAACCTTAGCCGATATGAATGAAGCTTCGGCACAATATCTCACCTTGCAAACCCGTCAACAGTTGGCAATTAATTCGCTATCGTTAGCCTCGCAATCGGCCCAAAGTATACTGAGTATATTCTAGCCCAGTCATCCTCGGGCCTTGTCCTAAGAATCTAATAAAAGTTAGACCCTCGGAACAAGTCCGAGGGTGACAGGGGGATTTTTATAATCAAGTTTTTTTAACAAAAAAAGCTCCTTGATATTCCTCAAGGAGCTTTTTTTGATTACTTATAAATCTTATTTGTTTTTCAAAATAGATTTACCGGCGTAAACAGCCATATCGCCCAATTCTTCTTCAATACGAATCAATTGGTTGTATTTGGCCATACGGTCGGTTCTGGACATAGAACCGGTCTTAATCTGACCGCAGTTGGTAGCTACTGCAATATCGGCAATGGTAGCATCTTCGGTTTCACCAGAACGGTGAGACAATACAGCGGTATATTTGTTGCGGTGAGCCAAGTCAACGGCTTGCATGGTTTCGGTCAAAGTTCCGATTTGGTTTACTTTTACCAAAATTGAGTTGGCAACGCCTTTTTCAATACCCATAGCCAAACGTTTCGGATTGGTAACAAACAAATCATCACCAACCAATTGAATTTTATCACCCAAAGCGTTGGTCAACATTTTCCAGCCTTCCCAATCGTCTTCGGCCATACCGTCTTCAATTGAGAAAATCGGGAAACGATTGCACAAATCTTTGTAGAAATCTACCATTTGAGCATTGGTGTAAGATTTGCCTTCGCCTTTCATTTCGTATTTGCCATTCTCATAAAATTCTGACGAAGCGGCGTCGATAGCCAATACTACATCATCACCGGGTTTATAACCGGCATCAGAAATAGAATCGACGATAAATTGCAAAGCTTCTTCGGCTGATTTCAAATTCGGAGCAAAACCGCCTTCATCACCAACATTGGTGTTGTGGCCGGCTGCCTTCAAATTCTTTTTCAAGGTTTGGAAGATTTCTGCACCCATGCGGATTGCTTCTTTAATATTTGCAGCAGATACCGGCATAATCATGAATTCTTGGATATCAATCGGGTTGTCGGCATGCTTACCGCCATTTAAGATATTCATCATCGGAACCGGCAAAGTGCGAGCCATGGTGCCGCCCAAATAACGATACAAGGGCAATTCGGCTTCTTCAGCTTGAGCTTTTGCTACAGCCATAGATACGGCCAAAATAGCATTAGCACCAAGTTTTCCTTTGTTTTCGGTACCATCAAGCTCAATCATGGCGTTATCGATTTCGATTTGGTCTTCGGCATCCATTCCGGCCAAAGCGTCATAAATCTTTTCGTTTACATTTTCAACGGCTTTCAATACACCTTTACCGCCAAAACGTTTCTTGTCGCCATCACGCAATTCTACGGCCTCGTGAGCACCGGTAGAAGCTCCGGAAGGAACAGCCGCACGGCCAAAAGCACCAGACTGCAATACAACTTCGGCTTCAACGGTAGGTGTGCCGCGTGAATCCAAGATTTCTCTAGCGTGAATATCTATAATAGCACTCATTTTTTTCTCCTGTTAAATTATAAAAATGTGTTGCCTCTAAGTTCTTTCATTTTTATAATATTGTCAATCATATTTTGGGAGGTAGACACATGTTTTCTGATAAATGGCATAATCGTTTTATGGAAATGGCCGAGTTAGTTTCCTCGTGGTCAAAAGATACTTCTACGAAGGTCGGAGCCGTAGTGGTAGGACCTGATAAAGAAATTCGTTCTACGGGGTATAACGGAATTGTCCGCGGGGTTAATGACGATGTACCGGAAAGACAAGAACGTCCTACGAAATATGACTTTTTTGAACATGCCGAACGCAATGCCATATATAATGCCTGCCTTATCGGTGCTTCTCTTAAAGGTTGCGTAATTTATGTCACCTCAATGCCGTGTCCGGATTGTGCCAGAGCAATTATTCAGTCGGGTATAAAGTTGGTGGTTACTCATAAATTTGAACCTAAACCCAACCAACCCGAAGGTACATGGCGAGATAAGGTAAACTTCTCCGAACAAATGTTCAAAGAAGCCGGTGTCGAATGCCTGTTTTTATAATATCTTAGATATCAAGCGGCGGATATTTTGCACTGCGACCATCTTTTAGTTCGTAGTGCCACCATTCGTGTCTGCGTGGCGGCGGTACTAAGCCTATTCCCATCATCAACTCATATAATTCGTTGCGGTTTTTTATAGCGTCTCTCATGCTTAAGTCTTCATAGTCGAGAGATGCTTTTTTCAAATATTTAAAAAACTCGTCAAAATTACCGCTTTGCACTTCTTTGGCAAAATCTTTGTCATAGGCATCTACCAAGGTCGGATAAACCAATTCTTTGCCGTCTGCTCCAATAATTGCCACATCCACCGCCGTACCGCGACAATGCGGGGATTGCGTTGCGTCGGCGATAAAAAATCCGTCGCGATTGATTACCGAAAACAACCTTTTATGTGCACTTAAAGGACGAAATGCATCGTATATTTTTAATTTTTGCGAAGTTTTTTCCAAATATGGAATGATCAACTGCAACTTAGCCCACAAGTCTTTGTGAACATAGGCATGATTACCCAATCCGATTTCTTGATATACCGCAACTCCGGTCATGTTGTGATGAGTGCCAGCATACATCAAATCGATCACAAAATGCTCATCCTTTATCTCAACTAAGCTATCGTCCATTGTTGCAAGCCTCTATAAATGACTTAAACAAATTTACTGCCGGTTCATATCCTGATTTTACAAAATACTCAGGATGTGATTGTAAACCCAATACAAAATCATGCCATTTGGCTTTCGGCTCAACAGCTTCAACAACTCCGTCAGGCGAAAAATGCAAAATATTATCGCCGCAAATTTCTTTGCTTACCGCCCATTTGTGCCAAGAATTAACTTCAATGGCATCAGCTCTCAACAATCTGCTTAAAAAGCTATTAGGAGTTATTTCCATTTTGTGAGCAAACTCTTTTAAGTTTGAGGAATGTCCGGCAACTCTTGCAATCTTTGCTCCGTAAACGCAAGCCAAAACCTGCATACCACCGCATACACCAAGCAAAGGTAAGTTATGTTGTTTGGCGTACTCAATGTTGGTAATATAGGCCTCTACTCTTTGCAAATTTACCTCGTGCGGAGCCTCGCCAATCTCCCAAGACAGCGGCACATCAAACGAACCACCGGGGAGGAAAATTCCGTCAGGAGAAATTCTTGCCAAATGTTCTGCAACTTTCTCGTGAGTAATAAAACAAGGCTTACCACCGCTCAAAGTGATGGCGTCGACAATAGTTTGCGGCATGGAATAATCTGCCAAAGCTCTGTCGGGGTGCTTATCTCTGGTCAGCAAGACCGCAATCTTGGGTGCATTGTCAGCGTACTTTGCCTCCGGCAAAACTACCTCGGGTATTTCACCTCGCTCTAATATCTCGTTAACCGCCTCTTGGGTAACATAGTAGTTGCGGCGATCACTGTCGGGATATATTATCGGCTCAAGGTACAGCTTATTTGTACAATTTGGGCAGTGGTTCATTTATGGTCCTCTTATGTTTTTTTATGTGTTTGGATATTTTGTTAAATACCTCAACAAAGTTTTTATTATCCCAATCTTTACTGTCTTCAGAATATAAAGTTTCTCTTATTTTATCTAATTCTTTATTAAATTCCTGATTATCAAAAATATCTGCAACATCTTGCAAATTGGCAATTTTGTGACGCGGAAATTCTTGGGCTGCCCACAGCAAAAGTTCATCTTTTAGCAAATGTAAATCTTTGTTTTTAGCGGCACTGATAATAATCTTTTTGTGATTTGATGACGGATTATTAATCGCACTTGCCAATTTGAGCAACAGCAAGGTCAATAAGATACCGCCGACAAAGGCTCCGCCGATTAGCCAATACAAATTGTCTTTGTTGACATTTTCACTAGCTATTACCTGCGTTTTAACAGGTTCTGCCACTTCGACTTCTTTAGTTTCGGTTTGTTCCTGAGGCATTATTTGTCTGCCGTTACCTGCGGCAACAAAAGTTTTGTATTCCGGAATGGTGGCGGTTTCAAAACTTTGGGTTAAAGTATTAAACCATTTTACTTGCACGGCCGGTAAAGTTACCTCGCCTGCGGTATCCGGAATATAGACATTGGCAATCTTGGCGTAAGAAACTATATCTCCGCCCTCTTCACGCATTTCGGTTTGCGGTTTTTCGGGATATTGCTTAATACCTTTTATCTCGGCGAACTTAATCTCAGGCAACTGCTCGGTCATGGCTCCGACCGCCTTGAGATAGATATTGCGGCTGACTGCCTCACCAACCTTAAACTGCGGAGTACCTCCGACAAATTCTGCCGATAATCTTACATCTTCGGCCGGAAGCCACCAACCGTCGTTGGACAATGCCGGTTTTACTTCAACTTCTATCGGTTTTGATGTTAGCAAAACAGGTGTGCGAGTGGCAAAGACATCGTGCATACCAAAACCGGAAAAGAAGTCATCTTCTTCAAAAAAGCGGGCAAAAGGATCGCTGCGGGTGCTCTTGCTCAAGTAATAGCCGCTGAATTTGACCGCCGGTATGGTAAGCTTGCCGCTCTTTTGAGCAAACAAAGCATAGTTAAAGGTTATTTCACGGAGACTTTGACCATTGATAATCTTGGTTTCAATTTTAGGTTCTCCCATACCTCTGATTACCCAATCATCGTTTTGGCTCATGAAAACGGGAGCGTCACCTTGCAAACCTCCGGCATCGTATATCTTTAGCTGATAGTTGATTTGCTGCTGTACAAAAGGATTTTTGTTATCTACTTCACCGCTGATTTTGAACTTTGGCGACGGGACGGCCTTTGCTTCGGCAGCACCAACCGCTGCTCCTGCCGGCAAAACATTGAGCTTTATTTCGTTGCTTTTGTATCCGGCCAAATCAATTGATGGAATTATTATCTCTCCGGTTTTGTTGGGCATTAAAACAATATTCCATTGGCGTGACTTGCTGACATCACCGTTAACAATACTGGTACGATAGCCGTTTGATACCGAAAATACCGTGAAATCGTTTGATAATACGCTTAAATCCGGTGCTTGCGAAGTATCGACATCTTGCAAGTTGAAGGTCAAAACAAAAGTTTCTCCTTCGGGGATTTCATTGCGATTTACGGTGGCGGTAAAACTTTGAGCATAGGCCTCAAAGCTTAAAAACATTACTGCCAAAACTGTCAATATTGTCTTTTTCATGGTCGCTCCTTATTCTTTTGATTGATATCTGTTTTGCCGATATTCATTGTAAATAAATGCTTTTAACAAACCTCCGGGGTCTTCGGGAATTTCGCGATAGCGGCGAGCTTTGGCTTGCATTTTTTCATCATACTCTTCATCTTTGTCGCCTTCTTTGCTCATGCTTGAGCTTTCTTCTTTGCCCTCGTTTTGTTTTTTGGTTTCATCAAGTTCTGACTGCGAAGCGGTTTGCCGCTCTTTATCGGCATTTTGTTCCTGATTTTGCGAATTTTTGTCTTGCTCGCCTTGGGATTGCGGAGCGGCATTATCTTGCTGTTGTTGCTCTTGAGAATTTTTATCGCCGTTATTTTCTTGAGAAGACTGTTGTTGGTTATTTTTATCTCCGCTTTGCTGGTCGTCTTGATTGTTATCGTCGGCTCCCTGCTGTTGCTTGGATTGCTGATTTTTATCTTGCTTGTCTTGTTTATTATCTTGGTTTTGCTGTTGTTGATTTTGTTTTTGTTGCTGTTGTTGCTTTTTCAAATACTCAAGATTAAACTTAGCATCTTCGTGTTCTGCATCTTGGCTTAAAACTTCTTCATATTTTTTAATTGCTTCTTCAATTTTACCTGATTTGGCCAAAGCATTACCCTGATTATACAAACCGGTGATACTGTTGTCTTTGGCGTATTCCTTATATGCCGCTTCATAATTACCACCGCGGTAGTAAGAAGCTGCTTTCCAGTTGTTGTCCTTAAAGCTTGATTGAGCTTTTTGGTAATCGCCGCGGTTAAAGGCCTTTAGTCCTTCTTGGTTCGCATTCAAAAAGAATCCGGCCTCGGCAGAAAAAGAAACCAACATAAAGGCTATTACCAAAATGCCTTTGCGGAAAAACAGCAAGCAACACAACAATGGAATAAACAGCAACATATATCCGGCATCAAGCCACACTTGACGCAAATTTTTGCTTTTTTCCAAATCTCCTTTATTGGAATTGAGGGATAAAGCATAGGCATCAAGTTTGCTGTCGCCGGATTGAATCTGCCAATACTTGCCGCCACCATATGAGGCCACCATTGCCAATTTTTCGTTTTCTTCTGCCGCAACCCCGATAATATCAACTTTGAACCCTTGCTCAGCCGCTTTTTTAGCCTGAGACAAAGCTAAATCAAAATTTTGACCGACATCGGAGGCAAAAACCAAAATGTTGCCTTTTGCATAACCGGCATCTTTAATCTTGTTTGCGGCCAGTTCGATGGCTCGGTCAAGTCTGTCACCATTTGCCGGCATTATATCAAAGTTTATGGCAGGCAATAGATTTTGCAAAATATTCATGTCATCGGTTAAGGGCGAAATTACAAAAGGCTCGACCGAATAGACTTCCAAACCGGCTTGCACGCCTTCAAGCTTGCCTAACAAATCCGTGATTTTGTATTTGGCTCTAGCCAGACGTGACGGAGTTAAATCAGTCTTATTCATATCGCTTGATAAACTTAGAGCAATCATCAAAGGGTTTTCCGGTGCATAGGCCGGAATTTCAATTTTGTTCCAACTGGGACCGGCAGCGGCAAATATACCGACAATAAGTCCCAGAAAGCTCAAATTAACCAAGAATTTGCGTTTGGTAGCCGAACCTTTGACCAACAGATAGTCCAACAATCTTTTATCTATTACTTTTTGCCATGAAGATTGGGCGGTAACGCCGTGAAACCACATGCCATACAGCAATATCGGCAACAGCAAAAGCAGTAAAACCCACGGACGCAGGAAATGAAAATTTGCCGCAAATTCACTCATACCCTATCCCCTCCTCTGCACAAAAGCCAGAATAAGAGCCACAACCAATGCACTTAATAACGGAATAAAATAAAGTTCGGTGGTTTCTCTTACATATCTCTCATCACTTACGGATGGTTCAAGTTTATCAATCAGATTGTAAACCTCTTGTAAATCTTGCGTACTTTGTGCTCTGAAATAGCGGCCTTCGGTGATGGCGGCAAGCTGTTTGAGTTCTTGTTCATCAACACCAACCGCAGCTAAAGAAAACATCTGGAAAAAGGTGTTGGGAGAGCCGACACCGATGGTATAAATTTTGATATTTTCGTCTTGAGCCAACTTGGTGGCTTGAGCCAAGGACAGCGAACCGTCGTTGTTCTCGCCGTCGGTCAATAAAATTATAACTTTGTCTTCTTTGTTTTCACGCAAATTTTTTAGAGCTAATGCCAAAGCATCACCGATACTGGTGGAATCTCCGGCCATTCCGGCCTGCATTGACCACAATATATCTTTAACTCCGGCTTTATCGAAGGTCAACGGGGCTTGCAAATAGGCTCTGGTTCCAAACAAAATAAGTCCTAAGCGGTCGTTGGCTCTTTTGTCGGCAAAGTCGGAAACAACTTTTCTTACTGCGTCAAGGCGGGTAACTCTGCGGCCGGCATAGGCAAAATCGGGTTCTAACATAGAGGTTGATATATCCAAAACCAACATTATGTCGCGGCTTTCGTTTTTAAGCCTTATCGGTTCGCCCAATATTTGCGGACGAGCCGCGGCCAATACCAGCAACACCCAAATTGCATAAACTCCCCAAAAGATTTTTTTGGGCTCTCGAGGTAAAGACGAACTTTGCTGCCAAATACTGCCCGAGGTTATGGTTATTCGCTTCAAATCGGCCAAAAACGGTACTTTTAGGGCATCGCCGTGCATACCCTTAACTGCCGGTAATGTCCAATAAAGTACAAACGGCACAACAAGCAACAATAATGCCAGCGGATAGGTTAAAATTATCATAGATTTTCTCCTATCCAATCGCGGCAAAAGCTGCGTAGCGTATTAAGATTGGCGTTATCATAGGCTGCTGTTTCTAACGGCATATACGGTGCATTGAGCAACAATTCGGCAATTTTGCCGGAGACTTGTGTTTTTTTGGAGTGAGCGTTAAGAAAATTTATCCACTCTTGCCCATGCAAAACTACGGCTTGCGGGTATTTATAAACGCAAATACGACGCAAAAGCTCGGACATGGCCGCCGCCGAGGTTATCACATTAGATTCGTTGATAGAAGCCAATAACCTTAGAGCATATAGTTTTTTGGATTTTTGCCGAACAACTTTATAAAGCTTCCACAATACAAAAACCGCTATAACGGTAAGCAGAATGACCCACCAGCCGTAAGCGAGCGGAAAAGCCGAGACCCCTTCCGGCAGATGAATATCGCGTAATTCCGGCAAATTATCGGGCAACCTTAGACCTCCTTATTTTTCATCCGATGACTAGATTTAATTTAGGAGCAAAATGCCAAATTATCAATATCAGGCGACTTTGATAATCCCAAATTTTTTCTTACCTAAAGCAATTTTGGCCTGACCGTCGGTAAAATCGGCGGCAGATAAATGATAGTTTTCGTCACTTACGATCTTATCATTTAATTTTAATCCGCCTTGCTTAATCAAACGACGAGCCTCGCCTTTGGAAGCACAAAATCCGATATTGACAAAGGCATCTAAAATTCCGCAATCAGATGCAACTACAACCGAGGGCAACTCTCCACCGGCAGAGCCTTGTTCAAAGGTCTTAATTGCGGTTTCTTCGGCAGCTTTGGCTTCGGCCTCGCCACGACATATTTTGGTGGCTTCAAAAGCCAAAATCTTTTTAGCTTCGTTGATTTCCTGATCTTTCAGGCTCTCTAATCTTATGACCTCGTCCATCGGCAAATCGGTATAAATACGCAAGCACTTGCCAACTTCGGTATCGCCGATATTGCGGAAGTATTGATAGTAGTTATAAGAAGATAATTTTTCTTCATTAATCCAAACGGCATTGCCCTCTGATTTACCCATTTTTTTGCCGGAAGCATCGGTAATAATCGGCGAGGTAAAACCAAAAAGTTCGGTATCGTATTTGCGACGTCCGAGTTCGGTGCCGGAGGTGATATTACCCCATTGGTCAGAGCCTGCAATTTGGGCACGACAACCATATTTTTGCATCAAAACGCAAAAATCATAGCCTTGTAACAGCATGTAGTTGAATTCCAAAAAGCTCATCGGCTGTTCGCGTTCCAAACGGGTTTTAACGCTGTCCATAGTCAACATACGGTTTACCGAATAGCAGGTTCCGATATCGCGCAAAAATTCCAGATAGTTGACATTTTTGAACCAATCCCAGTTGTCTACCATAAGAGCATCATTACCGCTATCGCCAAAACGCAAAAATTTGGAAAAAGATTTTTTTAATCCTTCGATGTTGTGAGCCAAAGTTGCCTCATCCAAAAACGGACGCAACTTGTCTTTACCCGAGGGATCGCCAATACGGGCAGTAGCTCCGCCAACAAGAGCTATCGGTTTATGACCACATTTTTGGAACCATCTTAGCATCATCAACGGAACAATGTGTCCGACATGCAAGCTGTCTCCGGTCGGGTCGGAACCCAGATAGCCGACCGCGGGACGACCTGATTTTTCGCACTCATACAAATAGCTATCAAATCCTTCGATATTGGTGCATTGATTGTAAAAACCGCGTTCAAGCATAATATTTAAGAATTCTGACTTAAATTCCGACATTTTATTGTTCCTCTTTTATTTATTCATAACCAAATCTTAACGCATATTAGCATATAATTTGTGCATTGCAACTAGGGAGTTTGATTTTTTATCATGAATTATGCAATTCAGACTTACAAAGTTTTGGGACTGGCAAGCGGTTCGTCGTTGGACGGGATAAATGCGTCGGTGATTACAACCGACGGCGTTGATATTTTTAATATCGGCAGAACTTTTGACATTCCTTATGACGAAAATTTGCGTGAAGCTTTGCGGCATATGCAAAAGAACTTTGTAAATATGAATGATGATGAAAAGTTGAGAATCGAAAACGCGTTGACCGAATTTCATATCGGTGCGGCAAGAGAGATTATGTTTGATGTTGAGGGAATTAATCTTATCGGATTTGCCGGACATGTGATATGTCATAAACCCAAAGAACATATTTTGTATCAAATCGGAAACGGGCAGAAAATGGCCGATGCCTTGGGCATAAAAGTGGTTTCTAAGTTTCGCAATGCCGATATTTTGGCCGGAGGGCAAGGTGCTCCGCTGTCGGCAATTTATCACGGTGCTTTGGCGCAAAATATGGAAAAGCCGGTGGTGTTTGTTGATATCGGAGGCATAAGCTCCATCACTTGGATTGGCCCAAACGGCGAAATGATTGCTTTTGACGCGGGACCGGGGAATGCCGCAATTAACTGGTGGGTAAACAAACACGGCGGCATGCATATGGATTATAACGGGAAACTCGGTATCAGCGGACATATTAACGATGATGTGCTAAACAGTATGCTCAAGCATAAGTTTTTTAAGCTGCAACCGCCAAGAGCCGCCGACAACACGACTTTTGACGATAAACTGGAGCATTTGGAAGGTTTGAGCCTTGAAGACGGTGCCGCCACGGTTACCGCGTTTGTGGCGGAATCGGTATTGCGAGCGATTGATGATTTTGTGCCGATATTGCCCAAAAAAGTGATTGTTTGCGGCGGAGGAGCAAAAAATCCGACCATCGTCAGATTTTTGCGACAAAGAACCAAAACTTTGGAAATTGTCACCGCGGCGGAATGTGATTTGGATGCTATGGGAATTGAAGCTCAAGCATTTGGATTTTTGGCCGTAAGAAGAATGCACCATATGCCAACCTCTTATCCGTTTACTACCGGCGCAGTGCAAGAAGTTATCGGTGGCGAGGTGTTTGAACCAAAGTAGTTTATGAAATCAAGCTTGCTTAAATATCTTTACTCTTTAGTTTGCTTGCAAGCGGACGGATATTGCCAGTTGCCTTCAAGATGGCCGCATTCTTCTAAGCTAAAATGAAAGTCGCAGGTCTTATCGTCCAAATTCCAAGCTCCTTGGTATT
>CASFRM010000033.1 GCA_949297185.1 uncultured Pseudomonadota bacterium
GATTGCAATGAACGAAGGTTTGCGCTTCGCTATTCGTGAAGGTGGTCACACGGTTGGTGCCGGTGTTGTTTCAAAGATTTTGAAGTAATATCAGCATAAGCTAGAATAAACAAAGCCCCGTACCTTAAAAGGTATGGGGCTTTTGTTGTATAAAGGTGTTATTCTGTGGTGTGTGTTTTCTTCTTTGTCATTCTCGGGCTTGTCCCGAGAATCTAATCAAACAATGTGACAATACTCACGAGACCCTCGGAACAAGTCCGAGTATAAGTATTTTACTTGCTTATGCAGGATAATGTTACTATAGTCATTTTATAGATTAATTTTGTAAAATATAAGGCAATTAATAAATGAAAATTTTGTTATGGGCGGCTGTGCTTGGAGTTTTGTTAGGCGGGTGTTTGCTAATTCATAACTTTATGTCTTTGGAAAAACAAAGAACCGATAGCTTAAAATCCATAACTGACAAGGCTGATAAAATAGTCGTGGAAAAACAACATCGCAAAATGTACTTGCTTTCTGATGGTAAAATATTGCGGGAATATAAAATTGATTTGGGGTGGAATCCTAAAGGCGATAAAGAAAAAGAAGGTGACGGCAGAACACCAGAAGGAGTTTATAAAATCTCTTATAAAAACCCAAAATCAAAATATTTTTTGTCTTTGCGAATTTCATATCCTAATGCTGTCGACAAAGCAGAAGCGGAGGCCAAAGGATTTAATCCCGGCAGTGATATTATGATACACGGCTTGCCTAATTTGCTGACAATTCTTGGCTTTAATCAAAAATTAAAATCGGACTGGACGCAAGGTTGTATTGCGGTGCAAAATAATGAGGATATGAAGGAAATTTGGAGTATGGTCGAAGTTGGTACAGTGGTAGAAATCAAGCCATAAAAAAAGGCCTTATCGAAAGATAAGGCCTGAATTTTCTACTCGTAAATCGGTTTATAATTCTTGATATCAGCGTCTTTTATCATGCTGATTGTGGTCAGAGTATTGGGCAAACCGACATAAGCCGTTAGTTGAATCATGGCTGCCAGCAAGGTTTCTTTGTCGTTGCCGGCTTTCATGGCGCCGACAATATGCGCCGGAAGTTGTTTTTCGGCCCCGATGGCTGTTAGTACGGCAAGCGAAAACAGCTCTCTTTGCTTGAGGCTTAGACCGTTGCGGGTATAGAAATCGCCGAAGCAAAAATCCGTCAACAAATCTGGAACAATTTGGTTGTAGGGTGCCGGCAAATCCGACATGGCTTGCTTTACTTCATTGCCATAGAGTTCTTCTTGAATTTTGAGGCCTTGAGAATGTCTGCTCTCGTCGGTTGTGGTACCACTTGCTTCTAAGGGAAGTTTTATTCCTCTTTCGCCTGCAACTTCGTTAAATATGGCAATAGCATTTAAGGTCTTGGGAAAACCGATATATGGTGCACAGCCATAGATTGCTTCTCTGATTTCCAAAGGTGTATTACCGACATTTAGAGCTGCATTTATATGCGCTTTGAGCTGTGGTAATGTCTGAATGGCCGTAAGTGCTACAACCGTGAGCATTTCGCGTTCTTTATGACTTAAATTGCCGATAAAAAAGGTCTCGCCGAAAATGTTTCTTTGCAAAATTTCCATAAATTCCGGATCGGTCGGACTAGGGGTTCTTTCGGCTGCAAACAGTTCGCTAAAGACCTTATCGGCTTTTGTTGCTCTGTCCATTGTTATTTCCTCCGCGGTGGCCGTTGTTGCTATAAACAGCAAAACGACGCACCATAAATATTTGAAAAATTTCATTTGATTTTACCTTAAATTAGCTTTGAAAAATTCGGTTATTTCGTTAAACGGAATTTTTTCCATGTTATCGTACAAGTCAACATGGTTGGCATTTGGTACAATCAATAATCTTTTGTTGTCTCCGACGAGTTTTTTGAAGGCATCTTCGCTAAAGTAGCGGCTGTGTGCGTTTTCTCCGTGTATTATCAATACCGGTGATTTGATTTCTGAAGCATAAGACAAAATAGGCATATTCATGAAAGACAGCGAAGATGTCATGTTCCAGCCACCGGTTGAATTGATTGAGTTCTTGTGATAGCCGCGTTTGGTTTTGTAATAGCCAAAATAGTCTTTAACAAATTGGGGTTCATCACCGCTCAGTTTTTCGGGCAAACCTTGAGCAATTTTGTAAGAACCTGATTTGAAATCGGCACTGCGTTGAGCGTTAAGCTGTTGTCTTAGGCTGTATCTTTGCTCTTTATCCATAGAATCGAAGTATCCGTTAGCATTGACTCTGCTCATATCA
The DNA here is from genome assembly GCA_949297185.1 of uncultured Pseudomonadota bacterium. Classification (GTDB taxonomy): domain Bacteria; phylum Pseudomonadota; class Alphaproteobacteria; order RF32; family CAG-239; genus CAZU01. The sequence continues at coordinate 2,280 of CASFRM010000033.1, forward strand.
TACATGGTTGCAGTTACGGTTGCCTTGATACGAGTGTCGTTAGCGGCAGCATTAAGAGCGAATCCGCCAAAACCGCAAATTCCCAAAATTCCGATTTCATCAGAATTTACCTCCGGAAGGTTGCTTAAATAATCTACCGCAGCACTAAAGTCTTCGGTATTGATATCAGGGGAGGCTACATTGCGAGGTTTGCCGCTGCTTTCTCCGGTGTATGAGGCATCAAACGCCAGAGTGATAAAACCGTTTTCGGCCAAAGTTTGGGCATATAGGCCGGAGGATTGTTCTTTGACGGCACCAAACGGGCCGCTTACGGCTATGGCCGGAAGTTTTTCAGTCCTCTTTTCTTTGGGGATGTACAAATCACCTACAAGTTTAATACCATAACGGTTGGTAAAAGATACTTTTTTGACTTTTACCTTATCGCTTTTAGCAAAGGTTTTGTCCCAGCCGCAAGCATAAAATTTCCAGCCGAAAAATCCGCAAACGGCAATGATTAAAAGTGAGATAATTCCTATTTTCATAGCTTTTTCCTTTGTTATTAAATGTTTTTACCGGCTTTATAGGCTTCCTGATAGGCGGGAGTGCTGATTATCTCGCCTTTTTGCCAGGCTCCGAGACCATATATGATTCCTTTTTCTTGAGCATTATCTAGGCAGTCTTCGGTAAATCCGCGTAGAGAATCGCAGACTTTTTGCATAATCTGTTTGTTGGTATCGGCGGCAGATAATATAAAATAGAATTCTTTGTTGCTGATTTCGGTGTATCTCGGAACACAGCGGTCAATAAAGGTTTTTAGAAGTCCGCTCATGGCATAAAAATAAACCGGTGTTGCCAAAACAATTACATCTGCGGTAATCATTTTGGCCAAAAGCTCGGGCATGTCGTCTTTTTGCACGCATTTGTGGGTGTCGTTGCATACTCCGCAGCCTAGGCAAAACTTTATTTGTTTGTCGGCCAGCCGAATTTTTTCGACCTTATGTCCTGCTTCTTCGGCGCCTTTTTGGAATTGGTCGCACAGCAAATCAGAGTTGCCTCCTTTGCGAAAACTGGAACTTATAATCAAAACATTTTTCATGATTTTCTCCTTGTTTTTTCCTTTACAGAAATGAGTTTAATCTTTAGAGTATACTCTAAGTCAAGCGTTTTTTGTCGGAGGGGTGTATGTTCTATTCTATTTCGCAAGTTGCTAAAAAATTTAATCTGACCGCCTATACTTTGCGGTATTACGACAAGTTAGGATTGTTGCCGACGGTTGGAAAATCGTCTTCCGGTTTACGAAGGTTTTCCGAAAATGATTTGAATTGTGTGGCAATGATTGAGTGTCTTAAAGAAACCGGCCTGACCCTAAAAGAAATCAGAGATTATTTTGTATTAGCGGTTAAGGGTGATGAGACCATTGATATGAGAATGCAGATGATGATAAATCAAAAAAAACGAATTGAGGATGAGATTAAGTCGTTGCGGCGCAATTTGAAAAAAATTGAGTTTAAAATCAAATATTATCAGACAGCAAAAAAAGTCGGAGAAGCCAATGTTTATAGCGAATATCCGCAAATGTTGGCAGAGCATGATAAGTTATTTAAATAATGTCTTGACTTAGAGTATACTCTAAGGTTTACGCTAATCTTATCGTTAAACAAAAGTGATAAAGGAGGGGGATATGGTTAGCGTATTGCGGAAGAGTTTTAGTGTATTGGTTACTGTTTTGGCAATAATTACAAATGTAGAGGCACAAGAAATGAAAAAAGCACCGATAGATACTATTTTTGCGCAAGGTGAAAAAAATCCTTATGGCGAATATTTTACGGGGCAAACCTATTTAACAATGCTCAGTAATAAAGATGATGTGTGGAATTCTTCGATTGGTAATGTAACTTTTGAACCCAAAGCCAAGACTAATTGGCATAAGCATTCCGGCGGTCAGATTTTGTTGGTTTTGGCAGGAGAGGGACGCTATCAAGAAAGGGGTAAAGAAGTGAGAATATTGCACCCCGGCGATGTGGTCAGAATACCCTTGAATGTTGAGCATTGGCATGGGGCGGCACCTGATTCTTGGTTTACGCATATTTCAATAGAGACCAATTTGCCGAATAATCAAACTACTTGGCTTGAGCCGGTTGAGATGTAGCGATTAAACTTTCCTAATTGTTCGAGTCCTTCGGAAACTAAAAACCACCCTTTTGGGTGGCTTTTTGGCGTCTCCGAGAGGACTCGAACCTCCTACCCACAGTTTAGGAAACTGTTGCTCTATCCTGATGAGCTACGGAGACACCATGACTTTCTTATAATAAGTTTATTTGCCTTTGGCAAGTGATAATTTGCTTAAAAATCTTGTCTGAATCTCGGCTATCTGCTCAACCGATGATACTTCGACATATTCTCCTGCCGCGTGCATGCCGTCACCGGTGCCGGAGTGCATAATTACCGTAGAACCTCTTACGGCAAACTCTCTGGCATCGGTTGCTCCGCCTTCATACTCAAAGGTTATTTTTTTGCCCAATATTTCTTCGGCAAAATGTTTGTATTCCAAGATAAGCGGGTTCTTTTCATCCATGACTACCGGAGTGCTTGAAGATACAACTTCATAACTTACTCCGTCTATCATGCATTTTTCCAAGTTCTTTTTCAAATCTTCTACCGTGCTGGTTTCAATCAATCTGAAATCACACAAAGCTTCGCAATAATCAGATATAATGTTGGCAACTTTACCACCTTCAATTCTTGCAAAATGTAAGGTGTCTATCCATTTGTTTTTTGGTGTTTTACCGTTTTTGGCATAGGCCGGATATATCTTGCGAATCTTACCCAAAACTTCCATCATCAATTCGTTGGCATCAATTCCGTCCCAAGGTCTTGAGCCATGAGCCTCTTCGCCTTTGGCAATTATTTTTACAAATACCGGATTTTTGCATTTGGCAATAATCTTGGTGATATCGCCGCCCACATCATTATCCAAAACTATATCGGCGTGAATGTCTTTGTATTTTTCTAAAAAAGCCTTGGTTCCTTTGGAGCCTTTTTCTTCATCGGAAGACAAGATAATACCAAAATTAAGCGGCAATTTGTGCTCTATTACATATTGCATTGAATTTAGCGCAACTGCTGCAAAAGATTTCATATCTAAAGAGCCGCGTCCGTATAATTTGCCGTCTTTTATTTTGGGGTTAAACATTTTGTCATCGGCCGGTACAACATCTATATGGCCTAATACCAAAGCGTCAAAATTTATGGTGTTTTTGTTGCGAATAAAGATTACCGGAGCAACGCCTTTTTTCTTAAAAATATCGACCTTGGCTCCTAATAATTTCATCATATTTTTGATGTAGGCCATTGTCTTATCGATTTCTTCTTCGTTTCCGGTTTCGCTTTTGAAACGAATAAGCTCTTGTGCAACCTCAATAACTTTCATTTTTTTTGCCCTCTTTTACTATTTGTTCATCTTAATGAGTTTATACTATTGCTTAAGTAGTGAATAAAAAATTAAGAGGACGGGTAATATGAGAAAAATCTTGCTTGTTGCTGTGTTGTGTTTAATGGGAGTGTTGGCGGCCGTAGCTCAAGAAAATACTGCTTCCGTTAAAAAAGAAGACGACTCTCTGCCGAGATTTGTTTCTCTGCGTTCTAATCCGGTTAATGCCCGTTCCGGTCCGGGGGTAAAATATCCGATAGAGTGGGTATATATGCAAAAATCGGCTCCCGTTGAAGTAATCGCTGAATTTGAAGATTGGCGGAGAATCCGCGATTGGCAAGGTTCGGAAAGCTGGATAAAGTCGACCATGCTTAATAAGAATCGTTATGCCAAAATAATTACCGCCGGCGAAAATAACCTTTATCTTAAGAGTAATTATAAGTCTCAGGTTATTGCCAGAGTCGAAGACGGAGCTATCGCTAAAATCATCAAATGCCCGCAAAATAATGAGTTTTGCTTGTTAAAGTTTGAACAAATCGAAGGCTGGATGCCGCGTAAAGATTTATACGGAGTGTATCCGGAAGAAGCCATAGATTAACTATGGCGTCAAGGTAAATAAATCTTGCGGCAAATCGTTGACCAAAACAATGGTGATTAAAATCCAAATCAAAGCATAAACCTGCAACATATCTCGCAAAATGGTGCTGCGCAGAGCCTTGAAGATAAAATCATATTTCTTAAAGCCGTAATGAATACCGCTTAAAATCAGAGTGGCAACAAGAGCCTGAACTCCCAAGCCGATTTCTTGCAAGCCTTGGCTAAAAGGCATTAGCATTTTGTTTAGAAAAGCAAAAAATAACAAATAAAAAACACAAAAGCCGTAAAATATTCGTTGCATTTTGGTGTTGAATAGCTGTTTTTGCTTTTTTTCTTCCTGAACTTTTTCGGTAGATAAGCGGCTGACCTCGATACCGCGTATTTTTTCGGGGTCGGTTTTTTGTTTTTGTATTACTTGTAAATCCTTGGCAAATTTGTCTTTAATCGAGCATAAACCGCAGCCTTTGGAGGTGAAGTATACATGATTGGGGTTGTTTTTGCATTGTTTTAGTCCATGCATTAATTTCCACAAATGCTCTTGCCATTCGTATGCCGTTGGTCTTTGACAGCATTTGCTGAAGGCTCTTTCAAAAAGCTCGAGAGTTTCTTTATTAAAGTATTCGTGAATACTGTAGGGGTGAGGGTATTGGTATTTGTCGGGCCATAAACCATAAGCGTAATGATAATCGGCAATACGCTCTTGAATGGTAAGCATGGGTTGTGACGGGTCTTTCGGAGCACCGGAAAACGGGTGAATACCGTTATTTAACAATCTAAAAATTATTACCGCCAGAGCAAATAAGTCTTGTTCCTCGCCCATTTCGGCACAAGAAAGCTCCATGCCCTCGGGATAGATATATTCTTCGCTCACAAATTCGGCCGGATAACGAGTTTTTTCGCCTTTAATCGAAAAGCCGTCGCAGTCGACTATCGCAACCAACATGTTTTCTTTGTAAACCGATAAGTTTGACGGTTTGAGGTCAATGATGTAGTGTCCGCACTTGTGTAAGGCCGTTACCATAGAGGCAACATTGTAAGCGGCAAATATACGGTAGGCATATTTTTCCGATAGTCCCAGTTTTTGGCGGATGGCTTTTTGCATAAGGTGATCTAATGAAACGGCCTCGTCCATGTTAATAAGGGGCATCATATAGCCGACGCAAAAGCCTTTTTCATCATCGAGCAGAGCCTCGGGCCATGCAAGTTGAATAAATTCTTTGCCGTTAACTTCCACCGGTTGGAAGTTGGGCTTGTTTAACATCATGGCCTGCAACTTTTGGCGGTTGCTGGCAGATTTTTCGGTATTGTGAAAGATTTTGACAACTTTGTCGGGCTTGCCTTCAACCAAATAAATTTTACCCGAAGCGCCGCCTTTGTTTATCATCTCGCCAAGGGTGATTTTGCCATAGCTGCCGTCGGTGTATACTGCGTTGTAGGTTTGCTTTGCTTGAGGCATCTTTATACCTTTATCCATACAAGAGTTTTGTCATCGGGGTTGAGCTTTTGCGCACGCGGGGTGTTTAACGTGTTGCTTAAAGCTTTGCGGGCTTTGCTTAGGCTTTTTTCTTGCAATAAAAAGTCATTTATCGGGGTTATGAATTTGTGTTCAATATCGTTATAATCGCCACTGAAAGCAAAAGATGTCAGCCCGTCTGACATTAACAATATGCTTTTGGCATCGGCAATTTTGGTAAAACGCAAATTATCTTGCCAGTCGGGTTGGGTAAAGAAAAAGGTTTCGCAAGAAAAATTGCCGTTTTCGGGACGAGAAGCATAAAATTCGTTGTCGGCATGCAGTGAAAGAGCGGCTCCGTCACCGATATGGAAAAATAAACCGCGATTTTTTTGGTAAACAACCCCGACCAAGGTTGCCGAAAATGGGGCTAGACCTTTGGCATCTTTGGTCTTGTTAAAACGGTGAAGCATAAGCTTTTCTCGGGCGGTTTCTATCGCATGAACAATTTGATTTTCGATGGTTTTGAAATCAGCGTTTTTTAATAAATCGCACAGCGTTTGGCACAAAACCTTGGCTCCGGTTTTGCCATGTTTGGCCGAGCCGGCTCCGTCAGAAACAATGGCTACCAAATTGCGTCCTTGGGCATAATCATAAAAGTCCTGACAAGGCAGGTTTTTGCTCAAATGAAGCTGGCCGGTAACGCTGGCAGCAACAATTTTGATGTCGGTTGGTTTATTCTTCATTCCAATCGCCTATATCCTCTAGTAAATCCGGAGCATTTGGTGCAGCACGTGAAACACAAGAAACACTGCGGCTTAACCACAAGAAAAATTCGGTGAATCTGAGACCGCTTAGGCGTTTGGGCGAGATGGTCGAAAATTTGGCCAGTTTTTCTAAGTTTGCGCCTTGGGTGCCTACGGCATGAATAACAACTTTTTTGTTTTGCTGAGCTTCGCGGCATTTTTTTGCGACAATTTCCCATTCATAGTCGGTTGGTTCTCCGTCGCTTATCAAAAATATCCATGGTCTTTTGGAGGTAATACCGCAGCTGTCATAGAGGCTCTTTTGGTCTTCTATCTTTTTTAGGGCAAGTTCCATGGCGCGGCCAAGCGGGGTGAGACCGCCGGCTTCCATCTCGGGAGCTTCAAAATTCATAGCGTCTATCCAGTCTGACGAAACAACGGCCTCGTCTTTGCCAAAGGCTTTGATAATCAGAAGTTGAACGCGGGAAGAGGCGTCGATATCATCTTTTAGCTCTTGCTCAAGGGCTTTGAGACCGGCGTTGAGTTGTTTTATGGGTTCGCCGCGCATAGAGCCGGAACAGTCAAGCACCAAAACACAGGGAGTGCGCTCGTTGGCGTTGTCGGCAAACTCAACATAGGGAATCATCTCGTTGTCAATATTTGAAAAAGCCATTGCTAACCTCTTTATTTGTCATAGGGATAGGAGTGCGGATAGCCGCTGTCGGGATAAGGAATCGGGCGAGCCGATTTGCCGCAGCCGCTTATGCCTAATGTCATGATAATTAAGCAGAAAATGATTAAAAATTTTTTCATATACCATTCCTTTACTTGTTATGTTATATATTAAACATATATTGTAATTATCGGGTAAGTAATTTTTGAGTTATACATAAAAATGTTTAAATTTATAAAAATCTTGCTGGTATTTTGTTTGGTGGCGTCTAATGCAATGGCATTGGATAATGTTAATATTTTTGCTTATTCCAGAAAAGCTCCTGATGAGAAAATTTATGATGACTACGGCAAAGCTTATAAACTAAGCGATTTTTCCGGAGATTTTTTGATTGTGTTGTTTTGGTCAAAAAAATGTATCCCTTGTTTGCGAGAACTTGATGATTTGCAAGAGTTTGTGAATAAGACGCAAGGTAACGGCGTGAAATTGATTATGGTGTCTCCGCAAAAAGATTGGGCGGTAGAGGGTGAACAGCAAGCCTTTTTGAGCAAATTTGAGGCAGACAAAGTGCCGCATTTTGTTGACAGAAACGGAAAATTGGCAACAGCTTTTGGAATATTTGCCACACCTCATGCGGTTTTGGTTGATGCAAAGTCGATGGAAATCGGCCGAATTAGAGGATCGCTTGATTGGGAAGACGACGATGTTATCGAAGAAATTTATAAGATAAAAGCCGGTAATAGGCCGCAATAAAAAATAAGCAAAGCTAAGAAAAAATTAACCTTTTGTTAAATAGAATCGAGAAGACGGAATGGCAAGTAGAGCGATTCTGTCGCAAAAGTGTAGCAAAACAAAGGAAAAAAGGATTTGTTTTTGTTGAAGAGCATATCGATATAGTAACATAGAGGTTGTTTGCAGTGCAAAAATCTGGTATACTGGTTTTATA
>CASFRM010000034.1 GCA_949297185.1 uncultured Pseudomonadota bacterium
TATGCTGAATTTGCGATAAACGGAACTAAACAAACGGCTGATACTCACGCGATTGTAGGGTTTGTTTTGCTTTTGCGATGTAAATAAATAGCTCTCTTGGTTCAAGTTGCTTCGTGTTTCTTGCAAATACTTCAAATATTCGGCAAATTCCTTCTTAATCTGCGAGTTTAAATAGATGGCAAAATGGCATTTGTTGCACAACAAACATATAATGATACTTGCACACGAAAAAAATAGATGATTTAATTTATCTAGGTTAAAATATTTTATCAAAGAGATAACTTTCAATGAAAACTTTTGCTTGGCATGTTTTGATTTTAGGTGGATTTTACTTTGTTATCTCCTTATTATTTCTTTTGCCTCAAAACATTGCAATCAATATTGCCGATATTGTAATTTCAATCATTTTTTTCATAATGTTTGTTGTTTTGTGCTTCAAAAGAAAATATAATTTTATCAATCTTTTTCAAAACAAATTTCCTAAAACTACCAATTATATAGCCGTTCTTGGTTTTGTTGAGTATTTTAGCGTTATATTTATAACAATCCCTGGTATAATTTATGGGTATCAGGCAAGTAAAGCTCAATATAATGGCTCCGAAATTCCACCAGCTCCGGCAGAATACCTTAATTTTATCTACTATACTTATATTGTTGTTCTATGTTTATCTATTATCTGGGCAACATATAAAAGCTTTATAAAAGAGTAAAGTAACGCCATGCCAAAGATTCTTACAAGAGCAAAAAATATTGTTGTTTTAATACTGTTGCTTACCGTTTTTCCTGCTATGTTCGTAGAAGGATTTTTGGCTTATGTATATCACTTTTCTGATGACGAGGGGCTTCGATTGTTCAAGCAAACATATGATGTTTTTTACAAAATATGTATGAACTCGGCATATATCAGTTTATTTTTAACCTATATTGCATCTCATTTTATCCGCAAAAGTCAAAAATTAAAAGTATGGCTTAAGTGGTTACTTATCGCTTTGATTTACTTCATCTTATTTGTAATTTTGATTTTTGTTATTATTTTTATTTTGGGACTGCTTTCTTAATTTTTATAAAGTTGAGATAAAATATTTTAACAGTTGCAAAGATCTTTATAAAGTTACATACCCGTCATCTGCAGAAGAATGGGTAGCGTTATATGAAAATCAGTTAAATTTTGTAAAAAATAGGAACAACAGAATTAAAAACAGAGCGTAAGAAAAATTTTATGTGGTATCTGAAAAATGAAAAAATGCCCGATAGTTTATTTAATTTGTGGTTTTCTTGGAGCCGGAAAAACCACTTATTCTAAGAAATTGGCTTTTGATACGGGTGCCGTTCATCTAAATCCCGATGAGGTTTGTATGCAAAGATATAAACCGGAAGAATATGAAAATAATTGGGAATACTGTTTTGCGCAAACACTTGATTTTTTGTGGCACGAAATTGAGACATATATCAAAAACAATCAAGATGTTATATTTGATGTAGGGTTTTGGAGCAAGTCTTCTCGAGAAGAAGCGGTTAGCAAAATAAGTCAAATGGGCGGAAAGCCGGTAATTTATTATGTTTATGCACCGGATGATATCCTAAAGCAAAGGCTGATGAGCAGAAAAGGCAAAATTGCCGAACAAAATATCTTGAACTTTGACAGCATAAAAAAATCTTTTGAAGAACCGACAAAAGACGAACACCCTGTTATTATTAATAACTTCTAGCATTCTTCAATAAATGGCGATATTCTCGCATTTGCCGTTATTGCAATTTGTCATAAACAAGCTTTGAAATTTGGGCAATCTGTCGTGCATTTTGTTCGTCAGTCATTTTTGAATCTTTTATCAAAACGACGATATAGTAAGTTTCTCCATTGGGAAGAATAACAAATCCGGCATCGTTATCACCTATTTTTACACCCTCCTCGCGGTCAGAAGAACCGGTTTTGTGTCCGATAACAACATAATCCGGCAATCCTGCCTTTAATTTGTTTTCGCCGGTTGTTGTTTGCTGCGTAATTTGCTTAAACACGGTTTTCTGCTTTGCTGAAAGTATCTTTCCGTCATCAATAGCCTTCATAAACAGGGCAACATCTTTAGGATAAGCTCTATTTAGTTTTTGCTTTTGAATATCCGTACTCATTTGGTGTTCGTTAACCTGTATAACAACTTGCGGAAACCCTGCCGAGGCTACAAAATTATTTAGTTTTTTAATACCGCCAAGATATGATATCAGAATATCTGTGGCTATGTTGTCACTAAAAGATATCATATAAACAAGAAGTTCTTCTATTGAGCTTTGGTAAGGATATTGTTTAATTTTATCTCTTAACGGACTATAGGTTGGATAAATCATGTCTTTAGAAATAACAATAGAAGTGTCTAAGGAAATATTTTCTTTTTCTGCCTTGTCCAAAACTGCTGCAGCTACAAAAATTTTGAATACGCTCATCAACGGATAAGTTTTATCATTATTCACTAGCCATTGCTTTTTGCCTTTGACTACAGCAACACCAACTTCACAGTTATTATTAAGTATGCTCTGTATTTTGTACTCCAGACTATTGCGGCAAAAATAAAAAGCGGCACAAACAATTGCGAGCAAAAGGAAAATATAACTTTTTATCTTCATGTCATTTCCTTAAAATTGAGTGAGATGGGATATGGAATTAAACATAAAAACTTTTAATTAAAAATAGGTTACATCATGATATAAAAACAAAGCAGAGAAGTTTATAAAACTTCTCCGCTTTGCTATTTCATTTTTTTGTGCTTTTGGTTTTATGTCGAGCATTTTGGCAAACTCGACATATTCGGTGTAATCCACCTTGCCGAGCTTGTATAGCTCATAGCACATTTTTACGGCTTGCCTCCGTTGGCTTTTAGGAGAATCCTTGGTAAGAACCAAGCTTACATCCCCAAATTGGAAGGCTATTAAATTCTTTGCTCCATCGATTCCGGGAGTGTCCGAAACAACGGTAGCCGCACCAGCCTTTATTCCACAGGTGTCCTGTTTTTCTTCACGTGCTTGCAAACCAGACACTGCAAGAGCAAGCACCATAACTGATAATACAATTTTTTTCATAATGCTTATATTTTAAAGTTAATAATATTTTCTAATGTTTAGACATTATCAAAGTAGCAAATTTTATCAATATCTTTAAATGCTGGTTAGTAAGCATACATACTTTATTGACAGCTTGTAATTAGTTGGATATTACCCCCTAACTATTGTAATTTTTTTAGATTAGTTTTCGGTAATTTCCGCGTAACCTTCTTCATTGCCTTGTTCGTCGTAGGTTACTCCACGGCCAATACCATCTGCAAAAACTGCATCTACATATAAAACTCCGTTTTCGTGATACAGCTTATATTCGCCTTGACGATGGTCGTTAACATAAACACTTTTTTCTTTCAATTTTTTATTGGGATAATATATTTTTACGACGCCATTGCGAAGGCCATTCTCAAAAGGAATCTCTGCCTTTATGCTACCGCCGGGATAATAGGTTTTACCAACACCTTCCTTAACTCCGGATTTATAGATTACTTCTTGGGAAAGGGTTCCATCTTCGTAATACTGTTTTTCGACACCATCATAGACACCGTCTTTATATGGGTGTTCGTGATTTACTTTGCCACTTTCATAGAAACATTTACCTATACCATACGGTTTGCCGTCTTTATACTCAACCTCGCTTCTGACTTTTCCGCTATAGTAGTAACCTATCTTTTTTACCATTTCTCCGTCACGATAAACTGTCGCCTCAGAAGGAATACCTTTGGTATAAAAAGCTGTGTTTTCTATACCGGTATGAATTCTTGTTGGTTTATTATGTTCCCACAGAATTTCTTGTTTAATACTACCATCCTTGCCGTATTCTTTGACCATTCCGTGCTTCTTCCCTTGGACGAATGGTATTTCGGCCTTAAGTTGGCCTGTAACATAATATTCTTTTTTGGTGCCGTCTATCTTTCCGTCAACCATCGGAGTTTCGCTTTTGATTTCTCCTGAGGTATAATATTCGGTATTAATGCTGTTGGCCTTGTGGTGACGATAAATACCGATGGATGTATTTACTATGATAATTAGCAATACAAGCACAATTAAAAAAACACCGGCATATTTCGACAATAAAATTTTTTTAATTTTTTCTTCAATAACGGAAGATTGATCAACCGATTGTTTTTTAGGTTTGTTTTTAATATTAGCTTTGGGCTTATCTTTGCTTAATATTTTTTGTTTTTGCAAATCAAATTCTTCTTGGGTTATAAAACCTTTGGTTTTGAGCTCTGATAATTTTTCCAAATCGTCCAAATCGCTGTCTTTTACCATTTTAATCTCTCTAATTATTGCGGTTATTAATATATATTGAATCTACAACAACTTATTAGAGAGTCAATAACCAAAAAAAACGCGGTTAAAACACCGCGTTTTTTTAATTGATATAACTTACAGATTTATTATTATTTGGCTGTTTCGCTGTATTCTTTGGCCAGAGATTTGAGAAGTTCGACCAATTCTTCATCACCAATCTCTGATCTTAAATCTTCAAACAGTTCAACCGCCTCTTCTTCGAACTTATCCGGATAGGGAATTTCTTTTACATGGTTGATCTCTACCGTATAAGCATTCATAATTTCGTGGTTGGGACCGCGTCTTTCCAAGATAAGAACATCATCCAAGCTATTTAGCTTTTCTCTGATCCCGGGGAATATATTGGTCAACAAAAAGGCTTTTTTACCGTTGCGGGTGAGGATAGCACAGTTCCTGCCGTCATAGCTCAACTCGGCACTGGTTATCATCCCTTCATCGAGGTCTATGGCAATGGCTATATCCTCTCCGTCAATCAAGAATTCAAAATCTTCTACCAAAACCTTTTCGATGGCCATTTTTATCTTCCTTCTGTTATAATATATCCCTTATCTTCCGGTATTTGCTTGAGCTTGCTTTGATGCCACGGATGCTTTATCTTCCTTACTAGCACTATGCATTGATTTCGTTATCACAAATCCAACGGATGCGAACACACCTCCAAAAACCTTTCCAATCTCTTTTAATTTCTCAGGAGTCATAGTAACTGTTTCTCTTGCATTTGACATCGCGTCCATTACTTTAATGGTATCTGCATCCATAGAAGCCACACATGCTGCCCCGAGTGCTATAAATCCAATGGCGGCGGCGGTAATTCTTGGGTTTTCTTTTACAAACTCAACAACATCTTTCACTTTATCACCAACCTTGCCGGTAACCTCTTTAACCCCTCTCTTGATTTTTGAGAAAACACCGCTGCCAGCAGCAATGCTTTGGGCATTTTTAAATTTATCTGCAACACCTGCTTTATTTTCTATTGTAATACTCATGGTCTTTCTCCTTATCTGTATAGTTATATCATATTGTTTAATTTTTGGTTAATCACGCTTTATATATACAGATATAACATATTTATTTTCTTTTGTCAAGTTTTTTGACAAAATAGACATTTTTCGCGTATCTCTCTGTTTTATCTACATTATTTACACAACACCGCATAACCTTGTAATAATTTTTCATCATAAAGTAAATATCTTTTTTCGTCTAAACTCAGGTTTTCTTCTCCGCCGCCGGATAATAACGACACTTTATGCTGTACTCTTTTGATTAAATCGCTCCCAAAATCCGGCATCGGACCGTTAATGGCCAATAAATAAATGTGAATCGATACATATATGTCATCTTTTAACAACATTAGCATATCTTTATCTGCAATAACCTGCTCCAACTGCTTAAAGTGCCGCTTACTGCTTTGCAAAATATCCGGCTCGTGTACCTCTTCGGGAATGGTGAATATCCTCTGCTTTGATTTTTTACCCCAAACCCGTGATGACAGTACCGACAAAGGAATCGCCAACATCATACCCAAAGTTATCGGCAACATCCAATAAAATAATGTGTGGGCATAGTTATATATCAGAACCGAAGCTCCTATTCCCACCGCGGTTTGCCACCAATGCATTCTGATACCGTCTCGCCACAAAGTCCCTGCCGTGCGGTTTTGCGTTTGCCACCCCGAATCCATACCCGATAAGATTTCGACAATAAATTTGCTTTGAAACAACATCATCACCGGGGCACTCAATGCACTAAACAAATTTTCCACCGCAAACCCTTGCCACAATTTACCGGCTCCGCCGTATTGCTTATCCCCCCTGCCGATAACATACAAAACGCCTAATATTTTTGGGAAAAACAACATTACCATCGACAAAACAAATAGTGCTATCGTACCCCAGACATTAAATATCGGCCAAGCAGGAAACAACTCTTTGCTCTGGGTGAAATATGCCGGCGGAAAGAAATAACGCCACACTACAATCCCTACTCCCAAAAGCAACAACAAACACCACAGTAATGATGACAGATAAGACATAATTCCCACCGTAAAATGCACACGGCTTACGGGGTGAATCTTGCGAGAAATCAGAATTCTGATGTGCTGTAGGTTACCCTGACACCAACGCCTATCGCGGCTGGCAAAGTCGAGCATACTGGGAGGGCATTCCTCGTAACTGCCCTCTAATTCCGGCAACATCCAAGCCAGCCAACCGGCGCGGCGTATCAATGCCGCCTCGACAAAATCGTGGCTTAGGATATGTCCGCCAAACGGAGCCTTGCCCTTAAATACCGGAAGCCCGCAACTGTCAATAAAGGCCTGAACTCTTATAATCGCATTGTGTCCCCAATAATTGCTGTCCCAAGCTTGCCAATAGGCTTGACCAGCCATTACTATGCGGCCGTAAACCTTGCCGCTAAACTGGTGCAGGCGGGCAAAAAAGCTTTGGGCATTTACAATTTGCGGCGGAGCCTGAATAATGCCGGTAGTGGGATTGGATTCCATCAGTTTGGCCATCTGTATCATGGTTTTGCCAATAATCAGGCTGTCGGCATCTAATACCAACATATATTTATAGTTACTGCCCCAGCGAGTACAAAAATCTTCAATATTACCGCTTTTGCGGGCGGTATTTCTTGGTCTGTGACGATAGTACAAGTTTATACCTTGCGGAAATTGCTTTTTGGCTTCAAACCACATGACCTCTTCTTGCAGCCAAATTTCGGGATTGGTGCTGTCACTTAAGATAAAAAAGCCAAATTGCTTGCCTTCGGAATATTTGCCTAAATCCTCGGCCATGGCTAAAACTCTGGCCATTACCGCCGCGGCGTCTTCATTATAGCTTGGCACCAAAATTGCCGTTTTGGCATTTAACTCTGCATCTTTGGCGGGGTGCTTGATTCCCTCATAGCGGCTTTTTCTTACCAGCTCCCAAAAACCAAAAACCGCTGACCAGAAATAAAGCGATATCCAGCCAAAGGTTAAAAAGAATAAGATAAGCAAAAACCAATGCATAAAAAGGCTTATGTCGGTGGGCATAAATTCTGACCATTTGACGCTGGCCCAGAGAGTGGTTAATAAAGTAAGACCAAACAGCTTGATGCGACGAAATTTAACGCGGCGACGGCTTAACAGCGGAACCGCAAAAACTTCATTACTTGCGGCCAAAGGCATGACGAAAACCTTTCTTTAGATATTGCAAAAATAACGAAAACGGATTGCAGACTTTTATTTTTTGTTCCGGCATTACTACCTTTTTTTCTGGTAAAAATTTGTATTCTGACATCGCCTCTTGCAGCTTTATCAACTTATCTTCAGTGGCGGAAGCGATATCAAAAATATTAAAATCTTGGTAAAGTTCGTGCTGCAAATACACAACCTTTACCAAGGCTAAAAACTGTTCATCGCTCAAGCTTTTATCTTTTTTTATTACCTTGAGTTGAGACAAGAGGTAATTGTCCAACCAGTCTAATAACTCATCCAGCGATTTGATTTCTTTGGTTGCCTCATCGCTGAGTGCCAATATAGTTGCGGGGGCATCTACATGCCAAGACAAGGCGTAAGATTTTATCAAATCTTCGGGTTGATATAGCTTTAACGCAACCATTGATAACTCCAAACTTCCGTCTGCTCGGCACCTGTTTTATCAACCAATGAAGCTCGTATCTCGGCTATATTTTCTTTGGCCTGAAAATCAAAAATCAACCTATACCCTCCGGTCAAAGGATTTTTGACAATGATGGCATCTTTGGTTCTGCCATGATTTACATCTATTTTGGCGACAAGCTCTTCCGGATTTTTGATTTTTTGTAATTTTCCGCCCTGAAAATCTATGGCATATTTTATCCACTCCGGTTCGCCAACTCCGGATACACCTCCGATACCGCTATATGTTCCGACAATTTCGCCAAGCTCTGAGGTATAGGGGGCTTTGTCCTTAAACCAATTTATGCGGTAGCTGTAGTCATATCTGCTGCCGACTTTTAATTTTTCTTTAGGAACAAACATGGCAACAATATTATCGTGTATCTCTTTATCGGACGGAAG
>CASFRM010000035.1 GCA_949297185.1 uncultured Pseudomonadota bacterium
ATATTTCAATCCTTGTGTCAACACTACTGTTGCGTCCTTATATCTTATTTCCTTAAGAAAATCCCGTATGGTCTTCTACTCCATACGGGATTTATCATACCAAATTTTTTCTTAAAAATAAATTAATTTTTATCCTGCTTTCTTTTTGCTCTTAATAAATTTAGGAGTCTTGCCTTCATTAATCACTTTTTCGTCAATAACAATTTCTTCCAAATCCTTTTGATCCGGAACTTCATACATCAACTCAAGCAAAGCCTCCTCCATAATTGCCCGCAAACCTCTGGCTCCGGTTTTGCGTTCAATTGCTTTTTTAGCCACTGCCTTAAGAGCATCTTCGGTAAATGTAAGCTTAACCCCTTCCATTTCAAACATGGTTTTATACTGTTTGACCAATGCATTTTTAGGTTCTGTCAACACTTTAACCAAAGCTTCTTCATTTAAATCATCCAAAGTTGCAATAATCGGCAACCGCCCCACAAATTCAGGTATCATACCATATTTGAGCAAATCTTCCGGCTGTACTTCTTTAATAATCTCACCGATATTACGTTCTTCTTTAGGAGCAACCTTAGCTCCAAAACCTATTGATGTCTCTTTACCTCTGCGGCTGACAATTTTTTCCAATCCGGCAAAAGCACCACCGCAAATAAACAAAATATTGGTTGTATCGACATGCAAAAATTCTTGTTGCGGGTGCTTTCTTCCACCTTGTGGCGGAACATTGGCAACCGTTCCTTCAATAATTTTCAACAAAGCTTGCTGCACACCCTCACCCGATACATCACGAGTTATCGAAGCGCTGTCTGATTTACGGGTAATCTTATCAATCTCATCAATATACACGATTCCCCTTTGTGCTTTTTCGATATCGTAATTAGCATTTTGCACCAATTTCAAAATGATATTTTCAACATCCTCACCGACATATCCGGCTTCGGTCAAAGTAGTAGCATCGGCAATGGCAAAAGGCACATCCAAAATCTTGGCCAAAGTCTGAGCCAGAAGAGTTTTACCGCTACCCGTAGAACCGATTAAAATCACATTCGATTTGGCAATCTCGACATCATTATTGGTTTTCTTTGAGTTTAACCTTTTATAGTGATTGTAAACCGCTACCGCCAAAACTTTCTTTGCCAAATCTTGTCCGATAACATATTGATCCAAAAATTCTTTAATTTTTGAAGGCGACGGCAAAGCATCAAACATTACCTTACCTTCGTTTTTTTCCATCTCTTTTATTTCGTCGGAAACGATGCTGATGCACACCTCAATACATTCATCGCAAATATATACACCTCTTCCGGCCACCAGCTTTTTTACTTCATCCTGACTTTTGCCGCAGAACGAACAGTGCAATTTTTCTTTATCGTCTACCATTATTAATCCTCACTTACTTAATATCGTTTCTTGAAGTTACGACATGATCAATCAGTCCGAATTTTTTAGCCTCTTGCGGATTCATAAAGTTATCACGCTCCATGGCTGCTTCAATCACATTTATTTTTTTGCCGGTGTGGTTGGCATAAATCTGATTAAGTCTTTTTTTCATATCCAAAATTTCTTTGGCATGAATTTCAATATCCGTTGCTTGTCCTCTAAAACCGCCCGAAGGTTGATGTATCATGATTCTGGCATTGGGCAGAGCAAATCTTTTTCCTTTAGCCCCACCTGCCAAAAGTAAAGACCCCATCGAGCAAGCTTGTCCGATGCATAAAGTATTAACATCACAAGAAATATACTGCATGGTATCATACATAGCCATACCTGATGTAACCACCCCGCCCGGAGAATTTATATAAAGGAAGATATCTTTTTTCGGATCCTCGGCTTCCAAAAACAACAGCTGAGCACAAACCAAAGCAGACACTTCGTCATTTACCTCGCCGGTTAAAAATATGATTCTTTCTTTTAACAATCTTGAAAAGATATCAAACGAACGTTCTCCGCGCGATGTCTGTTCAATTACCATGGGTATCAAACTATCTCTGATTTCGCTCATCATTTCTAATTCCTCATACAAAAAAATTAAGCCTAACACAGTTTAAGTGCATAATATAATATAATCAACAAATTATTAAAAAAAGTTTTTTAAAACAAAAAAAATCCCTCACGAAACCATTCGCAAGGGATTAAAAATCATATCAAATTTATTTACTCAAAATATCCAATATTTTCTTGGTAGCATCGGCTGTTGAGATATTCTCAAATACGGCATATTCATTTGACAATCTGTCAAGAGCCTGCTCATAAATTTGTCTTTCGCTGTATGATTGCTCGGCCAAGTTTTCATTGCGATGCAAATCTCTTATAACTTCGGCGATTGCAACCGGATTACCCGAATTTATTTTATTTTCATATTCCTGAGCTCTTCTTGACCACATTACTTTTTTAACTTTAGCCTTACCCTTTAATGCGGTCAACGCATCGGCTATAGTATCGGCTCCGGATATTTTTCTCAAACCGGTAGTCTCTGCTTTAGCCATCGGAATACGCAAGGTCATTTTATCTTTATCAAAATTAACCACGATCAATTCCAACTCACTGCCTGCAATGGTTTGTTTGGTAACATCGGCAACTTTTCCCACTCCGTGAGCCGGATAGACTACATATTCACCCGTAACATAAGGATTCTTAACTGTTAATTTCTTGTTCATAACTCCCTGCCTATTGTTAAATATTTGATTGTAATTTTGTTTAACGGATGCTACCATACCACAAAATTGGATTTAAATCTAGTCAAAAAAAACATATTTTGTCAAAAAAAGTTTTAACTCTATATTAATTATAGAGATTTAGTATAAAATTATGGAAAAATTTTTTGCTACAAGGTGCATTTTTATGAAAAAAATAATACTTCTCGCTCTTTTATTTGCTTCCAAGACTGTTATAGCCTCGGTGATTCCGGAATATGCGGCCAACGACTACAGCAAACACGAACTCAATCGTTCCGAGCAAAAATGTATAGATGAGGGCTATAAAATCACCTACGCCAACTGTGATAACCAAACCGCTCCTTCAGATCCCTGCCCTTACAACGACACATATTACCGCACCTGTTCTCAAGAGCAATGGTGTCGCAATAACAATTACACTTTTCAAAAAGAAGATTGCGAACTGCCTTCATATCCGGTCAAAATGTGTGACAATAAATTACCCATGTACCGTGCATGCCAAGAGGACGCTGCAAAAGCCTGTGAAGAAGCTGGTTTCACTTCTAAAGAAAAATGCCAATTAACCGATAAGCGCTGCCCATATAACTCTAACTATGGCAAATGTTGCGACAGCTGTCCGCAATTCAAATATGTTCTAAGCGAAGTTCCGGCAGGATATGTAGCCCAAGGAGAAACCTGCACCACCTGTGACGGAGTGGTAAAGACCAATGTGGTAGAAGCTCCCTGTGACGGTTATATGCCCTGCAAATATGGTCCGTTATCAGCCCAAACATCTTCTTGTCTCAAAGGCAAAAACACTCTTTATTCAGCTTGCAAGACTTCGGAAATGGTTTGTAAAGAAAAAGGATATTTATACTCTTCTTGTCAAGAAACCGAAGACACTTTGACTTGTCCTGAAAATGATAACTTTAAGAAATGTTCTATAAACTGCTATAAATTAGCTGTCAGCATGTACCCCGAAACCGATATTATCGGCGAAGATATAACCGATCCCATCATTGATATTACAAAGAAATCAATGATGTCACTCTACGGTGAAATATCCAACGCCTGCAAATCTACCGTTCGTCCGGAAGTAACTCTCAACATCAATGAAAAAAATCTTGAGATGTATGCCAATATTTTCGAACGCAACATAAGCGACATAAACTTTATCCTAAATTATGAAACACCGGCCTCATTATCAATTACCGGTGCCCTAAACAATGTTAGAATAACTATCAAAGGCAATGCTCCTGATTGTCCGTTAAAAGGCAAATCTTTTAATGTCGCAGGCACCGTAAGCTTTGTTAATGCGAGCAATATCTGCGCCAACATAAATATTGACGACGGATCAAAATTTATATCAACAGGTAATGTAACCGGAGATGTATATGTTGGAAAAGATGCATCGTTTGCCATAAAAGGGAACCTTATTGGCAGCCTTAAAACACAATCATTTGCTCAGATATTTATCAAAGGCATACTAAAATACACCGACACACAAAATACGACGGCCGATTCTGCAAGTATCGTATTTGGGTGTAACACACAGGCCAAAATTGCCGGAGGTATAGTAGCCGACACTTCAAATATTATCGTTAAACAAAGAAGTATCCTGGATGTACCTTACATCAAACTTATATCAACCAGCAATAATCCGGACTTACCCAACACCTTGAGCAGCATACACCTACACCGCTATTCGCGTCTGCTCAGTGTGTTAGACAACATAGAATACCCGTTAGCAGACAACAACAAAATGGACTGCGACGACAAATATATTATTCATTTAGGCTCATCATTGGATGAAAAAACACAAAACGCGACACTGGAACCCTCTAACCTTATGGAAGACAAGTGGCAGTGCCGCGAATTAGATAAACAACAACTAAAATGCAACTAACTTAGTTGTTTACATTAGGTGAATATATAGACTGCGGTTCGGAAGGATTGCTCATTACATTTACATCTTCTTCCGGAAATGACTGAATATCATATATTCTGCCATTAGCTTCGGTAACCGTATTTTGAAAATCATTCCCCAAAGTCTGTGCTGCTTCTTGCGGGTTCATATTTTCAATATCCGGAACCGAGGCATTTACATCAGCCGCATTTGGCTGCAAATCAGCCGGAACCGATTCGTTATTTTGGTTTTCAACACCTGCCGGCTGAGCATTACTCTCAGCAGGTTGATTATTTTCTTCAACATACGGAAGCGGATCACCCAACGGATTCGGAGCATCTTTTGGTTGTTCCACCAAAAATTCGTTTTGACCTCCGTTTTGAGTAGCTGCAGCACCAAAAACAACCGTAGGATCGTTATTTTCTTGAGCAAGAGCCAACGACGCAATAGAGCAAAAAGCCGTAGTCAACAATAAAGTTCTCATAAGATTTCTCCTTTTCCAGAGGTTAAAACATCACCTAAAATTTATAACGCATAATATTAATAATTCAACATCGAATAAAAAAATTAATGCTTTTTAAGTAATTTTGTGCTATCATAACAAATGTTATTTGAGGAGAATTAGATTATGAGTGAAATCGGAGCACTTGGTTCTTATGCACTGGCTATGCAGCAGCTGCAGTTGAACATAATCAAACAAAATGCCGAGATGCAACAACAAATAGTCGAGGTTTTATTAGACCCCGACCGCATGGTTTCTGCCTCCTCAGATTTAGGAACAAATGTCGATGTAAGTATCTAAAAACTTACCAACATAACAAAAGACATCGACAAGAAAAAAGCCATAAAATATTTTACAAAATTCCAAACTGCCAACCCTAGGGTAGATGACCAATCGACCTCGTCACCGCCTTCTTTATAAATTTTGGCAAATATAACCGTATACAGCAAAGCCACTACGGCAACTCCGATATACCATCTCTCATCACCGCAAATATTTCTAATTTGTTCGGGCTCAAGTTTAATAACCGCGGTAAATCCGGAAATAATACCCAACAACACTAATGGGTTGAAGATCGCACCGGAGGTAAATAAAGCGACGATTCCCTTAAACATGGCAACCTAGCTCATCCAAACTCTACGACTCAAGTATCTGCTGTCAGAATTTTTCAAAGACGACGGCCATACGCAACGGGTAGTACCTGCGGCTTTAGTATTTTCAACTATTTTAAGTTTTTGTTCAATCATTGCCTGAACACCGTTAGCTCTAACATTGCGGGTAGCAGAACGGCTCCAATCAAAAAAGTTTTTTTCAATAGCCTGACGCATCAATACATTCCCCTACAAAAAGATTACATAATACAAGAGAGTACGCTCAAAAAGTAAACAAAACATTAACTGTTAGTTTTGACTAACAAGTTTTACTTTTTGCATAAGTTCTTTTCCCCATGCGTCCACGATTTCACTATTATCACCGCAAACCCATACTCTGATTTTTGGCTCGGTTCCGGATGGATGGATAACCACTCTGCCGCGACCTTTAATTTTTTCATTCATTTCCTCAACTATCTGTTTCAGCTCTTGGCTTGCCGCAACTTTCTTAACCGTTGCCACAGAATCAACGGTAACATTTTCAAAAAACAATGCGTCTTCATCAAACAGCGGAAAAATTTCGCTTGGCTTTTTGTTTTGAGCAATTATTCCGGAAATTGTTGCCAAAAAAGCCATCATGGCATCGCCTGATTTTGCATATTCAAGCAAAACCAAATGTCCGGATTCTTCACCTCCGATAACGCCGCCCTCTTCTTTAAGTTTTTGCACAACATTTCTTTCCCCCACACCGGTAATAAAATATCTTAAGCCAAGGTCTTGTGTAATATATCTTTCCAATGCGGTATTTGAAAGTTTTGTAGAAACAATGGCTCTGGAATTATTTTCACCCGAGTTTTGCATGGTTTTAGCCAAGAATGCGATAAGTTGATCACTTTTAACCAAAATGCCGTTATCATCGCAAATTTTTATACGGTCGCCGTCTCCGTCAACAGCCACGCCCAAACTTGCACCTTCGGCTTTTACTTTCGCGAGCATATTTTCCACATGTTGCGAACCGCAATTATTATTTATGTTATATCCGTCCGGTTTATCGGCAATAGCAACAACATTTGCGCCCAATCTTCTCAAAACTTCCGGCAATATATCGCTAAAGCATCCGTTAGCACAATCAACCACCACTTTAAAATTTTGCGGTAATTTTTTATCATTAAACATATGCAAAGCGCGTTGCATATATTTTTCTTTTATTGAATCATCAACCGATACTTTTCCGATTTTATCCTTATCGAAAGAAAATTGATTTTTCTCGATAAGGCTTTCAATTTGAGCGGTAGTTTGGTTATCAAACTTATCACCGTTATTTGCAATAAGTTTAATTCCGTTATCATAAAAAGGATTATGAGATGCCGTAATCATAAGAGCCATATCCACACCAAGCTCGGATACAAAAGTGGTGACTGCCGGAGTAGGAATAACCCCCAGTTTTATCACATCAACACCTTTAGCAGTAAAACCGGCAACAAGTGCAGCCTCAATCATATCTGAAGAAATTCTGGTATCTTTGGCTATTGCTACCTTTTTATGATTGGTACAAATAAGCTCTGCCGCAGCACAAGCCAATTTGGTTGCAAATTCTATTGTCATAGGAAATTGATTAGCCACACCGCGAACACCATCCGTACCAAACCATTTATTATCAGCCATAACTATCCTCTCGTATATTAATAAAAAACATGAGCAGAAGTTTATGCAAAAGGCAAATAAAGGCAATACAAAAACAGCATTTATCATATAACTAGATATTACCAAATATTACAAACAGGGATTAATATATTTTTATTGACAACAACAAAATGCTAATATATAAGAGCGACTGTAGTTAACGCCGACATAGCTCAGTTGGTAGAGCTACTGATTTGTAATCGTTGCAAGTCATGTTTATAAAAGGTTGATTTTAAATGATTTTCTTTTATAAACAATATGATGTACTAAATTTGAGCTGTATGTTGGAGTCATTAAATGGTGCTAACAGTAATGAGCGTGGTAGCTCGGTGGTAGCTCGATTTAAGAATTATTGTATTTATTTGTATGAAGTTGATTTGAAAAATTTTAGTTTTTTTATGCCGACATAGCTCAGTTGGTAGAGCTACTGATTTGTAATCAGTGGGTCCGCGGTTCGAGTCCGTGTGTCGGCACCAGTTTCCAAGCCCTT
>CASFRM010000036.1 GCA_949297185.1 uncultured Pseudomonadota bacterium
CCTTTTTCAATACCTCCATGAATTGAAAATCCGTCTCGTCCATAAGTATTGGTATTATTATCAGGTGTAAGCCAAACTCTTCTTAGTCCCCAAGCAGGGGTAGAACCCCGCCAATTCCCCTGTTTTATAATACCTGCAACTGCATTTATCGGATCAATTGTTTGTCTCTGGTTCTGTGATGCATAATATGTGCCTTCAGGTATGGGGCCTAAATCTTTTACTGATTGATATTTTTTAGCCTGATAATTTGGATTTCCTGACATTGCATCTAATGTATGTTGATAGCTGGAATTTCCTCCATTAAGCTCTAAGTTTTGACCATCAAATGTCATATAACAATTTGCATTATCATTGTTAGGCCTTGATAGTGGTTTGGAAAAGCTGTTGTGACTATCCCAATCATTGCTTAGCAACTTGTTTGCCAATGCATTGGCGGAATTTGAGCTGATATTGGCGACGGAATTTACATCCTTACTCAACTCGGCAAATAGACGGTTCATCTCGTCTAAATCAAAACGTGTTTGAAGCTCGTCTCTTAAACTCATATTGCTATAGTCTATCGTCTCCGGTGATTGATATTTTGATTGCAACTCTCTCAAGCGCCTTTCACTGCCAGCCCTTTTCAGAGCATCCAGCTTTTGCTGGAATAATGTCTTGTTGATACTCATTTCTTGATGTTCCCTTCCTAAAAATGATATTGATTAAACATGTAGTCCGCTTTGACAAGTAGAACATTTTTTGAACTTTGTAAACTCCTACACCCTACTTATCAACAACTTTATTGTGCTTATACCACTCCTTGCACCAAAAAGTTGAATCACTATCATTGTTTAGAGGTTACGGCCTGAATAATCTCGTTTTGATGTGACGATACCCAATCTATACCCCAAAGAGCCAGAAATATACAAACCAATACATAAACATAGGGATACCTTAGCAAAGGACTATGTAGGTCGGCATTTCTGTTGGGCGATGTCGGATAAAAAAACATTAGCAAAACAAGTAATGTATATAAATGAAAAACAATTTTTGATATCGTATCTAAGATACCTATATCATCCAGACCAAATGGCTCAAATATCGTGGTAAAAAAGAAGCAAATTGTTGCTAATATTATTATCAATGTACCTTTGATATTGATGTCGCGACACCTCTTTTGAAATGCTATCAGCATTATATAGCCATAAATAAAATCTCTTATAGTAAGCGAGACATCAAATTTTTCTAGAACACTGTTAGTAACAAAAGATATTGCCGTAGCCGAAAAAAAATTGTGAACCGTCTATAAAGCCTTTGAATGAAAAAAAATATCGCAGAGATAGCTCTTTGGTACGATTTATTATATGTTGTATGTTTGTGTCTGACATTGATATTTCCTTTTTTAGGATTGGGGCAGATATTATTTAGATAGTACCCACCCCTATATGCCTACTATATTATTCTATTTTGTAACAGCCGTGTTCTTTATCCCATTTCCAGCAATCCGCACGGCAACGATGCTCGTGATAATCCCATACTCCCGAGCCACTGTCAAAGCATCTGTCAATGGCATGTCGTTCAACTATAGGCGGATAATAAAAAAACATTAAAAGATAAATAATAAATGATATTGCAAATATTATGTATGACACTTTTCTTATGCTTGCAAAAAATGTAGCCGCAAAAGAAATTAAACATATTACCATTACAATACCGTAAATTATAAAGCTATATTCGGTAATTGAGAATGCTATGAAAAAGTCAATGGCAAAAAAGACTAATAACAGCAAAAATATTGCTATTTTTAGTGCTGATTTTGTGGCTTTGAATATAATATTTACAATATTTTTATGCATATTAATACCTTCGCGATTGTAAGAAATTATTCTATTTTGTAACAGCCGTGTTCTTTATCCCATTTCCAGCAATCCGCACGGCAACGATGCTCGTTATAATCCCAAACTTTAGAACTATCTATACAATCTGTATAAGCCATATATTGTTTATATTGCGGAAATATGCCATAGCTTTTCTCAATACATAATAATGATAATATCCAGATTATCATCATATTTTTTTTCTTAACAAACAAACTTGACAAACACACCAAGCTTAAAATTACTGACAAACATAACTTAAACTTAAGAATATTTTGCAAACTACTGTCTTTAATTGATGAGATATCAAACCATAGCCAAAAATTGCCTAACATATAAAGGAAGAATAATATACAAAACATTGCACTTATTCCGATAGAAAAAAACTTGATGGCTTTTTGTAAAATTATTTTATGCATACTATCTTCCTTTATATTAGTCATTATCAATTAGTACATTTTGTTACTTACCCAATCTAAATTCTTAAAAATCTCATCGCAATTCTTATCGGGGTATTTTAGTCCGTAATAAATGCCTCTTATATTATTTTTCATATCTTTTGTGCTGTCCGTTATAATTTCTCCAAGTGGTTTATTTCCATATTTATTAACAATATCATACCCTTCTTTAGCCACTCCTAACAATAAACTCGAAAGAGGTCGGCCAGCTTTTGCGTTTTCACACATTGAAACTGAATGGTAATAGTTATCAGCACCTATTTTATTTACCTTTTCCATTTGCTTTTTAGCTTTATTCAAGGCATCATATGATTGAACGAAACTATCTGGAAAATATTTATCTATATATCCTCGATAATTATCATTACGCTTTTCATTACTAATATTTGCCTTGCCTAACTTGGCGGAAAGACGGTTCATCTCGTCTAAATCAAAACGAGTTTGAAGTTCTTCCCTCAAGCTCATATTGCTATAATTTATCTTTTCGGGATTTTGATATTTTGCTTGCAGTGATTGCAATTTTCTCTCGTCCCTTCCCCTCTTTAGTTGCTCAAGCCGTTCTTGAAAAGTTGTGTTGTTGTTTGTCATTTCTTGATGTTTCCTTCCTTATAAAATATTTCTTTACCGATAGTCCGCAACATTATATAGAACATTTTTTGAACTTTGTAAAGTCCTACACCCTACTTATCAACAACTTTATTGTGCTTATACCACTCCTTGCACCAAAAAGTTGAATCACCCCTTATAAATAAGCGGGCTATCGCTAGCCCGCTCGGTGTCTAAAAAACATCACAACTTATGCGAAACTACTCGCCTTTGCTCTCGTCTTTGGCTTTGGCTGTAGCTGTCAAATCGTCGGCAATACGAGCCGAACGACCACGCAATGCACGCAAGAAATACAATTTGGCACGACGAACTTTACCAATACGAGCAACCTCAATCTTGGCTACATTCGGAGAGTATAGAGGAAATACTCTTTCTACACCCTCACCAAACGAAATTTTGCGTACGGTGAACGAAGAATTCAAACCATCGTTCTTGCGAGCAATACAAACGCCTTCGTATACCTGAATACGTTCTCTGTCGCCTTCTTTTACTTTGGTATGAACTTTAAGAGTATCACCGGGCTTAAAGTCGGGAAGATTTTTACCTTCGAGCAACTTGTCCATCTGCTCTTTTTCAATGTTTTCAATAATGTTCATAGTTTTACCCTTTTCCATTACATTTGGTTAGTTTTTTACACCTGTTTGTTGCCAGATGCAAGATATTTTTTCCACAGGTCGGGCCTGCGTTCTTTGGTTATTGCTTCTGATTGTTGATGACGCCATTCCGATATTTTTTTGTGATGACCAGATAATAAAACCTCCGGTGTCTTGCGTCCTTCCCATTCCGCCGGTTTGGTGTATTGCGGATATTCAAGAAGTCCGGTCTCAAAACTCTCTTCCGAGGTCGATTCATCGTTGCCCAAAACTCCGGGCAAAAGTCTTATTATTGCGTCTAACATTAACATTGCGGCTTGTTCGCCTCCGGTCAAAATATAGTCTCCGATTGATATGTCCTCGGCACCATATGCTTCTAAAACCCGCTCATCTATCCCCTCAAACCGAGAACAAATTATCGTGAGTTCTTCTTCTTTGGCCAACTCGTGAACTTTGGCCTGCGTTAACGGAGTTCCGCGGGGCGACATGTTAATCAGCCTGCCGCCTTGGTAGTTGGCTTTTAAGGCTGCTCCCAAAACATCGGCTCGCATTACCATTCCGGCTCCGCCTCCGGTGGGAGTGTCGTCTACCGACCCATGCTTGTCAAACGCATAATCGCGAATGTTGATTGCGGTATATGACCATTTGCCTTCGTCTAAGGCCTTGCCGGTCAATGATGCTCCCAAAAATCCGGGAAACAGCTCGGGAAATATGGTTAATATCTTAACCTTCATTACCCTCACCTTCATCTTCCGCAAATTGCATCATCTCAACAATAATATAGTGTTCTTTGATATTTATGGTCGGAACAAATGTCTTGTTAAAAGGTAACATCTCAAGCGTTTTATCGCTTAATAGCTTTATCTCTATCAAATCGCCGGCGCCGAAATTATACAAAGCATTTACCTCTCCGATAACTTCGCCAGATTTGTTTTTAACCCGGGCACCGATTAAATCGGTATGATAAAATTCATCTTCGCCCAAATCCGGCAATAATGATCTTTTAACATATAATCCGGTTCCGATTAAGGTCTCGGCCGTGTTGCGGTCGTCAACACCTTTTATCTTGACGCGTAAAAGTTCTTTGGAATGTCCGACAATCTTTAATTCAAAAGTTTTGTCGCCGCTCTCGTTGCTCAATAAGCCATAGCTCGTCAGGTGCTTTTCGTCATCGGAAAAGCTTTTTACCTTAACTTCGCCCCTGATGCCGTGAACTCCGACAATGGCTCCCAAACAAACTTTATCTTCGCTCATAAATACAAAAAACCTTTAATAACCAATAATTATTCAGCAGAAGATTCTTCAGCAGGAGCAGCGGCAGCAGCTTCGGCCTCGGCTTTAGCTTGAGCAGCGGCTTCGGCAGCAGCTCTTGCTTTTTCTTCTTTTTCTTTAATGCGTTCCAAAGCTTTGGCTTTAGGAGCAGATTTTTTCGGCTGTTCACGCAAAGCAGGAGCTTTTACCAAGCCTAAAGAAGACAACATTTTTGCAAGTCTTTCGGTCGGTTCGGCACCTTGAGACAACCAATATTTTACTCTTTCTTCGTTGATGGTAAATCTGTCGGCATGATCTTTCGGCAACATCGGATTGTATGAACCCAATCTTTCGATAAATCTTCCGTCACGAGGAGCGCGTTGATCGGCTGCTACTACCTTGTAAAACGGACGCTTTTTGGAACCACCACGAGACAGTCTGATACGTACTGACATTTATTTTCCTTTCGTTGTTACTTAACTTTTATAACAAACCGCACTAAAACGGCAGCTTGCCACCCATTCCTCCAAACGGCATATTGCCGAAAGGAGATTTTTTTAATAAAGACGAACCAAGCAGCTTTGACATTCCACCCAGTTTGCCCATTTGCTTCATCATCGTAGACATCTGCTCATAAGACTTGAGCAGCTTGTTTACTTCATGAACTTCTACTCCGGCTCCGGCCGCAATTCTCTTCTTGCGAGAAGCCTTTATAATGTCGGGATTTCTTCTTTCCTTAATTGTCATGGAAAGAATTATCGCCTCTTGTTTCTTGATGAGATTGTCACCGCCGGCAGCTTCTATCTGTGCCGAAAACTTTGACAATCCGGGCAACATTCCCATTATGCCGCCCAAAGAACCAATCTTTTGAATCTGCCGAAACTGGTTTAACATATCTTCAAGGTCAAAAGAACCTTTCATCATCTTCTTGGCCATCTTTTCGGCTTCTTCTTTGTTGACATTGTCCATGGCTTTTTCAACCAAGGTTACAACATCACCCTGCCCTAAAATACGGCCGGCCAATCTGTCGGCATGAAATTCTTCCAACTCGTCGAGCTTTTCGCCAAGACCTAAGAATTTTATCGGCACACCGGCAACCATCTTCATCGATAAGGCAGCACCGGCTCTTGATGAACCGTCTATTCTGGTCAAAACCAAACCGGTAATTCCGATTTGCTCATTAAACTCTTTGGCAACCACACAAGCATCTTGACCAATCATGGCATCGGCCACCAACAAGACTTCGGTCGGATTGGCAATTTTCTTTATCTCTTTGACCTCATCCATCAAAACTTGATCGATATGCAAGCGGCCAGCCGTATCAAAAATTATGATATCAAAGCCGCCTTTTTTGGCATAATCCAAAGCTCGTTTGGTTGTTGCCGCGGGCTTTTCGCCTTTGATTATCGGCAAAGAAAATCCGTTAATTCTTTCGGCCAGTTGTGCCAGTTGTTCTTGGGCTGCCGGACGATATATATCTAATGATACCAATAATACTTTCTTTTTACCGCGGGTGCTCAAAAATTTGGCCAGCTTACCCGAGGTTGTGGTCTTGCCCGATCCTTGCAAACCCACCATTAAAATGCTTACCGGTGCGGGAGCATTTAAATTGAGGGCTTCGTTCTCGGAACTCAACAACTTTAGAAGTTCGTCATGAACAATCTTAACAACCATTTGCCCCGGCTGGATTGAACGAACTATTTTTTCTCCTAAGGCCTGTTCTTTAACATGAGCAATAAACTCTTTTACTACCGGAAGCGAAACATCGGCTTCCAATAACGCCACCCTAATTTCCCTCAAGGCGGTGTTGATATCGTCTTCTGACAAGACACCGCGAGAGGTGATCTTGTTAAAAACGGCAGTTAGTTTATCACTCAAATTAGCAAACATCTATATACCTATATACTATTGCACGCCAGTGTGCGAACCCTCGCTGACTGGCGGCACTCCTTGGAGTGTGTTGAATTTTCAAACCTTTTAATTAGAAAATCTGCGGTTTTTATAATTAATTTTCAATAAATTGTCAATACTTAAATTTATACATTTTGGCAATTATATCAGCGGCAAAATATTTTTTAGCATTATTTTGAAAAAAATACTTGCAAATTATGCTTTTTTAGATTATCAAATCTCTCATCAAGACGGTCCCATCGTCTAGCGGTCTAGGACATCGCCCTCTCACGGCGGTAACGCGAGTTCGAGTCTCGCTGGGATCACCAATTAAAAAAACACCCTTTTTAGGGTGTTTTTTTGTTGGCAACCAAAGCGAGACTATACAATTCCGACTATAGCCTTTGTTTCGCTTC
>CASFRM010000037.1 GCA_949297185.1 uncultured Pseudomonadota bacterium
TATATATTACCTGTTCCATATCTTCTTTATAGCGCGAAGATATGGGTATGTCTACATCTACCTGCTTACGCAGGTAGTGTTACGTTCGAATCATAAAATCCTCAGAAGTTGTGCAAACTCTGAGGATTTTTGTTTTAAATATGTAATTTATCGTTTATCATCGCAACTATCTGGAAGTTTTGATTGAAAAATAAGGATTTTTAATATGGATGATATTCTCCTCGACGACCCTCGCAGAGCTTCGGCAAAAAAGGCTATGGAAGCCCAAAAACAAGAAAGATTAAAACCTAAAAGAACTTTTGGACAGTATCTGTTTGATTTAATTGTAAATACAATGGCTTGTTTTGCTTTGCTGGCTATTGATTTTACTTTATTTGCAAACTCAGGAAATTATAACATATTTGGGGCATCATCAATATTAAATCAAGAAGTTATATTTATATATGCGACTGTGTTTTTAATAAGTTTTATTCTAACTTTCTTGTTGTCATTTTCAAAAAACTTACAGAACTCTTTACTTGCAATTATTGCAGCCTTGTTTGTGGTTGCCATAATTAATCAATTTGCTACTTTTGAAAAACATTCTGCTTTACTAATGTTATTTGGACGATTTTTGAGCGAAAATACCAACAATATAATCTACGAATATTCTTTCGAAATTATTGGAGCGTCGGTATTTTTAATAGTGTTGCTACTGATTACTCTCTTAAAAAGGGTGTATAGATTATATCTGGTATTGGCTATGTTTGCCGTTTTGGCATGGATTGTTAGTGAAGCATATTTTAATACATCTCAAACATATTTTAAGACAACAGCTTCATCTCCGTCTTTGAGAGCGCAAAACAGCGGAAAGACATTGTTGTTTTTGTCTTTTAACAATATGACTTCGCCAAATAATTTGCGAAAATTGGCCGGCGAGGGCGGTAAGAATATTGAAATGAGCAAAACTTTTAACAATATGTTGGGTATGCTGTCTCAAAATGGTTTTGTGCTATACCCAAATGCTATGTTGCCGGTTGTTGAACATCCTTTTTATAATTTGGTAAAACTGTATAATCCGGCTGATGATAAAGATCCGTCAGAATTTGTTCAGAATGTCGCATTGGAAGAAGATTATTTTGATTTTACCAGTTTGCAGTATGATAAAATGAGAATGAAAGAAAGTTCTCTTTATGAAATGCTGCGTAAGAAAAATTATAACATAAATGTCTATCAGACAAGAGAGCTCGATACTTGCTATGTTAATAACAAACTTGCTGTGGTTTCTTGTAAAAACAAGATAAATTATCCGTTTGCTCTCAGTAGCAATAATTTTAATTTAGTTGATAAGACTTTACTATTGACAACACAGTGGTTGAATTCTACAGGTTTTGTCAACTCATTAAATCTGCCGTTAAAGTTTTTGTCTTATGTTTTGCCGGTTAAGCCTTTGAGCGTAAAACCAAATGAGATTTACTCGGTAAACGCATTTAGAGTATTTGATCAAATCGCTGATGATATGGATCGCAAGAAAGGAAATCAGGCTTACTTCGCAGTGATAGATTTGCCTTCCGATAGTTTTGTTTATGACGAGTTTTGTCAATTCAAAAAGGTAGAAGATTGGGTCGGAGAAAAAGGTGAGGCGTTTGCCGATACTTCTTTGGCAAACAAGCAGAAAGCTTATGCTAATCAACTCAACTGTGTAATCGGATCTTTGGAGTATTTTTTACGACGTTTAGATAAAAGCGGGCAAATCGGTGCAACGACTATAGTGTTGACCGGTTTGGATAATCCTCAAGAATTATTGCCGAAAGAAATTGAATATTATCCTAAATTGCAATCTGAAAGACAAATTTTACTAGCCATAAAACCTGAAGAAAATTATAAATTTTCTGTAGATTATAGTGTTTGTAAAGCCGATGAGATATTGAGTTCACACTTCTTTTCCGGAAAATGTGACGAATTTGCTGACCTAGAAACTACAGACAAGAATCTGAAAAAAATTAAAGAAGAAATAAATCTACAGAAATATGATGCTTCTTTAGTAGAAAGAGCTAAAAACAATTTCAATGAGTGGTTTAAATCCTGGGTAGCTAATAATCAAAATGGTAATAATTTTGATTATCAGGCAATTAATTCCATAAACGACAGGAATATCGATACAACTCAACCTAAATCACAGATAGTGGTTGAAGATATTGCCGATGTAGAAACTTTAATTTCAGCCGAAAAGGAAATAAACTTAGAAAATGTTGCTGAAAGACAAGAAAATATTGCAGCAATGCAAGAAACAATTTCTGCCGTCGAAATAGATGAAACAGTCTCGCAAACAAGTGATGAAACAAATACCGAAGTATCAAAGCCGATGGAAAATACTAATGCTTTGACAAATAGTGATGATATGGTTACTTCTGATGTTTCATCTACAGATGAAGCAATTGCTGATACTAAAACTGAAGAAATCATAAATCAGGCCTTAGATGAACCTGTGGAAAATGAGCAGCCTGAAGTCGTTGAAAGTATTGAAGACAAAGGTGAAACTCAAACAGATGAGACTGCAACCGAAAAAGCCGAGATTGTTGAAGATATTAAGGCAACAGAGGTAATACCGGAAACTCTATTTGATGATGTGCCGGAAACAGAAATGCCACAAAAATCCAGCAATATTGATGATGCTAAGATTGATGAGTTTGAGAAAAAAGAAATGCCTGCCGAGATTGTGCCTATAGTGCCAAATAAAAAAGCAGAAGTTGTTCCTACAAAAGAAGATATTATAAACAAAGCAAAACAAGCTCTTGAAAATAAACAAAAAGCAGGACAGAAAAAAAGAGATGATGCTAGAAAGAAAGTTAAGTATCTATCTGATAATATTGAAGAATTAGCAAAAAACGAAGAGTTCAGACAGGTCTTGGAAGCTCCGGTAGCACAAGGAAGCAATATGACACCGCAAGAATTGAAAAAACAATATCATAAGAATTTAATTGAGGCGGCTGATAAAGCAAAAAATGAAATGAATATCGAAGTAAAAGTTATTGAAAATAAATAATTGTTTTGGAGATATTCGTGGTAAATCCAGCTAAAATACGGAGTAAATCCGCAATAAACAGTAAAATTTTGGCCTTTCGAAAAAACAGAAGAGCAACCATATCTTTGTGTATTTTTGCAGTGTTGTTTGTTATGAGCTTGTTGGCAGAAATTATTGCAAATGATAGACCTTTGCTGGTTAAATATAACGGAGATTGGTATTTCCCTTTTTTATTTGAATACAGTGAACAAACTTTTGGCGGGGATTTTCCGACAGAAACAGATTACAAGGATCCGTTGATTGTTAATAATATCAAAAAAAACGGTGATATGTGGTTTACCATTATTCCTTATTCTTTCAATACGGTAGATTATCAAATTGATGTGCCGACGCCATCAGCTCCTGATAAAAATCACTGGTTGGGAACCGATGATGAGGGAAGGGATATTTTAGCTCGAATACTTTATGGCATAAGGTTGTCGGTAATTTTTGCTTTTGTACTCACGGCTATATCATC
The DNA here is from genome assembly GCA_949297185.1 of uncultured Pseudomonadota bacterium. Lineage (GTDB taxonomy): Bacteria > Pseudomonadota > Alphaproteobacteria > RF32 > CAG-239 > CAZU01. Next base: position 3,522 of record CASFRM010000037.1, read on the forward strand.
GGTAATAGGTATTACCATCGGAGCAATTCAGGGTTATTTTGGCGGAAAAATTGATATTCTAATTCAAAGATTTATCGAAATTTGGGAAGCTTTGCCGCAGCTCTTTATTTTAATTATTATAGCAAGCGTGTTTACACCTAATTTCTGGATATTGCTGGCTATTATGCTGTTGTTTAGCTGGACATCTTTGGTAGGGGTGGTAAGAGCAGAGTTCCTTAGAGTGCGCAATTTTGAATTTGTTAAGGCTGCTAAGGCTTTGGGCGTTAGTAATACAAGAATAATGTTTAAGCATGTTTTGCCTAATGCCTTGGTTGCGACCATAACCTATATTCCGTTTATTCTTTCCGAAGCGATTGTGGCATTAACCGCTCTTGATTTTTTGGGATTGGGCTTGTCTCATGAATATCCGTCGCTTGGCGATTTGGTTAGACAAGGAAAAGACAACCTGCAAGCGCCTTGGATCGGAATATCTATCTTTGTGGTTTTGTCATTATTGCTTACTATTTTGGTGTTTATAGGTGAGGGAATTAGAGATATGCTTGATACACGGAGGAATAAGTAATGCCTCTGTTAGAAGTGAAAAATCTAACCCTTGGTTTTCATACCAATGATGGTAACAAGTACAAGGTTGTAAAAAATGTTTCGTTTAATCTGGAAAAAGGCGAAATTCTAGGTGTCGTTGGGGAATCAGGTTCCGGTAAATCAATTACTGCTTTGTCAATATTGGGGTTATTGCCTTATCCTAAAGCTTTTCATTCTCAGGAAAGCTCAATAAAATTCAATGGTACTGAACTTCTGAATAATAAAAATATCCGTGATTTTCGCGGAAGCAAAATCGGCTTTGTGTTTCAGGAACCGATGTCCAGCCTAAATCCTTTGCACAAGATAGGACGGCAAATTGTTGAAAATATTTTGCTTCATCAAAATATAAGTTATAAAAGAGCCAAAGTTCAGGCTTTGAGACTTTTAAAAATCACCGGAATTAAAAATCATAAAGAAAGATTTGATGCATATCCTCATGAGTTGTCAGGTGGTCAGAGGCAAAGAGTTATGATTGCAATGGCTATTGCAAACAAGCCGGATATTTTAATTGCTGATGAGCCGACAACTGCTTTAGATGTAACAATAGCGGCTCAGATACTTGATACTTTAATGCAGCTTAAACAAACCATGGGAATGTCGATTATTTTGATTAGCCATGACTTGAGTGTAATACGCAAGGTTGCCGATAGAGTTTTGGTAATGAAAAGCGGTAAGATAGTAGAACAAGGAAGTAGTGATGATATATTTTTCCGCCCCAAGAATAGTTACACAAAAGCTTTAATACATTCATCTAATATTTTGAAAAAATATAATAATATTAAATCAGAATATGCGTGCGATATCAAAAATTTAATTGTAAAATACCCTATAGCTAAAAACTTCTGGGGCAAGGTAACAGATTATTTGTATGCGGTAAATAATGTATCTCTGAGGCTAAAAAAAGGAAAGACACTCGGCATTGTCGGTGAGTCAGGCTCGGGGAAAACAACATTGGCTATGGCGGTTGCAGATCTTGTTAAACATGAAGGCAATGTTTTTATCGGTGGTGAAAATATCAAAGAAATACCCAATAAATCTTTGCGTAAAAAGATACAAATCGTATTCCAAGATCCGTATAATTCTCTAAATCCCCGAATGACTGTTAGAGAAATCGTAGGCGAGGGACTGGAAGTACACTTCAAAAATGAAAGTAAATTCAATAAGCTAAAGCGGATTAAAAAAGTTCTTTCTGAAGTTGGACTTAGAGGAAATGCGGCCGATAAATATCCGCACGAATTCTCCGGTGGACAACGGCAAAGAATTGCCATTGCTCGAGCTTTGGTTGTTGAGCCGGAAATTTTGATATTGGATGAGCCAACATCTGCTCTTGATGTAACAATAGCGGCACAAATATTAAAACTTTTGCAGAAAATTCAAGAGACAAGAGGAATTTCTTATCTGTTTATCTCTCATGATATGCGAGCAGTCAGAGCTTTGGCCGATGATATTGCGGTGATGAAAGATGGTAAAGTTCTGGAAATAAACTCGGCCGTTAACATATTTAATCATCCGTTTAATGCTTATACAAAGTCTTTAATAAAAGCGGCAAATATCACTAAAAGGAAAAAGCATGGAAATCAATCAGTTGGTAAAAATCTGCGGCAAAATTAAAGATATAAAAAGAACCGGTTGGAAATACAAAAATGTCAATTTTCCGGAATCTGATGCCGATCACAGTTTTGGGGTGGCGCTATTAGTGATGTTGCTTACACCTAAACATTTGGATTTACTTAAGTCTATCAAATTGGCGCTAATTCATGACTTACCCGAAATTTATGCAGGTGATATTACACCACATGACAATATGTCGCCGGAAACCAAACAACAAAATGAGATGCTTGCTATTAACAAAATAAGTCAAGAGCTTAAATATAAGGAATTAACAGAGTTATTTGTTGAGTTCGAAGAGCAGAAAACAGCTGAAGCAAAGTGGGTTAAGGCTTTAGATAAGCTGGAGACGGTTATGACCGCAAAGTACTATGATGACAATCATCGCTCCAAAGAGACTTTGATTAATGAATTCTCGGCTTATGCCAAAGCTCAAATAGATAAAATAGATTGCAGTGAAACAGATATTATTAAAAATATTTTGAATAATTTGACTAAAGGAGATAAAAATGAGTAAAACTAAAACTTATTTTATGATTCGAACGTAACACTACCTGCGTAAGCAGGTAGATGTAGACATACCCATATCTTCGCGCTATAAAGAAGATATGGAACAGGTAATATATA
>CASFRM010000038.1 GCA_949297185.1 uncultured Pseudomonadota bacterium
CACTATGTTGACCTTGTACGACTTCCATACCTTCTTATAGCATCGTCGTCGTGAGCATTCAACCCCCATTAAAATGGGGGTAGTCTGTAAGGCATTAAACCAAAAGGGAGGTTGTCAAAAAACCTCCCTTTTTCAATCGTTATAAAACAAAACCTACATTATCCGAAGCAATAGCCCTTACCCAGTATGTACAAGACAAGCTGAGCCAAACCATCTCTTTTCTTGGTTTTCCGTCTTGCATAACGATTCGGTCTTTCTCATCGCAAAGTACCACTTTGCTTAAAGAACACGCGCCTAATAATTTCTGAGCTTCATCAAGCGAACTTGTTTTAGCTTTCTCAAACTTGGACTGTCGCACGACCGGCAAACTTTTATAAATACCCTTTACCGTCCAAACTTGGGCAAAACCCAAAGTCCTAACCCAGGCACTTCCGCTTGCTGCCATCCAGACACGTTCTTTTTCTTCCTTATCGGAACTTTCTCCTTGCAATCTAATTGCAGTCAAAGAACACTCACCCAAACAATTACGGGCACCATCCAACGACATTCCTTTTTTCTTCCTAAACGCGGTAACAGATACAGCGCTTAAACCAAGTTTTTCATAATCTATCATAATATATAAGTAATAAAATTTCGCCTACATTTATATTTACATATTTATCCTCTAACAAGTAAATCTTTCTGATAATCACCTGATTTTTACTGACAAGCACTTCCAAAGAGCTTATATATGAAATAACAAAACATTATGCGGGAGAATTTATATGTTTGATAAAGAAATATCGGCTCTTACGTCAGAAGAAGCTAAGGCTGAACTCGAATATTTGGCAAAAGAGTTGACTAAATCGGATTTAGCTTACTATCAAAACGACGCTCCCTACTTAACCGATTCCCAATATGACAAACTCAAACACCGCAATTTTGATATCGAGGCCAGATTTCCCGAACTGATTCGCCCCGATTCGCCGTCAAAAAAAGTCGGCGCCGCCGTTAAAAACGGATTCGGCAAAATCATACACCACTTCCCGATGTTATCACTAGGAGATGTCTTTTCTCTAGAAGAAGTAGAAGATTTTATTTTTGGGGTAAAAAGATTTTTAAATACGGCCGATGATATTGCATTTATGAGCGAACCCAAAATTGACGGTTTATCATTTTCTGCCCGCTACGAAAACCGTAGATTCGTTTCCGGCGCTACCAGAGGTGACGGCACCACCGGCGAAGACATAACTGCTAATCTAAAAACCATCAAACAGTTGCCATTAACCTTGCCGGAAGATGCTCCGGATATTTTAGAAGTCCGCGGTGAAGTTTACATGGCTAAAGAAGATTTCTTTGCTCTCAACGAAAGATACGCCGCCGAAAACAAAAAAACTTTTGCCAATCCGCGTAACGCTGCGGCCGGCTCTTTGCGTCAACTTGATCCCAAAATCACAGCCGAACGTAATTTAAGTATATTTGCTTACACCTGGGGAGAAGTTTCGACCAGAAAATGGCAATCTCAAGCCGAATTTTTTGAATGTTTGAAAGCTTGGGGCTTCCCTACCAATCCACACAACATTCTGTGCCAAAACATCAAAGACATTGAGCAAAGCTTTTCTCATTTAATGGAGATTCGCTCATCCCTGCCCTATGATATTGACGGAGTTGTTTACAAGGTAAACTCGATTGAATTACAAGAACGATTGGGCTTTTTGACCCGCACTCCGCGTTGGGCAATTGCCCATAAATTTCCGGCAGAGCAAGCTCTTACCAAAATCAACAACATTCGCATTCAAGTCGGACGCACCGGAGCCTTGACCCCGGTTGCCGATGTCGAACCGATTAATGTCGGCGGAGTTATAGTTTCTCATGCCACCCTTCACAACGAAGACGAGATTAAACGCAAAGATATTCGCATCGGCGACACCGTTATCATTCAACGTGCCGGTGATGTAATTCCGCAAATTGTCGGTATCGTGCTTGAAAAAAGACCTGCCGACGCTAAAGAATTTATCTTTCCCGACAAATGCCCCGTATGTTTTTCTCATGCCATCAGAGAAGAAGACGAAGCCGTTCGCCGTTGCACCGGTGGTCTGAGCTGTCCGGCACAAGCCAAAGAAAGACTAAAGCATTTTGTTTCCAAAGATGCCTTTGATATCGCAGGATTAGGCGATAAAATCATCGAAGATTTTTACCTTGAAGGTATCTTAAAAAATCCTGCCGATATTTTTACCATCGAAAGCCGCAACGGCGGAGATGATTTATTTTCTTCTGCTCAAGGCTTACACCTTGAACGCCGCGAAGGCTGGGGCAAAAAGTCGGTTGACAACCTGTTTAAGGCCATTAATACCAAACGAACAATCTCTTTACCTCGTTTTATTTATGCTCTGGGCATTAGGCAAGTCGGCAGTGCAACAGCTATGCTTATTGCTAAAAATTACGGCTCATTTTCATCATTTATGCAAGATATGATAAATAAAGAAACCGCAAAAATAGTTTCTATTGACGGTATTGGTGCCGCCATGGCCACCGACATGGTCGAATTTTTTCAAGAGCCTCACAACATCAGTATTATTGAACAACTGCTAAAAGAGATAAAGGTTGAAGATTTTATTGATACTTCCCGCTCTGATTCCGCATTCTCGGGCAAAACTCTTGTTTTCACCGGTACTCTAACGCAAATGACCAGAGCCGAAGCCAAAGCAAAAGCCTTAGATTTGGGAGCCAAAGTATCAGGCTCGGTATCCAAAAACACCGACTATGTAATCATGGGTGCTGACGCCGGTTCCAAGGCCAAAGTTGCTCAAGAATTAGGCATACAAATTCTAAGTGAGCAAGAATTTTTAAATCTGCTGTGATTCTTTTATTATAAGCCATAAAAAATCCGTTGACACAAAGGTTTTTCACACCTATCTTATGGTCACATTATGTAAAATTATAAAATTATTTTGTTATGGTAAAAGAAATTAAAAAATTGCATCCGGTAAGCGAGGCTGAAAGATGTGCGTTCTTTGAACAATTGTTCAAGAACCAGAAAATCGCTGCAGTAAACAGTAATTACATCTGCAGAGTGGGAATGAGCAACGGACACTTCTACCGTAAGGACATCTCAAGAAGGTTTCATAATTTAGAAATCACTGGATATCAAATTGGTGAAAATTTAGTAGTTATTTGGCAATCCCGCAGCGGTAAGGTATTGTTCCTGCAACAAAACAGTGAACCTGTAGACCTTTTTGGATCTAAGAAGGGGTATAACTTTTTCGTCAGAAGGCTGTCAAAAAACGGCATTGTATATGAAAAATATACCTATGATCAAAAAGAAGAAACTTACTCGGTTGAAATCTCTACAATGGTTCCTACAGATTTTGATGAAACTGCAATTTCTGCAGGGCATCCTCATTCGTGGGTCAGAATGTTCCCCCATGAAGACGAGGAAACGGAATCAACGGATAACACCATATTCTACGGCTACATCCGTAAGTATGGCTATCCGGAATGAAAAGACAGGAAAAGACCTGTCTTAATCAAAAAGACAGGTCTTAAAACCTGTCTTTTTTTTATTCCTTGTCCAAAAAGAAAAATTCATATGCTTTAGCCGAAACCACATTAAAATATATTACCATCGGAGCAATAAACAACAAAGTAACATAATCATCGCCTCCCAGCGTAAAAACTAACCACCTTATTACCATAATCGAAATATTGGTTAAAACGGCTATAAGCAAAAATTCCCAATAATTTCCTCTTGTTCGGCTCCAGGCAAACCGCAATGAGCCCGAACGCCCCACCAAAGCCGAAATCCACGCTAAAAACGGCCTATAAGCCACAAGCGGAGAAATCAACAGAAAAAATATATCACTGAATACAATAAACATTTGCTGGTCTTGAAAATCACCCTGCAACATTTTAGCATACTCTGTCTTAAACTCCGGCGACAAATCCATAAACAACGGTAATAAAGGCAGCAGTATCAGAATGCTGACAATAAGAACCGAGAGCAACACAATCTTGGTTGAAGGCACTAATGAATTAAACAGCATTTTATAATCAAAATATGGCCTTCTTTGTAAGTAATAACGAAAATGAGCCCCCCACAAAACATACATCAAAAGTAAAGCCGGCCAAAAAGCCAAACTTTTCCACGAAAACAAGGCAATAGAGCCAACAGCATACGCTACAGTTGAAAAAATCAAACTGTTTTTTCCATCATTGCGACAAAATTCCCATGCTTCTGATAATATCTTATTTAACGGTAATTTTTTTACAAAAGGGTCATTCATATCAAGCACCTAAAACAATATACGGCTAAACTTTCATTCACACAGTATGACAATACTCCCAAATACTGTCATACTCAATAAAAAAGCTCCCTCATCAACAGATAAAGGAGCTTTTTATAAAAGCATCGAACTGAAATAAAATTACTTCAATTCAACTTTAGCGCCAGCTTCTTCCAATTTCTTCTTCATTTCTTCGGCTTCAGCTTTAGCAACGCCTTCTTTAATGGTCTTCGGAGCGCCGTCTACCAAGTCTTTAGCTTCTTTCAAGCCCAAGCCAGTGATAGCACGAACTTCTTTAATAACATTGATTTTGTTAGCACCAGCTTCTGCCAAGATAACATCGAATTCATCTTTTTCTTCAGCAGCAGCGGCACCAGCGGCAGCACCACCGGCAGCAACAGCAACAGCGGCAGCAGCAGAAACGCCCCATTTTTCTTCTAACATTTTTGACAAGTCAGCAGCTTCCATAACAGTCAAAGCTGACAATTCATCTACTAATTTGGCTAAATCGGCCATTTTTTTTAATTAACAAATTAAACTAAAAACTTTAACCACAACAACTAAGCTGCAGCTTCGTCTTTCTCTGAATAAGCTTTGGTAACACGAGCCAACTGAGCAGCAGGAGCCTGCAACAATCCAATGATTTTGGCTCTGAGTTCGTCGAGTGAAGGCAAAGATGCCAAGCGTTTAATATCTTCAACAGACAAAACGCCGGCAGCATTAGCACCTCCGATAACAACCAACTTTTCGTTAGTTTTAGCAAATTCGACACAAGCTTTGCAAGCAGACAGAGGATCGTTAGCAAACGCAATAGCGGTTGGGCCAACGAACAAATCAGCCAATGCTTCAAACTTTGTACCTTTAAGAGCAAGACGAGTAATCCGGTTTTTAGTAACTCTAAAGCCAGCACCTGCTTTTCTGATATTGTCACGCAACTGCGAAACTTCTTGAACAGTCAAACCCTTATAATGAGAGATGACCACAGTTTCGGAGTTGTTGAACAATTCATTAAGTTCAGCCAGCAATTGTGTTTTTTCTTCGCGGTTCACTTATTGTCTCCAATTTCAACATCTTTTCTTTAATCTAAAGCAAAGATGCAACCTTTTCACACACACCGCCCAAACATACGCAAAGCAATGTTTGCACTGTTATAAGCGGCAACTCATCTGTCCAGGAGAAAAAAGGATTATAAAAAATCTTACTAACTCCGTCTATGTAGGATATTTAAGATAGTTTATTCAAGCGCCCTGCTCTAAAACCACCACCTACAGTCTTGGACAGTTTCCCTCAAGATAAAATCTCTTGAAGGAGCGGGTGATGATAAGTTCACCACCCGAAACTTTTCAAGATAACTACCTCTAAAATTAGAGAGCAGTCAAGTCGACTTTAACGCCTACACCCATGGTAGAGCTCAAAGATATTCTTTTCATATAAGTACCTTTGGCGCCTTGGGGTTTAGCCTTAACGATAGCATCGATGAAAGCTTTGGTATTTTCATAGATTTGATCTTCAGAAAAACTAGCTTTACCGATACCGGCATGAACGATACCGCTTTTCTCAACACGGTATTGAACTTCACCGGCTTTAGCTTTTTTAACGGCGTTTTCAACGTCAGCGGTAACTGTACCCAACTTCGGGTTCGGCATCAAGCCTTTAGGACCCAAAACGCGAGCAACCTTACCGGCAATACCCATCATATCAGGGGTTGCAATCATTCTGTCGAAATCGATTTTTCCGGCCAGAATTGAATCGATAAGATTTTCAGCACCAACGATATCGGCACCGGCAGCTTTAGCTTGATCGGCTTTTTCACCTTGAGCCAAAACGGCAACTCTAACGGTTTTACCTGTACCATGCGGCAAAGAGCAAACACCTCTTACCATTTGGTCGGCATATTTCGGGTCAACACCCAAGTTGATAGCAATATCAATAGTTTCGTCAAATTTTGCTTTAGCGTTTTCTTTAACGATTTTAACAGCATCTTTCAAAGAATAAACTTGGTTCTTATCAAGATTTTTGTAAGCGTTTACGATTCTCTTTCCCATTTGACTACTCCACTACTTTAATACCCATGGAAACAGCCTGACCTTTAACCATATTCATGGCAGATTCAACTGTTGAGCAGTTCAAATCCGGCAATTTGGTCTCGGCAATTTCCTTAACTTGAGCCATAGTAACCTGACCGGCAACAACTTTACCCGGTTCTTTAGAAGCAGACTTAACGCCGGCAGCTTTTTTCAAATAGTAAGCAACCGGAGGAAGTTTGGTTACAAATGTGAAAGATTTATCTTCATAAGCGGTAATCACAACCGGAACCGGAATACCGGGTTCCAATTTTTGAGTAGCTGCGTTAAACGCTTTGCAGAATTCCATAATATTCAAGCCTTTTTGACCCAAAGCAGGTCCGACCGGAGGAGACGGATTTGCTTTTCCTGCCGGTATCTGAAGCTTGATTAAACCTAAAATTTGTTTTTTAGACTTAGCCATTTCATCACCTTTTTAACTAGGTTTCGTGGTCAACAAGACGATGGCCGGTCTCCCACGAAATTATTACATTTTCACTATTCAAAACCCTTTCTCAAGGTCACCCCTTTAGAAAAGATTCGCCTCTATATACCACAACGATTTAATTTTGCAAGCATTTTTTTACTATTTCGTCATGGCTTTATACTGCTGCCAACCTCCGGCATAACTCAAAACTTTATCAAAGCCGTTTTGCAACAGAATTCTGGCAGCCACATAGCTGGTATATCCCTTAAAGCAGTGTACCATGATGGTTTTATCTTTCGGCAGCTCACCCAAACGATTGCGTAACTGTCCGGCCGGAATATTGATTGCACCGTTGATATGTTCTTGGTTATATACGGCTTCCGGACGCACATCAAGCACCACCATATCAGAAAAATCATTACTGAAATAAGGTTTAACCAAACCATCTCTGGCATTACATATTGCCATACCAATCATATTAACCGGGTCTTTTGCTCCCGAATACGGCGGAGCATAGCATAACTCTGCATCTCTCAAGTCTTCAACCGTTCCACCCAGACGCATTATAGTAGCAATTACATCAATTCTTTTATCCACGCCTTCGCTTCCTACTGCCTGAGCACCCAAAATTTTTCCTTGTGCATCATACAAAACTTTTAAGGTCAATGCTTTTGCATCAGGGTAATATCCGGCATGTGAATTTCCCCAAATCAGCATTTTCTCGTACTGGACACCTGATTTTTGCAGTTGTTTTTCATTATTACCGGTAAATGCAGCCGTTAAGCCAAATACTTTAACAATCCCCGTCCCTTGGGTTGCATTATACGGATACGGATTTTTGCCGACAATATGATCGGCTATCAACCTACCCTGACGATTTGCCGGACCGGCCAATGCAATCATAACCTCATTACCCGAAACAAAATCTTTTACCGCAACGCTATCACCGCAAGCATAGATATCGGCAATGTTGGTCTGCATAAATTCGTTGGTTTTAATTGAGCCTCTTTCCGTTAAAGCAATACCGGCTTCTTTGGCCAAATAAGTATTTGGTTTAACCCCGATTGCCAAAATCACCATTTCGGCACCAACTTTTGCTCCCGAATTAAGCACCACTTGTTGCGGCTCGATTTTTTTCAACCCATCGCCCAAATACAAATCAATACCTTTGTTCTTCATCTCGGTATGAATTTGACAAACCATATCCTCATCCAAAGGCATTAAAACTTGCGGAGCCAATTCAATCAGCGATGTTTTCAAGCCCAAATGCACCAAATTTTCGGCTATTTCAACTCCGATAAAACCGCCGCCGACAACTGCTGCCGACTTAACATTATTTTGTTTGATAAAAGCTTTTATCTTATCGGCATCGGCAAGATGTTTAAGCACAAAATGCGGCATATTTTCAATACCGTCAATCTGCGGCACAAAAGGCTCTGCCCCAAGAGACAGCACCAACTTGTCATACTCATATTTTTCTCCGCTAAAAGTCATAACCGCTTTATTTTCGGTATCGATTTTAACAACCTCGGCATTAAGCTTAATATCAATATTAAACAATTTTTTAAACAACGCCGGTTTTGCCACCTGCATATTTTCTCTATCTTCTATTACATCTCCGACAAAATACGGCAAACCGCAACTGGCAATCGATGTTTCATCGGTTTCTTCCAAAATTGTAATCTCAGCCTTATCATCAAGTCTGCGCATTCTGGCCGCAAAACTGGCTCCACCGGCACCTCCGCCCACAACCACTATTTTCATCTTGTTTTCCTTTTAAAAAAACGCTCTATAAATTACACTTATGACAGTTTTTCTGATTTTCAATCTGAATGTTGCAGTGTTCTATTGCAAATTTTTCTTCTATTGTTTCGGCAATCTGATGTACCAAATTAATATCTTCGGCCACTACATGACACTCCAAAGAAACATCTTCTTCATTAATGCACCAAACATGCAAGTGGTGTACATCTTTAACTCCGCTAACATTTTTTATAACTGCCTTTATTTCTTCTAAATCAAGCCCTTCCGGCACGGCATTCATCAAAATGTTTACCATCTTAGGAAAAGACAACACGGATTGATAAATCATATAAAAGGCAATTAACAATGCCACAACTCCGTCGACCCAAAAAACATTGAAATATATAACACACAAGCCCGAAACGATAACACCCAAAGAACCTAAAGCATCGGCCAAATTATGCAAAAATACCATTTTCATATTGCTGTTATGCTCAGAACCATGATGCGAAAGTTTTGCCGTCACACCATCAATTATCAAAGCGGCTACCGAAACCCAAACAATTATTGCACCGTCGATTACCTCAGGAGTTATCAACCTCCCCACTCCTTCAACCAACAAATAGCAACCGGCAATAAAAAGCAAAATCAAATTTACAAAACCGCCGATAACCTCAGCTCTTCTAAAACCGTATGTATACTTATTATCAGCTTTTCTACGACCGATTTTAAACGCAATAACCGCAATCAAAATCGAAAAAGCATCAGAAGTATTGTGTAAAGCATCACCGATTAAAGACACGCTGCCCGATATTATGCCGCCCACGACCTCCACCGCACTCAACAGCATATTGATAATGAAAGATATAAACAAATATTTTACAGACTTTTCACTCACTTCGTGATGATGGTGATGATGTAACAAGCCTTCATGTTCATGCCTCTGATGCATTTTTACTCTCCTTAAATCAATCTCAATTTCACAAATGTTAACAAGAGAGTTTTTAAAATACAATAGCCTAAATAAGTTATTGCACAAATTAAATTAACTTAAAAAAACGGATTATACGCCCATTGCAACAAGGCCTGTCTTTGCCTTTGCCTGCATTCAATATCATACATCATACAATTTTTACTCACCTGAGCATTATGCCTCTTAAACGACTTCCACCGTTTAATCTGCAATGCATCAATTTCGGGAATTCTACGTCCCATATAATAACGGCAATACCATTGAAACCACCCCCGCGGATCGGGCATATATATCCACCCTTTTTTTTGCCAAATCGTAAGCGGTTGCCTTGATTTAACCTTAAAATAGTTACATCCGACATCTGGACTTTTGTATGATAGTTTGGCGTTAACAAACCAATCTTTCGGGAATTCCTCTTGGCAATCGGTCATATAATGCCCTTCAAACACTCCCAATTCGAGCATTTCTTTAGGTGTTAGCTCCGGCCTAAAATCTTCGGCAAAATCACACCCTTCCTTTGCCACACATTCATACGAATATCCGCTTTGCATTTTATCATTTACTAATATCATATCAATTTCTCCTTATCATTGATATAATAGCATTTACTAATAAAACAACGGTCATCCCGAAATTTAATATTGCCAGAGCCAAAATTATATGCTAAACGCACCTTACCAAACTAAGCATATTATATTATTAATCATAAACAAATCGAAATTATGAAGATTTTCAGTTTAAAGAAACCGGTTGAATTTATTGACGGCGACATAATCGTTCATGATTTAGCTCGCAATCATCAATATCAAACTTGTGGCAACCGCTTTTTGGTCGAAGGCTTTGATGTCGAAGCAAAAAAACATTATAAAGTGTTTTACAACCACAAAGGAAAATTCATCAACGCAAAAATTGAAAGCTCGTTTTTTTCCGTGGTTTTAGGCTTATGCCTCTATCACAAATTATCCGTCGAGAAAGGAATATTAAAAAACAATGGACGAGCAATCTATATTACCGAAAAATACATAATTGAAAAAAATCTGGTCAAAAAACTAGTTGCCAGAAATTTCTCTTTCTTTGACGGCGATATTGAATGCGGTAAGATTGAATTTTCTTTACAAGAAGGCAAATGGACATCTGCCAGAACCATTTCCTTAAACAAAGTATTAAACTGGTTGCATTAAAAAAAACGGCTTCTGTAAAACAGGAGCCGTTTTTTATGATTCGAACGTAACACTACCTGCGTAAGCAGGTAGATGTAGACATACCCATATCTTCGCGCTATAAAGAAGATATGGAACAGGTAATATAT
>CASFRM010000039.1 GCA_949297185.1 uncultured Pseudomonadota bacterium
TTTTAAGATGTGGAACTTTCCCAATCTGGAAAAATACCGTTCTCAAAGGGAAATATGATGCTAAACAATTATTAAATGACTTGAAAAATAAAGTTGAAAGTAATTTCTTCAAAAAAGAAATTGAAAATTACATTGATAAAAAATCAAAAAATACAAGTTCATCAAGTAAAAAATCTACAAAATCAAAAAAATCAGCTAAAACAAAAGTTGCTGAATAATACTTTTTAATAATAATGAGGGGGATAAATTCCCCCTTTATTTAATTTTATTTTTCGCTGCTATTTTATCAATATTCTTATTTAAAAAAGGATATTTCAATTTAGACAACTCACTATATAATTTTTTAATTGAAACATTACCGCCATATGTGCGTTCTCCCTCATCATCACCAATCCACCCACATAATAAATTTTGATATTCTTTTGATATTCCGGCATCTCTCAAATAAGGTTTTACTGTGTGTCGGAATGAATGAAACACCTTTGAGCGACTATCTATCCCGATTTTTTTCAAATACCTACCAAACCATTGACTAATAGCCTGAATATAATGATTTTTAACACTATAATTTAGTTGATAAAATAACCTATCTTGATGCTTATTATTTACTTTAACCTCTCGAACTTTGTTAGCATATTCAATAATACCTAATTCAAGTAATTTCAAATGAATAGGCACCAATCTTTTTGACTGAGAATTTTTAATATGCTGGTCTTTTCGTTCATCTGATATATCAAAATACCATACACCTTTACTAACCTTTATATCATCAATATATAATTGACAGATTTCGTTCAATCTCATACCAGAATATAAAGCAATCAATGGTATCCAATAACGATATGAATATTTTATATCCATAACACGAGGATATGTTAAAGGGTCAAAAATCTTCTTCAATTCGTCTTTTGTAAATGGCTCAATAGAAATAACCTCTTTTCTTTTGGTAATTTTAATATCGCCCTGAAAACTATCTGGAATATATCTATTGTCTTTACAAAATATCATAAATTCCTTGAAAATACGCAAATATTTTTTGACAGAAGTCAAGGAAATAGCATCATCATTCTTTTTTGATAATAAATCTGATAATTTTTGCCCCTTATAGCGTTCTTTCCATTTTTTGGGTATATTATACACGCTACGCACCACCTTCTGACAATCCTTATATGTTATGCTCTCAACATACTTTTTACCAATAATTTCAAAAATTGTTTCAAGGCACTGCTGATTTTGTCTGATGGTATTTTCACCTGTGCGATTATTAAATTTTTCCAAAGCAAACTCATCAAAAACTTTACTCCAAAGAGTAGATACAGTCGGTCGCCTTGCTTTTTCATTCTGTTCAGCTTGTATAATATCCAAACATCTTTTGACTCTTGGGTTTATACTTCGGTCAAGTTCTATATTTTGCTCGATACAATGTATCTTATCTAAAATGTATTTCTCAACACCGGTAAGAGCCGTTTTTATTTTTCGAATATCTTCACTTGGATTTTGTTTATCCTCAATAACAGGAATTTTCTCTTTCTGAATTTTTTCTATTTGTTTCTTTAATGACTTGTGCGTTCTTTCATCATTTAAAGAGTCGTTAAAATATTCATTTACAGCCAATTCTACACATCTTAATTCGTGTTGCTCTGTATTTGTTTCGTCGGTGTCTCTGTTGAAAATAAGCATATCTTGATAATCAAATTTGCGATTCTCAATTTCATCAAAATAATTTTCAAATATTTCTTCAACCTGCTTCAATTTATTGATAACTATTTTATCAATATCTTCGGAAGCAAATATTATCTGCTTATTTTTTATCTTCATATCCAGAGACCTCAATAGGTTAATAGCAATATCAACCTTATAACTCTCTTTTCTGACTTTTTCCAGCGCTTCCTGATAGTTATTCGTCTTTAAGGAATACCAGAACTGCGTTTTATGAATTAAATACACCAAAGCGCTGGGGATTCGTGCCCGTAAATAGTATGTATGATTTCGGCGAACTAACCTATTATGCCCATTCATCTGACTTTGCTCCTGTGATACACCTTGGTGATACACAGGCAAAAACGGCATTTTTTGTAAATATTTAAAAAAATTATAGCCTAACTTCAATGAGTTAGGCTAAATGTGGCAGGGGCAGACGATTACTCCCTTCGGTCGTTCACTGCGTTCACCAGCTAAAGCTGACCGCGATACTTTCGTCTCGCTCTCGCTGGTAGTCGAACTCACTCCTCTCGTGAGTTCGAACCTAACTTCCCCTAAATGCCAATAAAAAAACCGCCCTTTCGGACGGTTCTTTTTATTGGCAGGGGCAGTAAGATCTTTTTATTGGCAGGGGCAGTAAGATTCGAACTCACGACCCTCGGTTTTGGAGACCGATGCTCTACCAACTGAGCTATACCCCTATCAATTTTGCCCTTTATAAATAACTAACATTTAGTAATAAATCAAGTGTTTTTTTCAAACTATTCCGCAATTTGTTCCAAAACACAATTTTTGGCATCCAAGCGGTACTTCACCCCGCAGGTTAAAATATATCTTTCCTTAAAATGCCCATAATTAAAATTCTTGATAATCGGAATATTAACCTGTTTGGCAAAATCATTTATTATCTCATCAACCGAGCCAAAAATCACATGGTCGCTACATTCGCTAAATCGCCCGAAAACAATTCCTCTTAGCTTGCCAAAAGTCGGATTATATTTAAGTTGAGTCAACATCAACGATAATTTATACGAAACCTCGCACTCATCTTCCAACAACAAGATTTTATCGCTCAAATCAGGATAATATTTTGCCCCCGATAAATCCGATATCGTCGACATATTTCCCCCGATAAGCACCCCTTCGCACTCACCGCAATTAACGGTTTCACCCGATGTTGCCTCAAATTTTTTATTTTGCAAAATATTCTTAAATTGCTCATCAATAAATTTATTAACCACACCGTCACGTACTTCATATTCCGGCAAAAAACCGCTGATATACGGGTTTTGCGTCATACCGAAAACCGCCATTTGCAAAGATGTAGTATCCGAAAATCCGATAATCGGTTTATTATGTTTTTTTATCTCGGCAAAATCCAAATATTCCAAAACTCTTAAAGCCGCCGCACCGCCATGAATTGCCATCAAAGCATCTATACTTTCGTCTTTATAGGCGGTCATTATGTCCCTAGCTTTTTCTTTAGCGACAAATGTTTCAAACTTATCTCCCGAAAAAGCCGTGGGCATCACCACAACCTCAAGCCCGCAACCTTGCAGATATTCCAGCCATAGAGATTCATTAAAATTCCTTTTTCCCAGCATAACCGAAGGCGAAATTACAGCAACTTTTTTAATTTTTCGCATTGTCTTTTCCCCCTCCTAACGCACGGACTGATCAATCGGATTAAATCTTAGCTTCAACACCCGCCATTCATCATATTTTTCGGCATATTTTTCCGATAAGATTTTATACGGTGCACAAATATATACTGCTCGCTTTGCACTTTCTGCCACCGAGCGAAAATGACTGTCGGTATTATAACGCGTTGTATTCATGATATCAACCGATCTTACCGTACCGTCCTGATTAAGCTGTGCCTTAATCTCCACAATCATATCCTCAATTCCCATTGCTCCCGGATCAAGGTTCCAACAGGCTCTGAGCTTTCCGGCCAAAGCATCCATTTCCGATATTGAAAGCTCACTAAAATAAGAACCGCCTATTCCGCCCTCAACCCCCATATTGGCAACCTTTGTGCCTTCTTTGATGGTTGCGGTTTGTGATTTCTCGCCCTCTTTTTCCAAAGCATCAACACTGGCAAGCAAACTCTTCAGCGGATTTGCAAGTTTTGGATCTTCTTTTTTCGGAGTTTCTTTCACCGGTTCTTTCTTAAGTTTCGGAGCCTCTTTGGGCTTTGGTTTGGGCTTCGGAGTAGGCTTTTTAGGCTGCGGTTTTACCTTAGGTTTCTTAGGTTGCGGTGCAGCCAAAAAGTCTTTTTTCGGAGGCTCGGGTTTAGCTGCCGGTTCCGGTATGGGTTCTTCTTTTTCTTTAGTTTTAGACTCTTCCGGTTTCGGCTCCGGCTTAGGCTCTTCTTTTGTATACTGTTTTTCGATTTTGCGTTTTATCTGGCTTGCCGCCTTATCCTCATCACCAAATTTTGCTTTTGGCGGCAAGTTAGTCATCTCTGAGATTTTAACATCTTTCAAATCAACAATAATCGGCACTTGTCCGGCGGGAGTTCTACCCCACCAAAACATCGGCACTTCTATCACCCAAAGCAGAAATACCGCCAAATGCAAAGCTATTGATTTTTTCAATCCCGAAGACATTGGCTATTTATTTTTTCCTTTTTTTTAGCGGACGCGGAGCAGTTTTTAGCCCCACTTTATCAAATCCGGCATCTTTTAACAACGCCATCAAACCGATAACTCGACCGTATTCGGCAGCTGTATCGCCCGATATGGTAACCGTAACCTCATTATTTTGTTTTCTGATTGCATTAAGTTTTTCAATTATTTTATCTGCCGGAATTTCGGTTTCACCGATATAATAGTAACCTTCTTTATCAACGCTTACATTAATCGAAGTATCCTCCCCTTCCAACACTTTTCCGCCGGCTTTCGGTAAATCGAGCGATATTCCGGAAGTCATCAACGGAGCCGCCACCATAAACACCACCAACAACACCATCATCACATCCATGAGATTGGTAATATTGATCTCGGAATTAAGGTGATAGCGATTGGAGCGACGCGAATAATTAGGTTGCAACATTTTTATTCTCCGGCCATTTCCGCTCTGATAGCGGTATCATCAATTTCACGCGATAATATAGTAGAAAATTCCGACATAAAAGCTTCCAATTTTTTGGCATATCTATCCAAATCGGAAGAAATTTTATTATAAGCAACTACGGCAGGAATAGCAGCTATCAAGCCGAATGCGGTAGTAAACAAGGCTTCCGCGATACCCGGAGCCATAGCAGAAAGTGAGTTACTTTGGGTTAGAGCAATCGCATTAAAGCTGTTAATGATACCCCAAACCGTACCAAACAAGCCAACTAACGGAGCAACCGAACCGGTCGAGGCCAAAAATCCAAGTCTTGTTTCCAAAGAATCCAAATCTTTATCCATTGATACCATCATTGCCTTTTCGATTCTTTGTTGGAGCGAAACCCCGCGCAAACCTCTATCTGTTTTAGACTTCAAGATGTTGGTTCTTTTCCACTCACGCATTGCAGCCGCAAACATATTTGCCATTGGTTCCCCCGGATTTGCCCCCAAGGAATCATACAATCTGTCCAAAGAACCACCTGACCAAAATTTTTCTTCAAATTTGGCTGTTTTTTGTTTGAGCTGACGCAAAACACCGATTTTTTCAAAAATGATAGCCCAAGACCAGACCGAAGCCATAATCAAACCGATAAGCACGGCTTTGGTAACGGCATCTGTCGACCACAATAAATCCCACATTGAACTATTATTGGCAACTTCTTGCAAAGCTTGTGTTTCCATAGCAAAACCCCTATGTTTACATAAAATTTTTACACATTTCAGCCTAAGATAACAAAAAATATTAAAGATTCAATTAATTAAATTTTTTTTACGCAAAAAAACAAAACGACGGAGAATGAAGCAAATAATAAGAAAACTTTTTTAAGGCGACGGGAGTGTACTGGCGGTACACGACCTAGCCTTACCCATTATACGCCGTTTTAGAATAGGCTCAAGACGCTTTGTGCTGGCTGCGAGGCAAGTGAGAGGGAGTTAATTGCTAACTGTTGACGCGTTTGCAATGTGAGATATTGTGCCGAAGCTTCATTCATATCGGCCAAGGTTAAGTTATCGGCTCCGGTTTCCAATACATCGGTCAGAGCTTCAGTAAAATTAATGCGAGTTTTGATTATGCTGTAGTGATTTCCGAGTTCCTCTTGAAACGAACGAATTGAATTAACCGCCTTGGTTATTTCTTCCAATGATTTTTTGATTGCCGACATATCAGAGAATTCTCGTGTTTCTAACCCCAACGACATACTGTCGGCCAAAACCCCGGCAACGGTGTATTGATTGGAGCGACTTTCGTTAAAAGTAACTTCCAAATTGCCGCCTTTGAGCAGATTAATTCCATGATACGAGCTATCCACCAACAAATTATCATATTCTTCCAATATTTTTTTGTATTGCTCGGAATATTTTTTATTGGTTTTATCGGCTTGATACTCCATTACTCGCGAGCTATTTTCCGCCAGCATATCCCCCAGCCCCACCGGTTCTGCTACACCGGTTGCAATCACGGTAGAATTTGGCGGTTCTTTTAATGATGTTGTAACATTTTCATCAACATCATCATTTATTTTATATACATTTCCTGCCATAATAATTGTGGCTCCTTTTGCAATTTTGACTAATGCACCATTGGCTGCTGTAGAAGTTATAAAGTTAGATATCGACATATTTATAACAACATCAGAAGAAGTTATTTCTAATCCGCTAATTCCTGACAAACTATTTCTTGGAGAAACAAATTCTGCATACGACTGGTCATGAAAGGATATTTTGCCGACTGTTATCGGAATGTACTCAGATTCCACTAACAATTTGCTTTTATCATAGAAATTAGATGTGCATCCCCTCAAACCCCATGTTTGCGAATGAACCTTCATAACTGCGTTTTCATAAGCATTTATTGTAGATGCCGCTATTCCATCCCCTGTCTGAATATCTAGGTTGCCATATACATTTATAGTAGAACTAGATATACCATAAGGAGAATGTAACGATATTGCGGATATTTCACCATAAATAGAAGTGTTACCAGTAAAATTTATAGTCCCAGAATATATTCCCACAGTCAAACCTCCGCTATTTTGCATTACCATATCCAAATTATGTATATCAAGATTGGATTTTTTACTTAGGGCCTGAAATACATACAAGTTATTATTACTATCTGCAAACGCCTTAACCGATAAATCACTAATTTCATTATTGCCGTTTAGTCTGATGGCATAGTTTGTGGTAATATTATTTGCCGCCATGTCAAAACTAAGCTGTGAGTACTTATCTTTATCGGGTTGAGCAATACCGAATTTGCCAACTCCGACTAAGTTCTGCCCGTCTTTTAGGGTAAAAGCTTCTTCGCATTCGATATTACCATAAATAACAATATCACCGGTCAAATTAGATGTAACCGCCGCTTTTAGCTCTTGCCAGTTAGATACCACCGCCGCCACTCCGTCTTGAGCTGTAAACCATTCTTTTTCCGGCACCGCAACCGTCATCGCCTCATTAACTACCGCGGTTGCTTGTTCCAAAAATTCCGCTCCCGAGGTGAGGCCTTGGGTGGCGGCTTCAATGGTTTGAATCCCTTGCTCCATTGTGTCAAGCAATGCGGTTAAATCAGCTGCGCGATTGGTTAGAGAGCGCGCTTGGTAATAGCTGGACGCATTGTCTATCGCCGAGTTCACTTTCTTTCCCGTCGCTAAAATAAGCTGAGTTTTATCCATTTGTTTGGAGATATTTCTCAAACTTAGCAAATTATTGCGCATTGAGGCGTTTAAGGTGATGTTATTATTCATCTCTCACCTCCCGCCTTTAGGCAATATATTTTATCATTTTTGCTAAGTCGATTCGTATGTATTTTAAACGCAACAAAACTTTCCGCCATATCATAGCAGAAAGCCCACAATTCCTCACTAAAGAGGCTATGTCTCAATCCTTGTGACAACACTACTGTTGCGTCCTTTTCTAATAGTTTTAGTACTAAAAACCCGTATGGTTAATTACTCCATACGGGCTAATTATACCAAAACTTTACTTAAAAAGATATTAATTTTTTATTGGTAAGACATTTTACCATCACCCTAATACACCAACCCCGTCATCCTCGAGCACCACACTATAGTCATCCTCGGATTTATTCCGAGGATCTCATGAGCCATAG
Source organism: uncultured Pseudomonadota bacterium (assembly GCA_949297185.1). Lineage (GTDB taxonomy): Bacteria > Pseudomonadota > Alphaproteobacteria > RF32 > CAG-239 > CAZU01. Next base: position 7,927 of record CASFRM010000039.1, read on the forward strand.
CACATTGTCTTTATTAGATTCTCGGGACAAGCCCGAGAATGACAGAGAAAAAAACACACGCCATAAAATAACGCCTTTACACAACAAAAGCCCCATACCTTTTAAGGTACGGGGCTTTGTTTATTCTAGTTTATGCTGATATTACTTCAAAATCTTTGAAACAACACCGGCACCAACCGTGTGACCACCTTCACGAATAGCGAAGCGCAAACCTTCGTTCATTGCAATC
>CASFRM010000040.1 GCA_949297185.1 uncultured Pseudomonadota bacterium
TGATACAACGCTACATTGAACACCAAGGGCGCGAAGATATGGGGCAAGCTTGGCTTGAACTAAAATGATACCACCGGCATTAGCCGGTGGAGTTTCATGGTAGCGGGTGAGGGATTCGAACCCACGACACAAGGATTATGATTCCTCCGCTCTACCGACTGAGCTAACCCGCCATCAAATCTGCCGTACTTAATAATATGTATATTGCACTTTGTCAATAACTATTTTTTTCTTAACCGACAATTTTTAAATATGACTTCATCAATTTTTTGATTCCACCATTGTCAAAGCATACCTGAACCATGTCTCCGCTTTGGGCAACAATGCGGCCGTAGCCTTCTATCTGATGATATACTTTTTTGCCTAAATCGTTATGCGGCTTTTCTCTTACATAACTATATCTGCGGTCGTCGTCATAAGTTATTTCCTCGTAATAGTTATTCTGTCTTTGCGGACGAGAAAAATATGACGATTTGTTGCTGCCAAAGTATGAACACTTGTTGATAATTTCAATATGCTCTTTGGGTAATTCATCAATGAATCTTGATGGCATGTTGCTTTGCCATTGACCATAGATTTTGCGATTATGAGCCATTGATATAAACAAACGGTGTTTGGCTCTGGTGATGGCTACATATGCTAACCTGCGTTCTTCTTCCAAGGCTTCGGAACCTTCGTTTAATGACCTTTGATGCGGAAATAAATTTTCTTCCCAGCCGGGTAAAAATAATACATCAAATTCAAGTCCTTTAGCAGAGTGCAAAGTTATCAGGCGAACAACATTACCTTCGCTGTCGTCATCATTTTCCATCACTAAACTTACATGCTCCATAAATGCCTGTAAGTCAGGATAATTATCACGGTCGCTTACAACATTAACCAATTCTTTTAAGTTCTCTATGCGGCCAGGGGCTTCTACCGAACTGTCGTTTTTTAGCATTTCCAGATATCCGCTGTCGTCTAAGATATTGGTGAGCAGCTCATCGGGAGGCAGTTCATTGGATTGTTGTCGCCATTGTGCAAAGTGATTAAATAACTCTTCTAATGCAGTTTTGGCTTTGCCTTTGATATTGCCTTCGCGAATCGTTTTTTCGATTGCCGAATAAAGCGATATATGACAGCGTCTGGCTTCATCTTGAAATTTTTCAATAGTCTTGGCTCCAATTCCGCGAGCCGGTTTGTTGATTATCCGCTCTAGGGCTAAATCATCTTCTTGTTGCATGATGACGCGTAGATAAGCAACAATATCTCTGATTTCGGCTCGCTCATAGAACTTTAGGCCGCCGATTACTTGGTAGGGTATGGATTCACTGATGAATTTTTCTTCAAAGTTGCGAGTCTGGGCTGCCGTTCTTACCAATACAGCCATATCGGAATATGAATAACCATCATGGAGAGCGTTATATATCTCTTCGGCTACAAAAGAGGCTTCTTCGTCACTGTTGTAGGTGCTGACAACTTTTATCTTGTTGTTATTTACTTTTGCCGCAGGCGAATTCTCGGCAACGCGCAGAGTCTTGCCTAATCGGCCGGAGTTGTTGGCTATCAGGGCAGAGGCTGCCGATAATATGTGTTGGGTAGAGCGGTAATTGCGTTCAAGTCTGATTATGGCAGCGTCGGTAAAGTCTTTGTTAAAACGCAAGATGTTTTCAATTTCGGCTCCGCGCCAAGAATAAATTGATTGGTCGTCATCGCCTACACAACATAAATTGCGATGAATTTGGCTTAACAATCTGATTAATAGGTATTGGCTGACATTGGTATCTTGATATTCGTCAACCATGATGTAGCGGAATCTTCTTTGATACATTTGCAAAATATCTGCATTGTTAAGCAATATTTGCAGCGTATACAAAATAATGTCGCCAAAATCGACACAGTTTAGTTCCAAAAGTCTCTTTTGGTATAGCTTATAAATATTTGTTAAAACATTTTCCTTAAAATCAGTACCGATTTTTTCTACCGTGAGACCTTTATCTTTCCATAAGCAAATTTTTTCTAAAATTGATTGCGGCGGATATTTTTTTGTATCATATCCGTTTGCTTCACAAATTTGTTTAATTAATCTTTTTTGGTCATCTTCGCCAAGAATCGTAAAGTTATGATGTAGGCCGACAAGCTCGGCATGAATGCGGAGAATTTTTACGCATATACTATGAAATGTACCGAGCCAAACCGATGATGCGGCATCGCCAATCATGTTAAAGACTCTTTCTTTCATTTCTTTGGCGGCTCGATTGGTAAAAGTAACAACCAAGCATTCGCTCGGGTGAGCTAAATGTTGTGATAAAATATAGGCTAATCTGGTGGTTAAAACTTTGGTTTTGCCGGTACCGGCACCGGATAATACCAACAGCGGACCTTCGGTTTTTTTCACAGCCGCAAGTTGCTCCGGATTGAGCTGCTTGAGCCAATTAAATTCCGGCATTAATTGAGAGGTGTTGCTTGCAGTGGGTGTTGTTTCTTCCAAATCGAAAATATTATCCATGATTAATCTTCTTGTTTTTTTAACCTTTAAGCAATATATATAATTTATATTAAATTAAAAGAACAAAATTAGACTTTTTAGCAAAAAAAAGGAAAATTAAAATGTCGGAAACTCGTGAAAAAATCGTCGGATTGCAAAAATTTATGAATTCTAAAATTTTGGGGCAGGAGGATTTGGTCGACAAACTTATCATTACCTTATTGGCTGATGGTAATGCTTTGGTCGAGGGTGCTCCGGGGTTGGCTAAAACTAAGGCTATAAAAACTTTGGCTTCTCTGATAAAGGCTGATTATAATCGTATTCAATTTACTCCTGATTTGTTGCCGTCTGATATTACCGGAAGTGAAATTTATTTGTCCGGCGAGGGAAAATTTGAATTTCGTAAAGGTCCGATTTTTGCCAATTTAGTTTTGGCCGATGAAATAAACCGTGCTCCGGCAAAAGTGCAATCGGCACTGCTCGAGGCTATGGCAGAAAGACAAGTGAGCGTGGGCGGAAAAAGATATCAGTTGCCCAAGCTCTTTATGGTTATGGCTACTCAAAACCCGATAGAACACGAAGGTACATATAATCTGCCGGAAGCTCAACTCGACCGATTTTTGATGTATATTAAAATTAATCAGCCCGATGCCGAAACCGAGAAAAAAATACTCAAGCTTATAAGAGGTGAAATAAGCGGTGAAAATGAAACACTGCCGGCAGAGGTTTCAGTTGATGATATTTTGGCTGCAAGAAGTGAAGCTATCAATGTTCATATGAGTGAAAAGGTCGAAGAATATTTGGTGCAGTTAATAATGGCTACCAGAAACCCAGAAAAATATAATGCGGCGTTTAAGGGATATGTTGCTTACGGGGCAAGTCCACGTGCAACAATTGCTCTTGACAGGTGTGCGAAAGTTCATGCTTGGCTTAAGGGTAAGAGTTTTGTTGCACCGGAAGATATTCATGCCGTGGTTTATGAAGTGTTGCGTCATCGTATAATCTTGAGCTTTGAGGCTCAGGCTGAAGGTTTGACCAGTGATGATGTTATTGCTTCTTTGCTCAAATTGGTGCCGCTACCCTAAGGTGAAAAATGGGAAAACTCAAAAAAATAAAGGCCTTGTTTAAAACAAATACCGTCTCTGATAAAGGAAACGGATTGTATGCCTCGTTGGATGAGTTGATGGATATGCGTAAGTATGTGCGCTTGATGCAAACAAAACGCAAGCTGAAATCTTATTCTCAGCAAGCTGGTGATATCAAGTCTGCTTTTAAGGGCAGAGGAATTGAGATGGAAGAAATCCGCGAATATGCATTCGGCGATGATATCAGAGATATCGATTGGCGAGTTACGGCCAGAAAAGAAACCCCTTATACCAAAATTTATGCTGAAGAACGCGATCACGAAATATTGGTGTGGCTCGACTTGTCTCCGATAATGGCTTTTGGTTCGACAGTGGAACTAAAGTCGGTTACTGCAGCCAAAACCGCAGCTCTTTTAGGTTGGCTCTCGCTTAATAATGCCGACAGATTCGGTTGCTTGATATTTGATGGTAAAAATAATTGGCTCTATAAGGCAAAAAATGACAGAGCTTATTTGGCGGCAATATTGAAAAAAATTGCCGAGGTTTCAAAACAGAGTTTGCGTAATACGGAAATATCCGCAGAAGATAAAATGCGTTCGCTAAAGTTATTGCAAGCCAATATCAAAGGTAAGGCCAGCGTTTTTGTAATAAGCTCTTTTAGTGAATGGAACGATGAATATGATGCAACACTGGCGGCAATAGCTAAGAAAAGCCGCATGTTTTTAACCAACATCTACGATAAATTAGAGGTGCAGGCTCCGAAATCAGGACAGTATATGGCTGAATTTGCCGGCGAAAAAATAGTCTTGGATTCAAATGATAAAAAATATCGCAAAGCTTATGCAGATTATTTTGCTGCTAAAAAATTACAAAGAGAAAAATTCTGTCGGGCATTTAACTGCAAACTCGTTGATATAACTCAGGAATCAAATGTTATCGGAGCATTAAAATTATTGTAGCGAACCTTGACAATATTTTTGGGTTGTGATAGCATCCGTCGTGTTAATTATTTTTACTTTATAATTGAAAAGAGAAAACTAATGGTCAAGTCTAACGATAATACTTCATATAAAAGAGGGCAGGAGCTGCTCGATCAAGGATTGTATAAAGATGCTATAGCGCAGTTCGATGCCGCTATTGCCGAACAGCCGGATTCTTGGAAATCGCTTAATTCAAAAGGATTTGCTTTTCAAAAATTGAGCAAATATACCGAAGCAGTTGAGTGTTTTGACAAAGCATTGCAGATTAATCCGACATCGGTTGAGGTGTTGAATAATAAAGGCGTAACTTTGAGTATGCGTGGATTGTATAAAGATGCAATCCAGTGCTTCAATGAGGCTATTGCTCTGGATAAAACATCTTTGGAAGCCCTAAACGGTAAGGCTATTGCTTTGCAGCATATGTTTGCTTATAAAGAGGCCTTGGATGTTTTGGAAGAGGCTATGAAAATTGATAATGCTCATGCTCAGACTTTGCTTAGTGTGGCAGTTACTTTGCAAAAATTAAAACAATATGACCGCGCAATTTCTTTTTTCAAAAAAGTTTTGGCAGCCGATAAAAATAATATCAAAGCTTGGAACGGAGTCGGAGTTACCTATCAATTGATGGGTGATAATAATTCGGCAATTAAATGTTTTACAAAAATTTTGAATATTAACGAACGCGAAATTCAAGCCTGGATTTCTATCGGTTTTGTATATCAAAAAATGTTGAAATTTAATGATGCTTTGAAATGTTATAAAAAAGCTCAGACAATCATCGGAAATAAATATCATCACAAACTATATGACGGATTGGCTTCTTGTTTGACCAAACTTTCGATGTTTGATGAAGCATCAGAGGTATATCAGCAGATATTCCAACGCGAAGAAGGTAAGAAAAAATGGGATGCGCAAAGATCGCTTAAATTTGTCAATAAACTAAAGCGCAAAAAATCGGTCGGAACATTGCAGCCTTTGGTTCCTCAAGACGAAAATGCTCCGAAAATTAAAATAGACCTACCAAAACCTGAAGAATAAAAATAAAACCTCCGCTTTATGGCGGAGGTTTTTTGTTTTAATGCCTTACAGACTACCCCCATTTTAATGGGGGTTGAATGCTCACGACGACGATGCTATAAGAAGGTATGGAAGTCGTACAAGGTCAACATAGTG
>CASFRM010000041.1 GCA_949297185.1 uncultured Pseudomonadota bacterium
ATGGGTGACAATGGTACCTTTATTGAAGTTAAAGGTGTTAACTTGGTATCCGGTTCAACCGATGAAGATGGTAACATTGAATATGGTTTGGGTCTGAATGCTGCTGAAAAATGGGGCACAGACGCAGAGCTTTCTGCTGAAAAAGGTGATGAAGAAACCGGCTTGTACACATTGCAAGAAGATGCTGCAACTGGTGGAAGTACAATGGCAACCGGAAAAAAATATTACATCAAAAATGCTGATGGGAGCTATACCTATTATGGTGACGGTGATGATGCTACTAATATTCCAAATGGCGATGGTAAAACTTATGTAAGTTTGACAGAAACGGCTGTTACTTATGATGATTTGGCTGCCGATACGAATTTGGCCGGTGCCTATTACAGTGGTGATGCTGCAACCGGATATACCAAAGCCAACACATCAGATGCAAAAGCAGAGTTAAATTCTGCTAAAATCAGCAGCAGTAATGAATCAATTGATGGAACATTAATTAAAATTGAAAATGCAATCAGCAAGCTTCGTGAAGTTGCATCAGATTTAGGTAGCTCTTACAGTGTAATTGAAACCCGTCAGGAGTTTACAGAAAACTTGATTAATGTATTGACCGAAGGTGCTGATGACTTGACCTTGGCCGATATGAACGAAGAATCAGCCAACATGTTGGCTTTGCAAACCAGACAACAACTTGCAATTAATGGGAAGTTAATGTTAAAAAGCGGTATGTTTTACATACCGCTTTTTTTTATGTCTTGTGGGGTAACATTAAATTTTGTTGCAAAAAAAAGCTGAAAAGATAATATAAAACAAGAGGATTCACCTAAGGTATAAAAAATATGAAAAATTTAATAAGCATTTTGATTGGATTGGGAATGTTTGTCCCGACAATAGTCCAGGCGGCAGATGAAACACCTTATATCTCCCTTTTTGACGGTACACCGCAAGCATCCGATAAAAAGGAAAAGGTAAAAGAAACAGAAGAAGATAAAAAAGAAGGAATTTTTTCCTTTCTTAACTTTAGCTTTAGTAAAGAAAAGGCAATCGAGACAATAACGTCTTCCAACCAAACCCTTTCTGAAATTGAACGTTTGACGCAACAGGCAAAAGCCGGAGATGTCAATGCCATGTTGACCTTAGGTTATTCCTATCTCTATGGCGATAATGGTGTAAAAGTTGATTATGATAAGGCGTTTGAATATTACGCTCAGGCCGCAATGAAAAATGATAATGTCGGTTTGAATAACCTTGGGAGCTTATATTATAGTGGTATTGGCATCAAACGGAGTATTCCTAAAGCGGCTGTCTTGTTTGAAAAGGCGGCCAATTTGGGTAATACGGAAGCAGCGGTTAATCTTGCCTTTATTCTCATAACCGGAAATGGTGTGAAGGAAGACTCCGCTCAAGCCATGGATCTTTTTGAAAAGGCGGCTAAAGAAGGCAACCCGACGGCCTCTTTTATGACCGGCTATGCTTATTATAGCGGAAAATTGCGGCCGAAAGATTATGCAAAAGCTTTTCCTTTGATTCGTGTGGCAGCCCAAAACAATTATGATGAAGCACAATATGTCCTGGCTCAAATGTATTTGAACGGATGGGGAGTACCGCAAAACTATAATAATGCGGTCAAGTATCTGCATCAAGCAGCAGGACAGGGGAACGTTCCCGCCATGCTAGAATTGGGAAATATCTATGCTTTGGGAGAAAAATATACCAAAGATTTGGCTTCGGCACATATCTTATTTAACCTAGCAGCGGTACGCGGAGCAAACAATGCTGTTGAAAAAAGAGATATGATTGAACAAAAATTAAAAATGAATGAGCTTTTGCAAGCCCAAACGGAGGCAGAAAACTTCAAAGAAAAGCCTTCCGAGTTGACCAGCTATATTAAAAAGACCTTTGGTCCAAATATTAAAAGCTACATTGACAAAGCCGGAATATAAAATCCGGCTTTAATTTTCATCAAAAAAAAGAAAAAGATAAACAGAATCGGCGCGACTCTTTGTCGATTCTGGTGTTTTCGTTATCAATAAAAGTAAAAATAAACTAATATATAGATATTTTTAAAAGAGTCAATACAAAAAATACAGTGTTTTTAAATTTTATTTTATCCTATTGAAAAATAATAATTTTTTATTGATTTTTATTAACATTTTTTTAAGAAATGTTAAAGATTTGTTACAAAAGTGTTTAAAAACGGTTAAAAATATGCTATAGTTCATAATGTATCGTTAGTAAAACGATCGTGGTCCAACAGAATTTTGGGAGAAAAACAATGTCTGATATTACACTTACCGCAAGCATGCGTTCGAACTTGTTGTCATTGAAAAATACAACAGAATTAATGAGCACGACCCAAAACCGTTTGTCAACAGGGTTGAAAGTTAACTCCGCAATTGATAATCCTTCAAGCTATTACACGGCACAATCCTTAAACAACCGTGCCAACGATTTGTCTGCCTTGATGGATAGTATGACCCAGGGTATTCAGACAGTAAAAGCTGCCAACGAAGGTATTGAATCAATCACGGACTTGGTAGAGCAGGCAAAATCTATTGCCAACTCGGCCCGCGATACTACAACCGTTGAAGAAAGAGCAAAATACGAAGCCAGATTTAATGAAATCAGAAGCCAAATTGATGAATTGGCCGGGGATGCTGGTTATAAAGGTGTAAACTTGATTGACGGTGATGATACCTTAAAAGTTCGGTTTAATGAATATATGGGTGCCGAAGGTACGTCAATTGAAATTCAAGGTGTAAACCTAACTTGTGGTGAAGATTTGGCGATTGATGAAGCAGATGATTGGGATAACGCAGATATAAGTCAAGGTAATACAGCAATTGATACAGCATTAGAAGGTATTGAAGCTGCAATTTCTACCTTACGCGAAGTTGCTTCCGATTTTGGTAGTTCGTACAGTATTATTGAAACTCGTCAGGAATTTACAGAGAACTTGATTAACGTCTTGACCGAAGGTGCCGACGACTTAACCTTGGCCGATATGAACGAAGAATCAGCCAATATGTTGGCTCTGCAAACCAGACAGCAACTTGCTATTAATGCATTGTCCTTGTCTTCTCAGGCAAGCCAGTCCGTATTGAGCTTGTTCTAGTTTTAATCTTTATTCCCTCCTTCTTCCTAATGAGGAAGGAGGGATCAAGATTTCAATCGTTTAGAAGGTTATAACCAACAGAAATTTGGGAGAAAAGCAATGGCTGATATTACACTAACCGCAAGTATGCGATCTAACCTACTATCACTAAAAAATACAACCGAGTTAATGAGCACGACTCAAAACCGGTTATCAACGGGCTTGAAAGTTAACTCCGCAATTGATAACCCTTCAAGCTATTATACGGCACAATCCTTAAACAACCGAGCAAGCGATTTGTCATCTTTGCTAGATAGTATGACTCAAGGGATTCAAACCGTAAAAGCCGCCAACGAAGGTATTGAATCAATAACTGCCTTGGTAGAACAGGCAAAATCTATTGCCAACTCGGCCCGCGATACCACCGATTTGGAAGAACGTGAAAAATACGCTACTCGATTAAATGAAGTTTTGGACCAAATAGATGGGGTTGCGAAAGACTCGGGCTATAAAGGGATTAACTTAATTTACGGAGCCGGAAATACGGCTGAGGGAGATTCCTTAAAGGTTCGTTTTAACGAATATATGGGAGCTGAGGGAACCTCAATCACTGTTACCGGTGTCAACCTGGTATGCGGTTCATCTGATGCAGATGATGGTTATGGTCTTGGGTTGGATAAAATTGCTGATAAGGCTTGGAGTGCGGATTTAAGTACGCAAGAAAAAGCCGTTCAAAACGCTCAACAAGCCTATGATACGGCAGGTCCGGATGAAAAAGAAGAAAAATTACAAGCACTAGAGACGGCTAAAGAAACCTTAGCCACGGCTCAAGATGCTGCCATCAAAAAAGGAAATACAGCAATTGATGGATACTTAGAGCAAATTGAAGGGGCTATTTCAAAATTACGTGAAGTTGCATCTGACTTTGGTAGTGCTTACAGCATTATTGAAAC
>CASFRM010000042.1 GCA_949297185.1 uncultured Pseudomonadota bacterium
GCCAGACCGTCTCAGACATAATAGCAAAGGAGTTTTTTATGTGCAAAGCTATAAGCTCTTTGGAACCACGCGCCTAGCGCGTGGTTTTCAGACTACAAGAAGAACGTATGCAGATGGCATCCGTTACGGCTCAAACCGCACTTGCCAAAGAGATCGGCTCAAATACCGGTTACCAGGATTATCTGGTTAAAACGCGCCAAATTGAGGCCAATGAACGTGTCGGCTTAAAACAGGCCGAAAACTTGAAAGAAGCTGACATTAAGATCATTGCCGGTGCCGGAAATGTAACAGACGGCATTAAAAATGCAAGCGATGCATTATCGCCCAAAGGTGGATATGCCGCAGCCGGTTTTCTGGAAAGCTTGGCTTCTACCGAAGAAGGAAAGAAAGTGCTTGAAGCCATTGCCGCTTTGCTGAAAAAGTAAAAGCAATCTAATCAAAAAAAACGGTTTAAAGAAAATTTCTTTAAACCGTTTTTTTATTTTGGCATTACTTTTAAATCTCCAAAACCATCCGATCATAAGCAACTTGTACATCTTCCGGCACCTGATTTTGTAAAGTCCGATAATCAACTCTTGCCGACAAATGTGTCAAAACAACCCGGTTAATTTTCAAGTTTTTCAATCGTTCCGCAATTTCCGGCCAACTGCTGTGTCCGTTTTGCATCGGTTCCATGCCGTTGTTGCACTCTGCCAACAGCAAATCAGCCCCGTCAATTTGTGTGCGTGCATATTCCGGAAGTGCTTGCCAATCTGTTACATAAGCAAAATTTTTGTAACGAAAGCCGCTGCTTTGCATATGATGATGCGGCACAAAAAACACGTTTAAATCCAAACCGGCAACATTTTCTTTGCCTTCGTGCAACACATGCCAGACAAGCCCACCGCTATCCGGTTCGCCAATGCCGGCAAACAAATACGCATAACAGTTTTTAAGTTCCTCAAGCGTTTCCTTTGATGCAAACACATCTATTTTATGCCCCAGAATTTTACTGGCGCGCGGCAACTCCGGAACACCGCCGATATGATCATAATGAGCATGTGTCAACAACACGGCATCAAAATCCCTAATACCTTCCCGATTAATTTGCTCACGCAAATCCGGACCGGCATCAACCAACAAACGTTTATTTTCATCTTCCAAAAAAACAGAAGCCCGCAGCCGCCTGTTGCGCGGATCACCGGAATCTGATCCGCCCCAATCATTAAAAATCATCGGTGTTCCGTATGCGGAACCTGAGCCTAAAATCGTTATTTTCATAAGTTATTATTCCCTTTATGCTGGATATGGGCAAAAACCGGATAAAGCAAACGCTCAAGACGTTTTTTAGATGCCGGCGCACTCATAACCAACCGAATTTCATTAAGTAATTTCGGTTCTTCCCTATCCGCCTCACGTTTTGCCAAAAGACCAATTTCATCAATCAATGCATCTTTATTTTGAGTTTTATCAAACATCAGCCGTACCAAATCAAACTTAGTTTTACATTTTTGCACATCTACACTTTCCGTAAATTTGTCATTTGCCAATAAATTATTAATTTCCGGATAAGCAAAACGCAATAACCCTGTTTGCCCGATTTCCCGCAAATAGCGCGAAGTGTCTTTTGCACGCAATGCCGCGCCCAAAAACCTGGAAAGACAACGCACCCGATCATGCTCATTTTCTTTAGATAAAGGCGTTTCTTTTAAGCGGCGTTCAATTATATCTATCGTTTTTTTATTAATACCGTTGCGCACCAACGATAAATTATATTTTCCTGCCAACACTGCAAAACGCCGCAACAAATGATAAGCCGGTTCATTATCCGGATTGTTGACAATTTCTGCGCGCCCCTCTCTTAACGCACGAACCGTATGATATTTATCGACAGCCCTACCACTCGGATAATCAGCTGAAAACTGAATATAAAATTTTTCCAAATTATAAATACCGTTATTTTCAATATTCATACACGCCAAATCAAAAATACCAAAATCAGGGTGTTTGGCAATTGTTGAAAGGTTATGGGTAATCCGAGGCTTTGCAACTTCAAATCCCCAATCACGCAACCGATTAATAGCTTTGGCATATTCAGCCGGATCAGCAATAGCTATATCATAATCCATAATTTTTGCATCATGATCAATATACCGGTCTATTGCAGCACCGCCATAAAGAAAGACTTCAGAAGTTTCGGTAATTTTCATAAACTGTTTTACGACCTCACTGGTCGACTTATTTGCAACATTATTCATCTGATTATCTCTGGTTATTGAATAATGCAGTTTTTTATACATTTTTTAATAACAATTTTCAACAACAATTTTCAAAATAAAATAAACTTATTTTAAAATTATAGTTGCTGAAACTAAAAACACTTTTTTAATACCAAAATTTTCTTTATGTGATAAAAATAATATGAAGATGATAAAAAAAGTTCTTGCATTTAATATTTTTTTATTCTACATATAGCGCATGCCTTAAAAGATTGGGGTGTCGCCAAGTGGTAAGGCATCGGCTTTTGGTGCCGACATTCGTTGGTTCGAATCCAGCCACCCCAGCCAAGATAGGTAGAGGTTAGATTTTTAGGTCTAACCTCTTGTTTTTTAAGAATATTTTGCGGTTCGCATAATATGTTTTCAAACCTAGCCTTTTTTACTATCCATACGAACCAACTCTCTCAACTATCTTTATTTTTCAATAACTTAACCAGTTCGAATACAGTTTGTCGTTTTGGGATATAATAAGATTGTCATTTCATGCGAATTTTGTAACTTCATTGGATTTTATGTAAGTGATTAACTTTCTGTTCTTAATGTCAAAGAGTTAATTTCCATCTGTTTCTTAGCAATCCCGTCCAAATCGTAGCAAAATGTCATCAGGTTTGTGCGTTTTAGGGGCTCGCGGATGGGAAAATATACCGCATAATATAAATAGTTAATGAGCAAGACAATTATTTATGAAAGGAAAAACAATGTGGTATGTAAAATTTAACAATACAATTCTTCCAACACCTTATCAATATTTTAGCGATTGCCTGGCTGAGTGTAAAAGATTGCAGCGGGTTATGGTGGCTGTGTTTTCTGAGCCGGTGTTTATTGACTAAATTTTTGATAAAGGAGATTTTAAGATGTTGAAGAATTTTGAAAACTGGCTGTTGGAGCAAAATTATAAACCTTCTACCGCTTTTGACTATATGGGAAGGA
>CASFRM010000043.1 GCA_949297185.1 uncultured Pseudomonadota bacterium
AAATCACCGCTTGGTTATCAGAACGGTGAAAATCAGATTGATACCTATGGTGTTAACCATAGTAATTTTTCTGTACGAGATGAGTTGGCTTATCAAATGTTTCGGCAACAGAAAGAAGGACAAATGATTAACAACTTTAACCAACAAGGTATAACCAAAGGATATCCGCAATATAGCACCAACTTTTGGGGCGGTTCATCAAACAATAACTATGGTTTCGGCTCTTCAAACATTCATGACAATATTGAGAATAGAAAAAAATTAGAAGATAATATGCCTCATCCATACAACAGTTATTCTCGTTATAATCGTGACTGTTCCGCACATGGTGTGGTTGACAATTTTCTTAAAATTAGGAAGGATACAGCTGTTGAAAAGCCATTTTCTTCCGGTTTACCTGCTGCAGATTCTGCTATTAAACGAATCCCGATTATCGGTAAATATATAAATGCATATAATTTATCTTCTCAGATAGGTGCTGCACTTGCTCAAGGACAGAACGCTTATCAAGAAAGTTGTCAATCTGTTAATAAAAAATCAAATAATTAACATTATATTTAAAGAAAAGGAGGATATACTCATGAAATTAATACAGAAAGAAACCTTATTGCTTGGAGGCTTATACGGAGTTTTTGATACTTCCTTTTCTTTATTTAATTTTGAAATTCTGAGAGATATTTTATTTATTGTTTTTCTTGTTTCTTTGGTAATGCTCTGTTTTAATAAAACACCTCAATACGTTTCGTTTGTTGCTATAAAATATCCTAAAACATCATATTACCTGTCTGCGATTGGTTGGGTTACATATTTTATGATATTGGCTCTTCTTATTTTTTTAATCATCCAATTTTTTATAAATTACTCTGATGATTTCTTTGCGAAATTTGCGTATGGGCTAATGTATTGTGGTGCTTGCGGGGCAGTTTTATCACTTATTTTTGCTTTTATAAAAGCACGAAAACAATAAATATTTGCAAAAAGCAACGCGACTTTTTGTCCTAATCATGAAACAGCCAAGTGATGCCTGCGGGAGTTTTCCGCTCCGCAGTATGGCACTAATTTCTGGGGAAGTTCATCAAACAATAACTACGGTTTCGGCTCTTCAAATATTCACGACAATATTGAGAATATGAATAATAATCAGTTTGACAATACGGTGAATACCTTTGGGCAGAACCAAACCGAACAGAGTTATGGTTTGGGAAATAGCAACCAGAATCAAAGCTTATCTTGGCCGCAAAGTTATAGGTTAGGAAGTGAAAATCAAACCTTTTGGCAAGAAAACAATAACTCTACCCAATGGGGACTGAACAACACTCCTTTAGCGCAAAACAATAATAATACGCTTTCGGGGAATTTGTTTGGAAACAACAATCTGTTTAACCAATATCAACGTGCTTGGAATAGAAACCAATACCAAACTACGGCACCTTCAAAATATAATTTGGAGGATTTAACAGACCGGTTGCAACAATATCAGAATAATGCTTGGGGGAATAGTAACAGCACTTTAAATTCAGGCTTAAACAACAGTTCGATTTTTAATCCGAATAATATGCAAAGTTTGAATTTGAATGCAAGTTCGGCTCTCTATCCTCAACAAAATTCGTTCAGCACTCATTCTCAACCATATCAATTGGCTCAAAATTCTTTACCGAATTCGGGAAGTGATGTAGTTTCCTTGCAGCCATCCTATAATGCTCTGCCGGAATACCAATTAGGCATGTTGAGTGCAAAAGGAGAAACAGATAATGGGAAAAATCTGTTTAATAATTGTGAGGCAGATAAAACAGGTGGCTGCAGCTATGGTACTTATCAAATTGCTACAGGGCCAGGAACAATGAAAGATTATCTCAATTATATGAAAAACAAAGAAGAATATAAAGACTTTTATAACACGCTTCAACAAGCCGGTGGTTTTGATGCGGCAAAGCAAGGAGATGATACCTTTAAATCAGCTTGGAAAAATCTTTCACAAAACGCTGAGTTTTTGGCTTCACAACATAATTTTGTACTTAAAAATAATTATAACACGACAATAAATGGAATAAATGATATTAAGGGACTAAATCTTGACTCGCGCTCACCTGTTATAAAAGATGCTATTTTTTCAGTATCTGTACAATTTGGAGGTAAAGGAGGTGCTAACCTTATTCACAAAGCATTGGGTAATGATGCATCTAATCTTAGTGATGAAGATATTATCAATAAAATCTATGATGAACGAGGTTATAAGAAATATTTCAAAAATAGTTCAGAAAATATGCAAAACAGCATAAAGAAAAACCGCTCTATTGACGAACGGCAACGAGCTTTGGAATTATTATTAAAATATCCTAACTAAAATTTATGATGGATTGGGGTAAGTTGATATATACTTGAAGTTAATGATGTCTGACAACAGGTATTCATAATAACGCCCAAGAGCGGCATCATTAACCCCCCGACCCATAACGCCGTAATCTTCGCGATTATACAAATCCCAATATAAGGAAAGCACGCTTTCTTCAAATTTATTGAGCCCATCAATCATTTTTTGAGCATCTTCTTTTGCTGCTAATTCGTTTATTTTAGCAATAATCATGCCTTTCAAACATTGATGATATTTCCTGTCCAAACATTTCATTTCATCGTTATACATATTAATAGAGCTCAAATCTTTAGGATAAGATTGCTCAAAACAGTCTTGTTTATATTTTTCAGTTTCTTGCTCTATTAGCATTTGTTCTTTATCTTCAACTTCTTGTTTTTGATAAAACCAAGAAAGACACCCGATAATCAAAGCAATTAAACCACATATTAAAGCAACTTTTTTCATATATTAAAAACTCCAAAATATTAAATTATGATAATCATAATCTCAAAAGTTGAAAATAAGGTTAAAACTAAAGTAGGTTAACTTACAAACAATTTTTAATTTATTTTTTCACAGGATATTGACTAAGCCGTCGGGCTGGTGTACAAATACAGGCATGATACATTAGTGTATCATGAGGCGACCTAAG
>CASFRM010000044.1 GCA_949297185.1 uncultured Pseudomonadota bacterium
TCTTTTGCTACTTTGGCGATTTATCCACGCTTTTGGAGCGAACTTTCCCGCATCCGATTTGCTTTTCGGTTGAAAAGAGTAATGCAAACACGCCTTTTGAGCTGACCACAACCGGACGTTTTAAGCACAACCCTGACGCGATTAACACTTTGTTAAGGAAAATCGGCTATTCTACTATAAATCAATATTCCGTAACCTTACGGCAAGAAGCCGGACAAAATGTCGAAGGAGTAATCTTCACCGCCACATAAACCACTTGAAGGAGGCCCTTATGACTGATGAATTAATCGACATCTATGATGAAAATATGAACCCGCTCGGCACTGCCACCAAGCAACAAGTTCATCAGGAAGGCCTGTGGCATACGGCATTTCGCTGTTGGATAATCAAACGTACCCCTGACAACAAATGCCACATATGGCTTCAGCTCCGCGGTAAAAATAAACGCTTATATCCCAACCTTTTAGCTTCATCAGCGGCCGGGCACCTCCGCCACGGGGAACAGAACCGTGACGGCATCCGTGAGATTGAGGAAGAATTAGGCCTCAAAGTCGCGCCTGAAAAATTGGTCAAACTCTTCACCACCAAAAAATCCGTGCGTGAAGATGATTATATTGATAACGAATTTAACCCTACTTACTTATGTGAAGTAAATAAAGATTTCAAAGACTTGCACTTATCCGAAGATGAGGTTGACGGCATTTTTGACTTCGACCTTGAAGACCTGCAAAACTTGTTTAACCATAAGGTGGATAAAATCTACTCTTCTGGCTTGGTACGCAATGCCGATACCAATACCCCCGAATACAAAACCGGCTATTTCTGGTTATCAGACTTTGTCCCTCATGACGACAGCTATTACCAAAAAGTATTTTCCACTATCAAGCGCTATTGCGAAGGACAAAAAGAGTTCTAGGCTTATAAATTAACCGTTACAATGCCTGAACTCAGCAACCAATAAGCCACTCCGGCCACGATTGCCAAACCAACAATAACTAGCCACCATTTGCCGCCCAAGCTTTTGCGGTAATACAATCCTTGCCTGCCGGCATGCAAATAGCTCCCTTTTGGGCCCGTACCAAGGCGCAATCCCTTAGCCCCGACAGACACACCAAGTCCTGATTTTGACAGATTAATCCGCACCGGCCCTAAATTAAAGCCTTTTTTCAGATAGAACCCCATGTTCTCAATCCTCACAAACTTTTCATCAACTTAGCTTTTTCGTTCTGGAATTCCTGCTCCGTAAGCAACCCTTTATCTCTCAACTCTCCGAGTTTTGCCAAAGCATCCAAAGCCCCGACATTATTTTGAGCACCACTGGTTTTATCAACCCAGTTAGCCGGTTTCCAAACTAAAGCAAAAATCAGAGCCAAGAACCAAGTCACCCCGACCACCAGACCACACCAACTCAATACCACAATCGTAGTCAGCTCTCCGTCTTTAATACCGCGCGTTTTAGCAATATATATTGGCACCTGTATAACAAAATATATTATTGCCAACACAAAAATAATCAAAAGCACATATGCCAAAACAATCGCCCCGCCAGCTTCCATATCAATTCGGCTCTACGTCAAAAATGGGGGCAAAAGCAGTTCTCAAGATTATAAAAAGTATTATAATCAGTTCACCACAAACCTATTTTGGAGGACTGCTTATGCCTGTGGATATGATACTGACAAACAACGAAAACATCAAGATAAAAAAAGCAATAAAAGGCAATAAAATTATCTTAGAATGCGAAGATGAAACCGAATATTATTGCCCCAAATGCGGGAGTTATCATTTGCGTTGCAAAGACACATTTATACGCAATATCAAGAATATAAGCATTGGAGAGAAAGCCAGTGTTTTACGATTTAAGACGCATAAATATTGTTGTCAAGACTGTGGCTGTTATTTTAATTCAGCTCCGCAAGGTTTGTTAAAACACCAACAAGCAATGGAAAGTTTGAAGCGAGAAGTTTTTCACAAGCATTGTGAAGGCGTGTCCAAAAAGGATTTAAGCCAAGATTTTGGTGTCAGCGATTCGAGTATAGAAAGATGGTTTCAGCAAGGTTATATAAGGAAAAACAAAGAACTGCAAAACGCACAATGTCCGATGGTTTTAGGCATAGA